>DATMWS010000224.1:0-6028 GCA_035562135.1 Thiobacillus sp. | reverse complement strand
ATCGTAGCCGGCGCTATCGAGCGATTCGCCGCCGATTTCCAACAGTTCGCCTGCAATCGTCCAGGCACGCAGCTTGAGGATGTTGTGCACCGTCAGCCCGTATTTCAGGCAGTGCACGCCGCCGGAGTTTTCCGCCACGTTGCCGCCGATCGAGCAGGCGATCTGCGACGATGGATCGGGCGCGTAATAGAGGCCATGCGCGGCGACAGCTTCCGAAATCGCCAGGTTGCGCACGCCGGGCTGCGCCGTCGCGGTGCGCGCCAGCGGGTCGATGGCCTTGATGCGGTTGAGCTTGGACAGCACCAGTAGCACCGCGCCGTCGATCGGCAGCGCGCCGGCCGACAGGCCGGTGCCGGCGCCGCGCGCCACCACGGCCACCTTGTGCTGATGGCACAGCCGCAGGATCGCCGCCACCTGCGCCTCGTTCTCCGGCAGCGCCACCACGTCGGGCGTGTTGCGATAGGCCGCCAGGCCGTCGGATTCGAACGGCAGCAGGTCTTCGCGCTCGTTGAGCACGCAGTGCGGCGGCAACAGGCTGCGCAGTTTGGACAGGAAGGCGGGACTGAGCATGAAAAGCGTCGTGGCTAAGTTCAGGCTGCGAGTTTAGCCGGGCTCGCCTGCGCGTGCGAGGGCGCCAAGCGCCGGTAGGCCTCCGCCAGCGCGCCGTCGCCGCCGACGTTGCCGGGGAAAATGACGACAGGAATCTGCGGAAGGCGGTGCGAGGGCGGCGTCTGCACCACGGTGACGCCGGGCAGGATCTGCCCCAGCACGCGTGATGCGGTCAGTGCCAGCCCGGTCGACAGCATGTCGTTGGAGGTGATGCCACCCTTGCCGATGAGAAAGCCCAGCGTCGGCGGCAGTCGCTGCACCACGTCCATCAGCGTGCCCGATACCGCTTCGCCGAATTTCAATCGTTCAGCCACGCTGGCGAACTGTCGTTCGCCACGGCTGGTGAACACCACCGGGGTGAGGCCACGTGAATGAGCGTGGGCGATGCTCGCCGTCAGTTCGTCGACCACCGCGGCGCGCGCGTCCGGCAGGCGGGAAACGTCGAGCGGCAGGCCGATGACGCCGCGTTCCTTCAGCAGCGCAGTCAGTTGCGCGGTGGTCCTGGCAACGTGCGAGCCGACCACGACCGCGCCGGGCTGCCGGTTGGGCACCAGGGTCGAGAACGCGTCGGCGGCCACCGGCTGCGGTGGCAGCTTCGCCAGCGCGGTGAGCAGCGAGGCCGCGCTGCGAAACAGCAATCGCTTGCCACCGGCGGCGACAGTCAGTACGGCGTCGGCAAACTGCCGGTAGTCGTCCGGCGTTTCGCCGTCGACCACACCGACCGCGTTGTCATGCAAATTGGCTAGCCAGGCGCCGGCATCACCGGCACGCAGCGCGGTCAGCGTCAGGCGTTGCACATCCTTTGAGGCGACGCGGCCGCCGGTCTTCTCCGCCACGTAGTCGGGCAGAAATGCCGTGCGGTAGCCGAACACCGAGTCGCGCGCGAATTCGGTTTCATGCGTCGGCACCGGCTTGCCGTCGACCATCAGGTAATGCGTGCTGTCGCGCGTGATGCGCCCGCCCTCGAAAAACGCCGGGGTGAGGAGCGTCGTGTCGAAAGGCCCCAGCACATCGTTCATCACGTCGGTCTCCACCGGATAGTGGCCGCGCAGGGTCGAGTCCGAGCGCGACACGAACAGCACCGGGCCGGTGAAATCGGCGAGCGCGGCCTTGAGGTTTTCGCACACCTCGCGCGTGACCGCTGCAGCGCGTTCCGCGTCCATCCCGCGCGTGTTGGTGAGCACGAAGAACAGCGGCGCCGCATCGGCCAGCGCCGTCTTCAGTGTGGCGATATCCCAGCGCGTCAGCAGCAGGCAGGAATGCACCGTCTGCGAACCGGTGGGGTCGTCGTCGAGAACGATGATTTTCGGGTTCATAGTGAAAACCTATTTCTGTCCACGAAGGACGCGAAGGGGCGCGAAGAAACCCTTGTGATTTTTCCTTCGCGTATCTTCGCGTCCTTCGCGGATAAAGTTTTTAAGCTGAAACGCGCTCCAGCATCGCCAGCGCGCGCTCGTGCATCGCCTGCGCGTTCATGCCGTTGAAGTCGAACAGCTGCTGCGGGCTGGCGGTGGTCTCGCCGCGCTTCCAGCAGAACACGTCGCGCTGTGCGGCCTGGCTGCGCAACAACACCGGCTCCAGCGGCGCCGAGGGGCCGCCGGTCACGCCGATCAGCACGTCGCCGTGGAACATGGCCTTGAACGCGTCGTCACCCATGAAGCGGCCATCGGGTTCCGACACGCTGTCCCACAGCACATCGGTCGGGCGATACAGGCGGCGCGGGTTGACCACGGCGACGATGCGCGAGCCGATGCCGGCCTCGGCCAGCAGTTCGGCGGCGGCGAACACCGGTTGCAGCACCAGGTCGCCGGTCACCGCGAACACCACGCTGTGTGAACCCGCCGCCTTATTTGAAGGCAGTTCCTTGAGCACGATGGCGCCGTCTTCGATCGCCTGGTGGCTCTGCGCCATCGTCGCGTGGATCGGCAGCGGCGTCTTCGAGGCGGTGATGACGATGCCCTTGTTCGATTGCTTGAGCGCCCAGTCGTAACTCGCCTGGATCATGTTGGCGTCGACCGGGAACAGCGGGTAGACGTTGCCGTTGCGCATCATCGCGGCGAAGTAGCTTTCGATTTCCGGGCGCTGGTGGGTCCAGCCGTTGCGGCCCTGCTCCAGCGCCCCGGCGGTGAACAGGCACACCGTGGCGGGCGTCGGGCGGCGCAGCTCGGCCATCGCCTGCGTCACCGTCTGCCAGATCGGCAGGCCGTTGATGGCGAAGGATTCGTAGCTGCACCACAGGCTGCGGCCGCCGAACAGCGCGACCCCCACCGCGAGGCCGGCGCAGGCGTCCTCGTTGAGCGGCTCGTAGACCTGGCCGGAGGGGCCCTGGAAATACAGGTCGTCGGCGGTCGGGTGGCGGATCGTCAGCGCCTTGTTGATGTTGGCCATGCCCGAGGCCTCGTTGCCGTCGGCGTTGGTGACGACGAAAAGCGGGTCGCGCTTGCCCACTTCGCCGACCACGTGGCCGAAGGCGGTGGTGGGAACGTGGTTTTCGCCGACGGCGAATTCGGTGAGCGGCAGGCCGGCGAGGCTGGGCAGTTCGCGCGTGGTTTCGGTCACTGCGATGCGCGCGGCCGGGCCGCCGCCGGCGTGGCGGAAGTTCTCGCGGGTGATCGTCCACGCCTTGATCGGCAGCGCGCGGCGCTGCAGCCCGGCTTCACGTCGTCGGAGTCGAGCGTGTGGTGCGCGTAGAGGTTGTGCGACTTGGCGCCGGTGGCGTGCACGCCCGCGCCCTTCAGCTGCTTGACGATGAGGCAGGCGCGGCGGCCGGACAGCGCGCTCTTTGCTGCGGCGTCGGCGGCCTTCAGGATGGCGCCGGTGAAGGCCATGCGCGCGGCGAAGCCGAAGGTCGTGCTGTCCGTGTACACCGGCGCGTCGGGCGTGTCGGCGTAGTCGCGGGCATCGATCAGGTACACGTCCTCGAAGCCATGCGCGCGCCAGTAGTCGGTCATGCGCGTGTTGTCCCACAAGGACACCATGCTGTGGTGCTCCTGCGAATAGCCGTTCCACACCAGCACCGGCAGGTAGTTGGTGATGTCCGGATAGGCGGTGGCGAAATGCTGGAACGCGCTCATGATGTAGGGCTCGCCGAGGCCGCCGTCGCCGATGGTGACGGGGAACAGCTTGTCGCGATACAGGTAGGCGCCAGCCATCGCGAAATGCTGGCCCTGGCCCAGTGGACCTGCGGGCGCCAGGAGGCCGGGAATGGCGCCCGACAGGTGGCCCAGGAGGCCGTGGCGCTCGCGGAAGCGCGCGCGCATGTCGGAAACCGTGTGGATGCCCATGTCTTCGAGCGAGGTGTCGAGGAACATCGCCGAGTAGAAGCCGGGCGCGTGGTGGCCGACCTCGGTCACCATGTTGCGGTGGCCCAGCAGGTGCAGCGCGGCCACGGCGTCGGCGCTGGAGGCGAAGCCGCCCGGGTGGCCGGACGACTTGCTGCCGGTAACCTGCAGGGTCAGATAGCGCAGCGCGTCGGCGGCCAGCAGGGTCTGGTAGACGGCTGCCTCGCTGGTCGCGTCCGGCAGCGCGGGCTGGTTGGGGGCCAAGAGCGGCGCCGCGCCCAGACGGTCGATTTCCGGAAAGCTGTCGGCGAAATACTGGATGCCCTCGCAGAAGGCGGGGAAGGCCTCGGGGGTGGACTGCATCACTGCGCTCATGGCGATTCCTTTCACGATATGAAAATGTTTCACATGATGTGAAACTGTGATCGTATTGAAGCAGAAATAGCCCATATTTTCACAATGCGTGATAAATTTTCACACTATGAAAAACACAAGCTCTTCCATTCAAGTTCTCGACCGCGCCATGGCGCTGGTCGGCGTCCTTTCCCGGGCTCCCGGCCCGCTCAGTCTGACCCGTCTGGCCAATGATGCCGGTCTGCACACCGCCAGCGCCCACCGCATCCTCGGGGCGCTCATCGCGCACGGCCTGGTCGAGAAGACCGGCGCCGGCGAATACGATCTGGGCGTGCGCTGGCTGGAAGTGGGCAATCGCTTGCGCTCTCGCCTCAATATTAGACAAGTGGCGATGCCTTTCATGCAGCAGCTTGCCGAGCTGACCGGCGAAACGGTCAACCTGATCGTGCGGCGCGGCGACGAAGCGGTCTACGTCGAGCGGGTGACCGGCGGGCAGACGATGATCCAGGTGGTGCAGGTGGTCGGTGCGCATGCGCCGCTGCACGTCACTGCGGTCGGCAAGATTTTTCTCGCCGAGGACAGTGCCAGCGGGGTGATGGGCTACGCCGAGCGCACTGGCCTGCCCGCCTACACCTCGAACACGCTCACCACGCTGGACCCGCTGCGCGCCGAATTGGACGTGATCCGCCGCGAGCAGCTGGCCTTCGATCGCGAGGAAGCCGAGCTCGGGGTGGCGTGCATCGGCGCGCCGATCCGCGACGCCGAGGGCAAGCTGGTCGCCGGCCTGTCGATCTCGGCGCCGGCCGACCGCCACAAGCCGGGCTGGGCCGAAGCTCTGAAAAAAGCCGCCGCGCAGACCGGTGCCGCACTGGGATACCAGGCAGGCGGCTGAAATTTAGATGACGCAATCGCAAACGCTTGCTGTAGAGGGGCTTTCTTGGCATCGTGGCGCCCATGAATGATTCGCTTACGTCAGTGACCCGCTACCAGATTGCCGCCTGGCTGATGATGGCGACGGGTTTGTTGCTCGTCATGTTTCTGCGACTGCTGCCGGCCTTGCTGGCCGGCCTGCTGGTGGTGCAACTGGTGCATCTGCTGGCGCCGCGCTTCGTCATCGGCAAGCTCGGCCATACCTGGTCCAAGGTGCTGGTGGTGTCGCTCATCACGCTGGTCGTGCTGGGTGCGCTGGGCGGTGTCACCACGGGCGCCATCCTGTATCTGCGCACCGAAGGCGGTCTCACCGGCCTGCTCAGCAAGATGGCCGAGGTGATCGAAAATTCACGCGAACTGCTGCCGCCGTGGGCCGGCGAATGGCTGCCGCAGGGCGACGAATCGGTGATCCGCGCCGGCCTGGTCGAATGGCTGCGCGTCCATGCGCAGGATCTGCGCAAACTGGGCGGCAATGCCGGCCGCGTGCTGCTGATGATCCTGCTTGGCTTCATCATCGGCAGCTTCATCGCGCTGCGCGAGGCCACGCCGCATCAAACCCTGGCGCCGCTCGCGCAAGCCCTGTGCGAACGCGTCCACCGGTTCGCCGAAGCATTCCGCCGCGTGGTGTTCGCGCAGGTTCGGATCTCCGCACTCAACGCCCTGCTGACCTGGATTTATCTCATGCTGATCCTGCCCGCATTCGGCGTGCATCTGCCCTTCGTCAAGACCATGGTGCTGGTCACCTTTGTCGTCGGCCTGCTGCCGGTGCTGGGCAACCTCATTTCCAACACGATCATCGTCATCATTTCGCTGTCGCATTCGCTGTATGCCGCCGCGGGCTCGCTGGCCTTCCT
>DATMWS010000223.1:0-2136 GCA_035562135.1 Thiobacillus sp. | reverse complement strand
GACTGATAGCGTGCGATGCAATCCTGTAGGGCCGGGGTGGCGGGGGCATTCAAGGGATGGGCGTCCGGGGTCTCCGGAAAGCGTGGGCGGCGTTCAATGTGCGGTCGGTTCATCGGCGCTGGGGCGGGTGCGCGGGCTCGCTGCGAGGCAGAGGCGTAATAGTACCTGCCTGCGCATCAAATCCGGGTGGACAGGATGGGGTCAACAAGCGGGGGCTGGTCCCTCCACCCGGAATAACAAGCTAGGGAAGCGCTGATTTATTCGGTCATCGCGAGGAACGAAGTGACGTGGCGATCCAGAGTCCGTTGCTATTGCTGGCATTCTGGATTGCTTCGCTTCGCTCGCAATGACCAAGTTGAATTAATCAGCGCCTCCCTAGGGGAATATCGATGCGCGGCTTAGAGGGCCCAGGGATTGAACACCTGCGGGAGCAGGCCGAAATCCTGCACATTACGCGTGACCACGGTGAGGCCGTGGCACTGGGCGGTGGCCATGATCAGGCCATCCATCACCGGCAGGGGGCGCCCGGCGAGTTCGGACTGGGCGGCGAGTTGCGCCCAGCCGTGCAGGGCAGCGGTGTCGAGGGGCAGGATGCGGCCGGCGAAGCGCTGTTCCACCTTGCCCAGCCAGGCGGTGAGCTTCTGGCTGCGGCGGGGGTCGGTGGCGCGCAGCTTGAGGATGCCCTTCTCGATCTCGCCCAGGGTGACGACGCTGAGGTGGAGGCTGGTTTCGTCCTGCTCGTCCAGCCAGGCGATGACCTGTGGCGCGGGCGATTTCCTGAGGTATTCGGAGAGGACGCAGGTGTCCAGCAGCCAGCTCATAGCTCGACGTTGCGACCGGTGTCCGGGCTGCGGGTGAAGTCCAGGTCCTCGCCTGCGAGGTCGGGCTGCAACAGCGCGGCGGAGAGCTTGCCCCTGCGCGGGCGGGTGAGCTTTGCGTAGGCTTCCGCCGACACCACCACGGCCGTCGGCTTGCCGTGCACGGTGACGACCTGGGCGTCGCCGCTTGTGGCGTCCTTGATGAGCTGGCTCAGGTTGTTCTTCGCTTCCTGCAATTGCCATTCGCTGTGCATGATGAGCTCCTGCTTATTCTGGCTAGTCTGGCCAGAATATAGCACTGTGCCGGCGGATTGGCCATGTCCCGCTTCATCTGGCGATCTGCTCATGCCCGCAACCGCACCCGCCTCTCCACAGTCAGCACTTCGCCTGCCGCATCCACCACCGCATACAGCCTGGGTTGCGGACGGCTGGTCCAGGTCGGGCCGGGGGCGGGACTGTCCAGGTACACCACACGCGCGCCGTCGAACTGCCTTTCCACCTGGCCGCGGGCGAGCAGATCGTTGAGGGCGTCGATGGAAATCCCACGCTGCTTCATGCGGCTGTAGGCGAAGGGGCTGATCTTTCCGAGTTTCATCATGGGGATTCTCCTGTGCCTGCGCGGGCGGGATGCCATTGCGCAGTGGCGTTTTTCGGATTCGGTATTTATACTGTATTTGCATACACTGTACATGCATACAGTATTTGGAGGAAGCCCCATGCGAGACCTGACCCGCCGCCAGGAAGAAATTCTGAATCTGATCCGCGAGTGGATCGAAACCACCGGCCTGCCGCCGACGCGCGTGGAGATTGCGCAGCACTTCGGATTCAGTTCGCCCAACGCCGCCGAGCAGCATCTCAAGGTGCTGGCGAAAAAGGGCGTGCTGGATCTGGTGCCGGGTACTTCGCGCGGCATCCGCTTGAAGGGTGGCGGCGGGCTGCCGGCGGCCACCCGGCCCACCAGCGGCAGCCCGATCCTCGCGCAGGAAAACATCGAGCGGCACTACCAGCTCGACGCCGCGATGTTTTCGCCGCGCGCGGACTACCTGCTCAAGGTGCACGGCATGAGCATGAAGGACGCCGGCATCCTCGACGGCGACCTGCTCGCGGTGCATCGCAGCGCCGAGGCCAAGGCCGGGCAGGTGGTGGTGGCGCGGATCGGCGACGAGGTCACGGTCAAGCGCTTCCAGCAGCGCGGCCACACCGTGCAGCTCCTGCCGGAAAACCCCGACTTCGAGCCGATCGTCGTCGACCTCAGGCGCCAGGAGCTGGTCATCGAAGGCATCGCGGTGGGCGTGATTCGCAGCGGGAAGACCTTATA
>DATMWS010000222.1:0-8382 GCA_035562135.1 Thiobacillus sp. | reverse complement strand
GCCCCATGGCGATCACGGTGGCCGCGACCACGCCGGTGGTCGCGGCCAGCAGGCCGCCGACCAGGATCACCGCATAGGCCAGGCCGCCTCTTAATGAGCCGAACAGCTGGCCGATGGTTTCGAGCAGGTCCTCGGCCATGCCGGAGCGTTCGAGGATCAGCCCCATGAAGGCGAAGAAGGGAATCGCCAGCAGCGTCGGGTTGGCGACGATGCCGTAGACGCGTTCGGGCAGCGCGTGCAGCAGCGAGAGGTCGAACAGTCCTGCGGCGATGCCGATACCGGCGAACAGCAGGCCGTTGGCGGCGAGCGCGAACGCCACCGGATAGCCCAGCAGCAGGAAGACCACCAGCCCGAGAAACATCAGCGGCGCCAGAAATTCCAATGACGCGGCTTCCATCAGACTTCCTCTTCCGGCGTTTCGCGCGGCAGCACCAGATGACCGCCGAGCACGCCGATCCGCTTGATGACCTCGGCCACGCCCTGCAGGGCGAGCAGGCCGAACCCCAGCGGCAGCAGCAGCTTCACCGGCCAGCGCAGCAGGCCGCCGGCGTCGGGCGAGTGCTCCTGGGTGACCCAGGCCTCATGGAACATCGGCCACGCCAGCCAGGTCAGCAGCACCGCCATCGGCAGCAGGAACAGCAGGCCACCGATGAGATCGATCCACGCCTGCCCGCGCGCGCTCAGGCGGTTGTAGAAGATGTCGATGCGCACGTGGCCGTTGTGCTTGAGCGTATAGCCCGCCGCCAGCAGGAACATCGCGCCGAACAGGTACCACTGGATTTCCAGCCAGGCGTTGGAGCTTGCGCCCAGCGCATAGCGCGCCAGCGCGTTGCCTGCCGAAATCAGGGTGGCGACCAGCACCAGCCAGATGACGACGCGGCCGATGCGCTCGGTCAGCGCGTCGATCAGGCGGGCGAATGCGAGCAGGGTTTTCATGCCGGAAAACCTTTTTTATCCGCGAAGGGCGCGAAGGAACGCGAAGTAAAAAATACCAGGATCATTAATCTTCTGGGTTTTCTTCGCGTCACTTCGCGCCCTTCGCGGATAAGGTTTTTTGATTCACAGCGCCCCCACCTTGCGCAGGAACTCGTCCAGCCGCTCAGCGACCACGCGATAGCCGGCGGCGTTGGCGTGGATGGGGTCGGACTTGAGGCGGTTGTCCTTCAGCACGTCGTTGAAAATGTCCTGCTCCAGCGGCAGCTGCATCTCTTCGGCGACCCGGCCATAGAAATCCGGCGCACCGCCGAACAGCCTCGGTTCGGGTACGCCGATCAGCACGACGTCGGCGCCGCTGGCGCGGATGGTCTGCACCAGCAGGCGCAGGTTGTTTTCGGTGGCGGCTGCGGAGTGTTTTCGCAGCATGTCGTTGCCGCCCAGGCACAGCAGCACCAGGCGCGGCTGGTGCTCGGCCAGTACCGCGGGCAGGCGCTGCAGGGCCGAGGCCGTGGTGTCGCCGGGCACGCCGGCATTGATCACCGTGTGCCCGGTGAGCGTGGCCAGCACCGCGGGGTAGGCGGTGTCGCTGGCTGCGCCGGTGCCGTGGGTGAGGCTGTCGCCGAAGGCGACGATGACGTCGTGCGAATTGAGCTTGGGCAGCGTCGGCGCGCGGTCGCACGCGACGAGCAGGAAAACGGCAAAGAGCGCAATGAAGTAGCGTTGCGCTCTTTGCATATCAGTTGCCAGCCACCGTCATGTGGTCGATCAGAATGGAGCCGACCTGCTTGGAGCCGCGCCGCTCGATGTCACGGCCGATGGCGACGATGCCCTTGAACATCTCGGCCAGGTTGCCGGCGATGGTGACTTCCTCGACCGGGTACTGGATCTCGCCGTTTTCCACCCAGAAGCCGGCGGCGCCGCGCGAGTAGTCGCCGGTGACCATGTTGGCGCCGTGGCCGAGCAGTTCGGTGACCAGCAGCCCGGTGCCCATTTGCTTCAACAGGCCGTCGAGGTCGTGCTCGCCGGGCGTGACAAGGAGATTGTGGCTGCCGCCGGCGTTGCCGGTCGTCTTCATGCCGAGTTTCTTCGCCGAATAGGTCGACAGGAAATAGCCCTGCAGCACGCCGTCCTTCACAACGTCGCGTTCGAGGCAGGCGACGCCCTCGCTGTCGAACGGCGCGCTGCCGAGGCCACCCGGGATGAAGGGCAGTTCGCGGATGGTCACCAGCGGGGCGAACACCTGCTGCCCCAGGCTGTCGAGCAGGAAGGACGACTTGCGGTAGAGGCTGCCGCCCGACACTGCGGCGACGAAGTTGCCGATCAGGCCGGTGGCGATCGGCGCCTCGAACAGCACCGGGCAGGTGCGGGTGTCGAGCTTGCGGCCGTTGAGCCGGCGCACCGTGCGGGTGCCGGCGATGCGGCCCACAGTTTCGGCGGAGTCCAGATTGTTTGCATTGCGTGCGCTGGTGTACCAGTAGTCGCGCTGCATCCCGCCCTTGTCCTCGCCGATCACCGCGACCGACATGCCGTGGCGCGAACCCGCGTAGCCGTTGCAGAAGCCGAGGCTGTTGGCATAGATGAATTGCGAGGTGTGGAGGCTGACGCCCGCGCCTTCGGAGTTGGTCAGCCGCTTGTCGACCGCCAGCGCCGCCGCTTCGCAGGCGCGTGCGCGCTCGGCTGCCTCTTCGACGGTGAGCGTCCACGGGTGGTAGAGGTCGAGGTCGGGCACGTCCTTCGCCAGCCTGTCGGCGTCGGGCAGGCCGGCAGCATCGTCCTCGGCGGTGTAGCGCGCGATGGTCAGCGCCTTCTCCACCGCACTTTTAAGCGCCGCTTCCGACAGGTCCGAGGTCGAGGCATGGCCGCGCCGCTGGCCGATGTAGACGGTGACGCCGGCGCCCTTGTCCTTGTTGTATTCGATGGTTTCGATTTCGCCCCGGCGCACGCTGACGTTCTGGCCGACGCCTTCGGAGATTTCGGTGTCGGCTGCAGTGGCCCCCTGTCGGGCGGCGTGCTCGATGACGATCCGGGAGAGGGCAATGAGCTGGTCGCGGGTATAGCTGAATTGGGAGCGGGACATGTCGGCTTACAAAAGGAATTAGGGGCGCAATACTTTTCGGGGCAGCACGTTTTGCATGACAGAAACTACAATGACGATAATAACAGTAACCGAAAGACCCGCCGTGCGCCTGATTGACCCCGATGCAGAGTTGGAATTTAACCCCGATGACGTCTATGACGGCCCCAGCAAGAGCCAGAAGAAGCGCGATGTAGAAGCCTTGCAGGATCTGGGCGCGCTGCTGGTCGAGCTGCCCGACGCGCAATTCAAGCGCATCGAGTTGCCGGAAGCGCTGCGCGAGGCGGTGGCCGCCTGCCGCAAGATTACCCAGAATGGCGCGCTGCGGCGCCAGAAGCAATACATCGGCAAGCTGATGCGGGCAGTCGACCCGGCGCCGATCCAGGCGCAGATCGACGCCTTCAACGGCGTCTCCGCAGCGGAAACCGCCAAGCTGCACCAGGCCGAGAAATGGCGCGACAAGCTCATCGCCGACAACGAGGCGCTGACACTTTTCCTCAACAATTACCCCGACACCGACGCCACCCATCTGCGGCAAGTCATCCGCAATGCGCGCGACGAAGCGGCGCGCAACAAGCCGCCGAAAGCCTTCCGTGAAATCTTCCGGGTGATACGCGAGGCCATGCAAGCAAAATAAACCAGGGGAGGCAGCATGTGGGGCCGCATTGTCAAAATTGCCTTGAGCCTGCCGTTCCTGATTGTCGCCGGGCTGTTTGGCCTCTATCTGGTCTTCGGGTTTTTTCTGGTCAACCCGCTGGCGCAGAAACTGCTGCCCTGGGTGGGGGAGGCCAAGCTCGCCAGCCAGCTGAGCGCGCAGCGGGTCAGTTTTAATCCCCTTACGCTCGAAGCCACCGTGGACACCCTCAAGCTGGCCGAGATGAATGGCGCGCCGCTCGCCAGCCTTGACCGGCTCTACGTCAACCTCGACACCATCGGATTGTTCCGCTGGGCCTGGCGCATTCGGGATATACAACTCGATCAGCCGCACGCCACCGTCGAGGTGCGGCGCGGCGGCAAGCTCAACTGGGCGGCGCTGATCGCCAGGCTCAAGGAGGACAAGGAGCCGCCCTCCGACACCGTCGCGCGGCTGCTGATCGACCACATCAAAATCGACAACGGTCACTTCACCTACGCTGACGCCAATCGTCCGGGCAAGCCGTTCACGGTCGTGCTGGAACCGCTCGGTATCGAGCTCGATGGTTTGTCCACCCTGCCCGAGGACCGCGGCGATTATCTGATTGCTGCCAGGCTGCCGGAGCAGGGCGGCACGCTCAAATGGAAGGGCGACGTCGGGCTGAATCCCGTTGCGTCGAGCGGCGAACTCGGGCTGGAGGGCGTGCGACTGACCAAACTGTTGCGCGCGATCAAAAGCCCGCGCAATTTCGAGCTGCCATCCGGCACGCTTGCCGCCGGGCTGCGCTACCGCTTTGCCATGGTGCGCGACAAGACGGGCGAGGACGTGCCCTGGCTGCAGATCAACGGCGCCAACCTGATCGTGCAGAACCTTACGCTGGCGCCGCGCGGCGGCGCCCTAAAGGACTCCGATCCGCTACGCGCTGAAGCGCATGCGGAATCGTATGCGCCGGTGCTGGAACTTGCCGAGGCGCGCGTCAACAATGCCAATCTGGATCTTGCCAAACGTCAGGTCGACGTAGCCGGCGTGAGCCTCGTCGGCGGCAAGCTCGCGGCAACGCGCGACGTCAATGGCAGACTGGACTGGCTAACGCTGTTTTTGGTAGAGGATGGCGCCGCGGCTGAGAGCCCGGCCGTGACCAGACCGGTGGCGCCTGAATCTGCCGCGCCAATCGCCCCGTGGAAAATCGGCGTGCGTGAAATCAGGCTGGCCGACTGGGCGGTGCGTTTCACCGACCGGGGCTTTGCCACGCCGCTTGGCGTCACGGCCGAGGGCTTCGGCGTGACCGCGGCGCTGACAGGCGAAGTGGGCACCACGACCGCCATCGAAGTCGGCCCGGTGAACGCCGCGCTGGGGCCGATCCGGGTGCTGTCCGGGTCGCAGTCGGTGGCGGAGTTGCAGCGCGCGACGCTGGTCAACGCAGGGATGAAGCTGGCGGAAAAGCGGCTCGTCATCGATGCTGTGGAGCTGAGCGGCGCAAAAACCAGCGTGGCGTTGGACCAGCAAAAAGCCCTCAACTGGGTCGACATCCTGAGAAAGGCGCCCGGTGCGCCGGCCGCCGTCCCTGCCAAGGCAGAAACGGCGGCGCCGTTAGACGTCCAACTCGCGCGCCTCAGCCTCGACGGCGTCGAAATCGGCATCGTCGACCAGTCGCCCAATATGCCGGTCAGGCTCGATGTCGCCAGGGGCTTTGTCACCCTGAAAGACCTCAGCCTGGACATGAACAAAGCCGTGCCGCTGGAAGCCGGTTTTGCGCTCAAACAGGGCGGCCGTTTCGATGCCAGCGGCACGGTCATCCCGGGCAAGGCGTCGGGCAGGCTCGACCTCAAGCTGGCGGGGCTGTCGTTGCAGCCGTTTGCGCCCTACGTCAACCTGTTCGCCCGGCTCAACCTGCATTCGGGTACGGCGTCGACCCGCGGCAAGCTGGCGTTTGCGCAGGCAAAGTTGGGGATGACGCTGGAGTATGACGGCGGCTTCACGGTGGACGATCTGGCCATCACCGAAGAAAAAACCGAGGAGGCTTTCCTCAGCTGGAAGAAGTTGTCATCCGATAGCCTGGAAGTGAAGCTCGGCCCGAATCGCCTGCACATGAACGAACTGGTGGCGCTGAACCCCTTCGGCAAGGTCATCATATTCGAGGACAAGTCGATCAACCTGCAGCGCATCCTGCGGAGCCCTGCGTCGGGCAAGCCGGCCGCCGAAGACGCAGCAAAGCCTAAAGTCGCCACTCAACCCGTCGCGTTCCCGCTGGCCATCGAACGCCTGCGCATCGTCGGTGCGAATGCGGAATTCGCCGACCTCTCGCTGACGCCGCAGTTCGGCACGCGCATGCATGACCTCAACGGTGTAGTCACCGGGCTTTCCACCGACCCCGCGACGATGGCGCTGGTGGAACTCGACGGCAAGGTCGACGATTTCGGTTCGGCGCGTGTGCGCGGCTCGATCCAGCCGTTCCGGGCGACCGATTTCACCGACCTGAAGCTGACTTTCCGCAACCTGGAAATGACCAGCCTGACGCCGTATTCGGGCAAGTTCGCCGGGCGCAAGATCGATTCCGGCAAGCTTTCGGTCGACCTCGAATACAAGGTCAAGCAGCGCCAGCTTGAGGGCGACAACAAGTTCGTGATCAACAAGCTCAAGCTTGGCGAGCGGGTCGACAGCCCCGACGCGATCAAGCTGCCGCTCGATCTCGCCATCGCCCTGCTGGAAGACAGCAACGGCATCATCGACCTCGATCTGCCCGTCTCGGGCAGCCTCGACGACCCGAAATTCAGCTACGGAAAAATTATCTGGAAAGCCATCGTCAACGTGCTGACCAGGCTGGTGACCGCGCCCTTCCGCGCGCTAGGCAAGCTGCTTGGCATAAGTTCGGAAAAGCTCGAAGCGATCGACTTCGATCCCGGCAGCAGCGCGCTTTTGCCGCCCGAACAGGAAAAACTCAAAACCCTGGCCGAGGCCTTGGCCAAGCGGCCCGCGCTGACCCTGACCCTGGAGCCGGGCTACGACCCCGATGCCGACCGGCGCGCCCTGCAGGAGCTCGCCATGCGCCGCGAAGCCGCCGCCGTTGCCGGCATCAAGCTCGCTCCCGGCGAAGCGCCCGGCCCGGTGGACGTCAACCACTCCACAATCCAGACCTGGCTCGAAGACCGCTACGCCGAGCGCGTCAGCAAGGACGAATACCGGAAGCTGCGCGCCAGCTTCAAGGACAAGGATGCGGGCGGTGTCGCGCGTGTGATTGAAAGTGAATTGATCGAGCGCCTCGGCCGCCGCTTCAAGACCCGCGACACCGGCCCCGCCTCCGCGTTCCACGCCGAACTGCTGGAGCGGCTGACCCAGCAGACGAAAATCGACGACGACGCCCTCGTCAAACTCGCCGAGGCGCGCGGCCAGGCCATGCGCGATGGCCTCGTCAAACTGGGCTTCAACGATAGCCGCGTCGATGTCGCCGCGCCCGCCAGGCAGGCCGCCAAGGACAAACTGGTGGGCAGCAAGATGAGTCTGGGAGCGG
This sequence comes from Thiobacillus sp., assembly GCA_035562135.1. GTDB lineage: Bacteria > Pseudomonadota > Gammaproteobacteria > Burkholderiales > Thiobacillaceae > Thiobacillus. The sequence goes on along the minus strand of DATMWS010000222.1, from coordinate 1,230 downwards.
GCAAAAAACCGGCAGCCGAGCCCGTACCGGCAGCCGTCACACCGTGAAGCGGGTTCAAGCCGGGTGAGGCCTGGCCGTTAAGAATGGGTCTCTGACTCTGCCCACGCCATCGTGACTTTTCGCCGACTTCGTATTCTGCTGCTGCTGGGTGTGCTGGCTGCGGCGGCAGGCCTGACCTGGCTCGAGCAGTCCATGGTGCGCGGCGGGAGGGCGCCGCTGGATGTGGCGGTGATTCCGATCAACGGCGACGGCTCGCACGAGGCGAGCGAGACGATCCGTGCGCTGCAGGTGGGCGATTTTGCTGACATCAATGCTTTCCTGGAACGCGAAACCGCGCGTTATGGTGCAAAGCAGTCGCCGGTGATGCAGGTCACCCTGCTGCAGGAGCTGAAGCAGAAACCACCGGCGCCGCCGCGCGGTGGCAATGTACTGAAAACCATTTTGTGGAGTCTGCAGCTGCGCTGGTGGGTATATCAGCAGTCAGGCGAGTGGTTGCCACAACTGGGCAAGGTCAAGCTGTTCGTGCTGTATCACGCGCCGCAGGACGGTATCGCGCTGGAGCATTCTCTGGGCTTGCAGAAAGGGCTGATTGGCGTGGTGCATGCCTTTGCCGATTCCCGGCAGACGCGGCAGAACAATATCGTGATTGCGCACGAGCTATTGCATACACTGGGGGCGACAGACAAATACGATGCCGATGGCAGGCCGATTTATCCGCGAGGCTATGCCGAGCCAGAATTGCCGCAATCCGTGCCGCGCCGTGAGGCTGAAATCATGGCCGGTCGGCTGGTGAATGCCGCCGGACGGCTGGTGATGCCGCCCAGCCTGGAGCAGTGCGTGATCGGTGCGATGACTGCCCACGAAATCAATTTCGACGAAGGCTTCAGACGGCGTTTTGCCTCGGGCGATTAGGCTGAACGTTGCTGCGCGAGACGCGCGAGGCCGTAGTGAATGAACGCCAACGCAGCGAAAACCGGACCCAGCAGGTTGAGCAAGGGGACAAACTGCAGCAGCCCGGTTAGCACGCCCAATCCCCACCAGCCGCTGCGCTCGTTTTTGAACAGCGCCGCCATTTCGTCGGCGCTGGCGTGTTCGGCGATGGCGTCGTAACGGAACAGGCGCTGGTTCAGCCAGGCGGCGGCAATGAAGGGCACGATCACCCCGACGCCGATCAGCCACAGCGGCAGCGTCACCAGCCACAGGGCAACAAACAGCACGATGGCGATCGCC
>DATMWS010000221.1:0-5261 GCA_035562135.1 Thiobacillus sp. | reverse complement strand
CGTGCCCTGGGTGCGCAGTTCGCTCGATGCACCGAAGTTTTCGATCTTGGCTTTAATCAGTTCGCTGATTTCGCTTGGATTCAATTGCATTTGTGTTCTCCGAACCGTGAGGTTCCGATAAATATGAGTTGGATGAGCCTGACCGCGCCTTAAGCCTGAAGCGCGAAGGACATGCGCTGCAGCCGCCCTTTCACCGAGCCGTCTATCACCTGGTCGCCGATGGCAATGACTGCGCCGCCGATCAGCTCGGGATCGACCGCCACCTGCACGTTCACCGCGCGGCTGAACTTGGCCTTGAGCCCTGCGACCAGATCGTCGATCTGCGCTTGCGACAGTTCTTGTGCACTGGTGATGGTGGCTTCGAGCGTGCCTTCGGCGTTCGCCTTCAGCGTTTCGAACTGCACGCTGATTTCCGGCAGCAGCGACAGGCGGTCGTTTTCGGCCAGCACCTTGACGAAGTTGCCGCCGCGTTCGCCGAGATCGCTACCGGCCACCTCGATGACGAGGCTGGCCACGCGATCGACCGCCACCGCAGGGTCGGCGATCAGACGCGCCACCTGGGCATCCGAGACGATGAGCGCCAGCGATTGCACGCGTAACGACCAGCCTGCCAGGTCGTTTTCGCCCTGCGCCATGCGGAATACCGCTTCGGCGTAGGGACGTGCCAGGGTAGACAGTTCGCTCATGATTTACAGCTCGGCTTTCAGCTGGCCCAGCAGGTCAGCGTGCGTTTGCGCGTTGACTTCGCGGCGCAGGATTTTTTCCGCACCGGCCACGGCAAGCGCAGCCACCTGTTCACGCAGGCCTTCGCGCGCACGGTTGGCTTCCTGTGCGATATTGGCCTGGGCAGCGGCGAGCTGACGGTCGCCTTCTTCCTTGGCCGCCGTTTTTGCTTCCTCGATGACTTGCGCCGCGCGCTTTTCAGCCTGGGCAATCACCTCGGCAGCCTGGACCTTGGCTTCACGCAGGTTGTCAGCGGCCTTTTTGGCAGCCAGCTCCAGTTCGTGCTTGCCACGGTCGCCGGCGGCCAGGCCGGCGGCGATCTGCTTCTTGCGCGTTTCGAGCGCGTTCATGATCGGCGGCCACACGAACTTCATGCAGAACCACACGAAGAAGATGAACGTGATGGACTGGCCGATCAAAGTTGCGTTGAAATTCATATCCGCACCTTTTATTAATGACGGGGGTTAGACAAGTTCCGTATCAACCCGCGAATTAACCGGCAACGGCGAACAGAACGTACATGGCCAGACCGACAGCGATCATCGGCACGGCGTCAACCAGACCCATGACGATGAAGAACTGGGTGCGCAGCATGGGGATCAGTTCGGGCTGACGGGCAGCGCCTTCGAGGAAGCGGCCACCGAGGATGCCGATACCGACGGCTGCACCGAGTGCGCCCAGACCCATCATCAGGGCACCAGCGATAAACAGCACGGCTTGAGTCATTTCCATTTGTTGCTCCTAAAAGTAAAAATCAAAGTTGAAAACAAGAAACCCATTAATCAATACAGCTGGAATCAGTGATGCTCGGCATGCGCCATGTCCAGATACACAATGGTCAGCGTCATGAAGATAAAGGCCTGCAGCGTGATGATGAGGATGTGGAACACCGCCCACGCCCACTGCAGCGCACCGCCGAACAGGGCCAGAATCCAGCTGCCGCCGAACATCAGCGCAATCAGGATGAAGATCATTTCGCCGGCGTACATGTTGCCGAACAGACGCAGGGCGAGCGAAATCGGCTTGGCGATCAGGCCCACGCCTTCGAGTAGCAGGTTGACCGGGAACAGGAACTTGGGGAAGGGCTGGAACGCCAGTTCGGAGAAGAAGCCGCCCGCGCCCTTCATCTTGACGCTGTAGTACAGCACCAGGAAGAAGATCGACAGCGACATGCCGAAGGTCACGTTGGGGTCGGTCGACGGCACCACTTTGAGATACGGCACGCCGGCCATCGACGCGGCATAGGGCAGCCAGTCAACCGGGATGAGGTCCATCAGGTTCATCAGGAACACCCACATGAACACGGTCAGCGCCAGCGGGGCGACCAGCGCATTCTGATGGGAGAAGGAGCCGCGCACGGAGGTATCGATGAACTCGATGACCCACTCGACAAAATTCTGCAAACCGGTCGGCACGCCGACGGTGGCCTTCTTGGCCGCCATGCGGAACAGGAACAGGAACAGGACGCCGAGGCCGATCGAGAACAGCATGCTGTCGACGTTGATTGCCCAGAAACCCATGGCCTTGGCTTCTTCGGCACCGTGGGCAAAGCCCCAGCTGCCATCGACATGCTGACCATAGGTGAGGTTTTGCAGGTGGTGCTTGATGTACTCGCCTGAGGAATGGTATTCCGAAGCCATAGTGATCAAATTCAATAAGTGGGTTTTGGATGGACGCGCGGTGCGCCCCCATTCAAAACCAACCTCGGCAAAACCTGTTGGACAAACAGCTTATTTTACTTAGCGGCCTGTCGCTGCGGCGAGCCAGCCAAGCTGGGCCAGCAGCAGACCCAGCAGCAACGGCAAGGGCGCCAGATTCAGCACCCCAAGGCCCACCAGCAGCAACGCCAGCAGCAGCAGCAGCCGCTCAATCCCCGCACGGATGAACAACTTGAACAAACGGTGCTGATCCCACTCGGGGTGTTGCATCGATTGCCGCTCGCGCCAGACCAGCACTGCGCTGACCGCCAGCGCCACCAGCGTGCCGTACAGCACCGCCAGTCCCGCCTCGACCCCGGCAACCATCCCGCCTATCAGCGCGGCGATCGGTGCGAGTCCCGCTTGCGCCAGGGCCACCCGCCGCATGCTGGTAAGGGTGCCGGTAAACATTAGCCGGCGATGATACTAGAATCAGTGGGGTCTATGCAATCATCAAGCAGCTTGATGATGAATTTCACTACGTAGTGATGTTGTATAGCCATTAATAGCCTGCCCGCCAGGGCGGCGCCCCGCCTTACAGCTGGATGCCCAGGCGCTGCAGCAAGCCCTGCAGCTCGTCCGCGCTGGCGAAATGCAGTGTCAGCTTGCCGCTGCCCTTGTTGTTGGTTTGCACGTGGGCCGTCATGCCCAGCGCCTCCGACAGCGCCTCTTCCAGGCGGATCACGTCACGCGAGACAGCCTGTTTGGCCGGTGCAGCAGCGGCGTCCTTCAGCCGCGCCACCCGGCGCTCGACTTCTCGCACCGACAGGCCGCGGGTTTCGATTTCGTGCGCCAGCTCGCGCTGCGCACCCGCATGCAAGGGCAGCAGCGCACGCGCGTGGCCCATTTCAATAAGGCCGGCGGTGAGCATGTCCTGCACCGGATGCGACAGATTGAGCAGCCGCAGCAAGTTGGACACCGCCGCGCGCGACTTGCCGACCGCCTGCGCAACCGCGTCGTGCGTCATGCCGAATTCGTGAATCAGACGCTGCATGCCATGCGCCTCGTCAATGGCGCTGAGGTCCTCGCGCTGGATGTTTTCGATCAGGGTCATCGCCGCCACCGCGTCGTCGGCCACTTCGCGCACCAGCACCGGCACCTCGGTGAGCCCCACCATCTGCGCAGCACGCCAGCGGCGTTCACCGGCAATAATTTCATAGCCGCCCGCGACTTCACGCGCCAGAATCGGCTGCATCAGCCCCTGCGCGCGGATGGAGTCGGCCAGCTCCTGCAGCGATTCGCTGTCCATCTGGGTGCGCGGCTGGTATTTGCCGGGCGCCAGATGCGACACATTCATCATGCGCAAGTCGCCCTGCGGTGGCGCGGCGTTGTCTTCGCCGCCCAGCAGCGCGTCAAGTCCGCGCCCGAGTCCCTTAAGCTTGGCCATCTGTTTTCTCCCTGGCTGTGAGGCCGGAACGCTTGAGCATTTCCTCGGCCAGTTCCATATACGCTTTTGCACCCCGGCACTGACGGTCGTAGGCCAGCACCGGCAGCCCGTGGCTGGGTGCCTCGGCCAGCCGCACGTTGCGCGGAATCACGGTGTCGTAGACCTTGTCGCCGAAATGCTGCTTGATCTGGTCCGACACCTGCTGCGCCAGCGTGCTGCGCGGGTCGAACATCACACGCAGCAGGCCCTCGATCCGGATATCCGGATTGAGCCGCTGCTTCACCTTCTTGATCGTGGCGACCAGATCGGTCAGCCCTTCCAGCGCGTAGTACTCGCATTGCATCGGAATCAGCACCGACCCCGCCGCAGCAAAGGCGTTGACGGTCAAAAGATTCAGCGTCGGCGGGCAATCCATCAGGATGAAGTCGTAGTCGTCGGCCACCTGCGCCAGCGCCGCCTTCAGCCGCAGGTCGCGCTGCTCCAGATTCACCAGATCGATTTCTGCGCCCGCGAGTTCGCGGTTGGCCGGGATGACGTCGAAGTGGCCCGGCTCGGAGCGCATCCGCGCATCGCGCACGCTCACCTGGTTGAGCAGGATCTGGTAAACCGTCGGCAACGCGGTGCGCTTTTCGATTCCCGCGCCCATGGTCGCGTTGCCCTGCGGATCGAGGTCGGCCAGCAGCACGCGCTGGCCGAGTTCGGCCAGGCACGCGGCCAGGTTCACCGCCGTCGTCGTCTTGCCGACGCCGCCTTTTTGATTGGCAATTGCCAGGATTCGGCTCATTCAACAGGCTCCAGAACGATCAAATGGCGGCTCGCCTCCAGCCCCGGGACGGCAAGTTCGTTGTTAGCGCTCACTTTCACCCAATCCGGCAAGTAGGCGATCTCTTCGTGCGGCATCAACCCCTTCATCGCCAGCCAGCGGCCAGCGGGATTGAGCAGGTGACGGGTCAGCGTGACAAATTCCTTGAGGTCGGAAAACGCGCGCGAGGTGATGACATCGAAACGCGCTTCGGGCCGGAAATCCTCCACCCGGCCGGTGACCACATGTAAATTGTTAAGCCCCAGTTCGGCCTTGGCCTGCAGCAGGAAAGCGGTCTTCTTGGCGATGCTGTCGATCAGCGTCACCCGCAATTCCGGCCGCGCGATCGCCAGCGGAATGCCCGGCAGGCCCCCCCCGCTGCCGACGTCGAGCACCGCCTCGCCCTGAAAGTACGGCACCGCCGCCAGCGAATCCAGCAGGTGGTGGCTCACCATGCGCTCGGCGTCGCGCACTGCGGTCAGGTTGTAGACGCGGTTCCATTTGTCGAGCAGCGCCAGATAGGCCAGCAGTTTCGCCTCGGCGCCTTCGGGCAATGCCAGCCCCAGGGCGGCGATTCCCGCCGTCAGTTGTTGTTCGATGCTCACGCGCTTTTCTTTTGGTCGTCCGGCTTGACGCCGCGCTGGGTTTTATC
>DATMWS010000220.1:0-8671 GCA_035562135.1 Thiobacillus sp. | reverse complement strand
GGGCATGGTCGTCGCGCAGGTGCCGGAAGTCATCGACTATCAGGCCTATGCGGGAACGGCCGCGCCGATCAACTTCAACGGCCTTGTTCGGCAGTATTACCTGCGCTCCGGCGCCGAGGTCGGCGACCTGCAGGTCAATCTGGTCGACAAGCATGAACGCGACCGCAAGAGCCACGAGATCGCGCAGGCGATCCGCCCGCTGGTCGAGAAAGTTGCGAAAAAACACGGCGCCGACGTCAAGGTGGTTGAAGTGCCGCCCGGCCCGCCGGTGATGTCGCCGATCGTTGCCGAAATCTACGGCCCCGATTACGACGCGCAGATGCAGGTCGCCAAACAGGTGCGCAGCGTCTTCGAGAAATCCGAAGGCATTGTCGCCATCGACGACACGGTGGAGGACGACGCCCAGCGCTTCGTGCTGCGCGTGCTGCAGAACAAGGCAGCGGTTGCGGGCGTGGCGCAGAAGGACGTCGTTGCGGCGATGCGGATGGGGCTGGCCGGCGAGAACGTCACCCCCATCCACGGCAGCGGCGCCAAGTACGAAATCCCGGTGCGCATCACGCTGCCGCCGGAACGCCAGTCCCAGATCGAGGAACTGCTGAAGCTCACCGTGCGCGGCAGCAGCGGCAAGCTGGTGCCGCTGTCCGAACTGGTGGAAGTGATGCCGAGCGAGCGCGAAAAGACCATCTACCACAAGAACCTGTTGCCCGTGGTGTTCGTGGTCGGCGACACCGGCGGCACGCTGGATTCTCCGCTGTACGGCCTGTTCGGCATGCGCGGCGAGCTCAAGGGCAAGGCGCTCGAACAGGGCGGCACGCTGTCCGAGTATTTCATCCGTCAGCCCGCCGATCCCTATGCCGGTTTCAGCCTGAAGTGGGACGGCGAATGGCAGGTGACCTACGAAACCTTCCGCGACATGGGCCTGGCCTATGCCTTCGGGCTGATGCTGATCTACATCCTGGTGGTGGCGCAGTTCAAGAGCTACCTCACGCCGCTCGTCATCATGGCGCCGATTCCGCTCACCCTCATCGGCGTCATGCCCGGCCACGCCCTGCTCGGCGCGCAGTTCACCGCCACCTCGATGATCGGGATGATCGCGCTGGCCGGCATCATCGTGCGCAACTCGATCCTGCTGGTCGATTTCATCAACCAGCAAGTCGCTGAGGGGATGGACTTCCAGGAAGCGGTGATTCAGGCCGGCGCCACCCGCGCCAAGCCGATCGTGCTGACCGGAGCCGCCGCCATGATGGGCGCTTTCTTTATCCTCGACGACCCGATTTTCTCCGGTCTCGCGGTATCCTTGATCTTCGGCATTTTCGTTTCCACCCTGCTCACGCTGGTGGTCATTCCGGTGCTGTATTACGCGGCCAATTACCGCAGATTCTCTTCCCAATAAACAGGAGTCTTACCCATGACCGTTGAACGCCTTGTCCGCATCATTGCCGGTTCCTTCATCATGCTGTCGCTGGCGCTGGCGCATTTTTCCGGCAGCATCGACATGACCCAGATCTCCTGGCTGTGGTTCACCGCCTTCGTCGGCTTCAACCTGTTCCAGTCCGGCATTACGCGTTTCTGCCCAATGGACATCATGCTGAAAAAGGCCGGCGTCAAACCGGGCTACGGCCTCTAAGCAGGAGCATCCATGGACGTGCAATTCCTGCAGGACAACTGGATGCTGGTGGCGCTGGCGGTAGTTTCGGGCGCCATGCTGGCCTGGTCCTTCATCGGCGGCAAACTTTCCGGCGTCGAGCAGGCCGACACGCTGAAAGCCACCCGGCTGTTCAACGATGACGCGCTGGTGCTCGACGTGCGCGAGGACAAGGAATTCGCCGCCGGCCACATCCCCAAGGCCAAGCACATTCCCCTGGGACAACTGGCCGCCCGCCTCCAGGAAATCGACAAATACAAGTCCAAGCCGATCCTGATCACCTGCCGCAGCGGCCAGCGCTCGGCACGCGCCTGCGGCATGCTGAAAAAAGCCGGTTTCGAGACCGTGTACAACCAGGCGGGCGGCATCATCGCGTGGGAACGCGCCAACCTGCCCGTCACCCAGAAATAAGGACCCTCTCATGGCCAAAGTCGTGATGTACTGCACCGCCGTGTGCCCCTACTGCGTCGCGGCCGAGCGTCTGCTCAAAAGCCGCGGCGTGACCGAAATCGAAAAAATCCGCATCGACCTCGATCCGGCGAAGCAGGACGAAATGGTCGCCCGCTCCGGCGGCCGCCGCACCGTGCCGCAGGTGTTCATCGGCGACACCCACGTCGGCGGTTTCGACGACACCTCGGCGCTGGACGCCGCCGGCGGACTGGTGCCGCTGCTGAACCGCGCCTGACCCCAGCATTTTCCCGTTGCGCGCCGGTGGGATGACGCGCTTGATTTTCCGGCGCGCCGCCCCATCTTGAAACGAAGCGCATTCGCCTCAAGGAATCCCGATGGAACTCGCCTGCCCCCACTGCCTCGCCGTCAACCGCGTGCCGGACGACCGCCTGGCGGACGCCCCCAAGTGCGGCAAATGCGGCACCCTGCTGCTGCCCGGCAAACCGGTTGACCTCACCGTCGACAGCTTCGACCCCTTTATCGCCCGGGCCGGCCTGCCGGTGCTGGTCGATTTCTGGGCCGACTGGTGCGGTCCCTGCAAGATGATGGCGCCGATATTCCAGCAGGTGGCGGCCGAGATGGGCACGCGCGTGCGCTTTGCCAAGGTCGACACCGAAGCCCACCCGCAGGTGTCGATGCGCCACCACATCAAAGGCATCCCCAGCCTGATCCTGTTCAAGCACGGCGCTGAAGCGGCACGCACCTCGGGCGCGATGGAAGCGTTCGCGTTGAAACGCTGGCTGGCGTCACAGGGCATTCAATAAGCGCGTGTAAAATGCGCACCACCCCCGGAGCTCAGGCTCCGGTTTTCTTATTCAGGGAGTCATCATGAGCGAAGCGCAGCAACCCGTATTCAATATCGAAAAACTCTTCGTCAAGGATCTGTCGGTGGAAGTGCCCAACGCCCCCGCCATTTACCTGGAACGCGAGGCGCCGCAGATCGACGTCAACATGTCGACCGAAAGCCATGCGCTGGGCGAAGACCTGTACCACACCAGCATCACCGTCACCGTCACCGCCAAGACCGGCGACAAGACCATGTTCCTGGTCGAATGCACCCAAGCCGGCATTTTCCGTATCCAGAACGTGCCGCAGGACCAGATTCCGATGGTGCTCGGCATCGGCTGCCCCAACATCGTCTTCCCGTATCTGCGCGAGACCGTGTCCGACGTGGTGATCCGCGCCGGCTTCCCGCCGCTGTTGCTGAACCCGGTCAACTTCGAAGCCCTGTTCCTGCAGCGACAGCAGGCGCAGCAACAACAGGCTGCCCCCGAGCAAACGCATTGAGACGAGTGCATTGAAATTGCGACTGTGCCAAACCCGTTATATGCACATGGCCGGTTTGCTCTCCGCGGCCGGCCTGCTGCTCGCGCTGGCGAGCCCCGCCAGCGCGCTGGAATACCGCAGCACCGGACGCGCCGCCCTGCTGTACGACGCGCCCTCGACCGCGGCCGGCAAGGTCGCCATTGCGGGCAGTGGCCTACCGCTTGAAGTCGTCGTCGATACCGCGGCCTGGGTCAAGGTGCGCGACCACAGCGGCCGCCTGGCCTGGATCGAGCAATCCGCCCTCGGCGGCGCCAAAAGCGTCATGGTCAAGGCCGAATCCAGCGTCATCCGGCAACAGCCGCGCGCCGACGCCGACGTCGCGTTTCGCGCCGCACGCGGCCTCCTGCTCGAGGTCACCGGCGCAGCCGATCCCTACGGCTGGCTGCCGGTCAAGCATGCCGACGGCCTGGCCGGCTGGCTGCCTATGCATGAGGTATGGGGGCGATGAAACTGTCGGTGCTCGGCGCAGGCGCCTGGGGCACCGCACTGGCGGCCAGCTGGGCGCCCCACCATGAGGTCACCCTGTGGGGGCGCAACGCGGCCGAGCTCGACGCCCTGCACACCCAGCGCGTCAACACCCGCTACCTGCCCGACTGCCCGCTGCCGGACACGCTGCGTTTCAACCCGGATTTCGATCGCGTCGTCGATGAGGCCGACCTCGTCGTCATTGCCGTCCCCAGCAGCGGCCTGCGCCCCACCCTGGTTGCGCTCGCCACCCACCCTGAATTGCCGCCGCTGGTCTGGGTGTGCAAAGGCTTCGAGCATGGAAGCCGCAAACTGCCGCATCAACTCGTAGCCGAACTGCTGCCCACGCACAAGCAGACCGGCGTGCTGTCCGGCCCCAGCTTTGCCCAGGAGGTCGCGCACGGCTACCCCACCGCACTCACGCTGGCCTCCCACGACAACGCGCTGGCGCAGCGCCTGGCGGCAACCCTGTCGAGCCATCGCCTGCGTATTTACGCGCACGACGACGTCATCGGCGTCGAGGTCGGCGGCGCGCTGAAAAACGTCATGGCCATTGCTGCCGGCATCTGCGACGGCCTGCAGCTTGGCCACAACGCCCGTGCCGCGCTCATCACCCGCGGGCTGGCCGAAATGACCCGCCTCGGCGTCCGGCTCGGCGGCCACTTCGAAACCTTCATGGGATTGTCCGGCCTTGGCGACCTCATTCTCACCACCACCGGGGACCTCTCGCGCAACCGCCAGGTCGGCCTGCGCCTCGCGCGCGGCCAGGCGCTCGACGCCATCCTCGCCGAACTCGGCCACGTCGCCGAAGGCGTCACCACCGCACGCGAAGTCGCCGCGCTGGCCGAAGAGCTCGGCGTCGACATGCCGATCACCCGCGCCGTCTGCCAGATGCTGTTTGAAGGCCTGCCCGCCGCCCAGGCGGTCGATACCCTGCTGAACCGGGAAATCAAGGCCGAGTTCTGAGGGAAGGCCGAACCGCCCGCCGGTTTTTCGAGGCGGGCGAAACCGCTCTAGAAAAGCTCGACCGAGCCGCTGAGATGCTCTTCACGCGCGAGCTCGCCGCTGCGCACCAGTTCACGGTAATCGAAGACCCGGTTGCGCCCCTGTTCCTTGGCGTAATAAAGGGCCTTGTCCGCCTCCTCGAATACATAGGGCGGCAATTTCTGATCTGCGATGGCGGTATAGCCGATGCTCACCGTGACCTGCCCAACCTGGGGAAAGGCATGGTCCTGCACCCTGACCCGAACGCGTTCGAGGACGACCTTGATGATCTCGGGCGAAACCCCCTTGATCAGCGCAACGAATTCCTCGCCGCCGTAGCGGAATACCCAGTCGACATCGCGCAGGGCGTTGCGCACCAGGCCGGCGAAGACGAGCAGCACTTCGTCGCCCATCAGATGGCCGTAATTGTCATTGATGCGCTTGAAATGGTCGATATCGAACACCGCCAGATAGTCGGCCGTATTCTCGTCCTGCTTCCGGTTGCCGCCGCTCATGCGGCCGGCGAGCAGTTCGCCCAGCTTCTGCTCCAGCTTCTTGCGGTTGTAGAGGCCGGTCAGGGTGTCGCGCTCGCTGTCGAACAGCACTCGTGCAAAATTGGCGTAGATATTGAGCATGCCATGGGCGACACGCAGATCGGCCGAATTCCATTCGGGCTGCCGGATCAAGATCACCTTGCGCCGGTCATCCTGAATGCCCAGGCTGCTGATGAGATAGACCTGGCCCTCATGGGTGAACTGCCTGATCGATGTTACTGAATCAAGCGCGAGGATCTCGGCCATCAGGCAGTCGGAAACCGGAAACATGGGCGTCGGCACCGGGCAGGCGGCGTCCTGCCCCTCCTTCGGGTTCGGCGCCAGACAGACTATGGACGTCTGCACCCCAGGCAGAATTTCCAGTATGGACCCCTGCAGACTCCGCAGCAGGGTCAGTTCGTCGCGCTGCTCGGTCAGATGCACCACGGACTCGATCACCTCGTGGGTGATTCCAGACTGTATAGGGGGCAACTTGGCGACGGACATGAAATAAGCCGATGAATACTATTGATCGATTCTAATCCCACTTGACGACCAGGCAAAATACTGAGCAGGCCCACACTGGCCACTCCTGCTGCCGCTGCCGACCGAAGGCCCGGCCTACATCATCGAGGGCGACACACTGTCCCTTGACCATTTGGCGTGCTTGGCGAGCAGCAATGCCTCCCGGTCACCCGAGACAGGCATCAATATAAAAATATTGGCAGGACAAGTTTTCCCCAAAATAGCCGATATCTCACTGCCATGGATTTGAACTGTCATTAACCATTCCAGGAGGGGCCGCATGCCGGAAAATGTTGTCAACCTATTGATGGCCAGCTCCGCTGAATCAAGCGCTGCTATCGAACAGGCACTGATCAATCACGGCACCCGGATGCTTTTCCACCGGATTGATACTGCACGGGACCTGCACCAGGCGCTCGAGACCCCGGATTGGCATCTGGTATTCAGCGACCTTGAACTGTCAGACTTTTCTGCGGTTGACCTGGCAACCCTGCTTTCCGAGAAAGGCCTTGATGTTCCCCTTGTCGTAATCGAGGGAACAGGGGCCGATGAAATCGCGCTTCGCTGCCTTGAATCGGGAATGTGCCAGTTTATTCGGTGCGATGACCCGTACTTGCAAAGCCTACCCCGCCTGGTTGATGCCTTGCTCAGGCGCGCCGAAAAAGAGCATGACCGACGCTTGATCGAGAGGAATCTGATTGAAAGCGAGGAGCGCTATCTCGATGTTTTCGACCATACCAGTGACCTGATCCAGTGCGTTGCCCCCGATGGTTCGATTACCTACACCAACCGTGCATGGAAAAAAATCATGGGCTATACCGAGCAGGAGGTTCAGTCGCTCAACCTTCTGGATGTGTTGCACCCTGACAGCATGGTCTGCTGCCAGGACCGTTTCAGCCGTTTGCTGAACGGCGAAACACTGCATTGCCTCGATTTCAAGTTCATGTCCAAGTCAGGTGAACCCGTCTATCTTGTCGGGGATTGCGGATCGATCATCAAGGAAGGCGGGGTGATATCGACTCGGGGAATATTCAAGAACAATACCGATACCGTCAATGCAGAAAAGGCGCTGATGATCACGGAAGCGCGCTACCAGGCCCTCTACGAGAATGCGCCTGACATCTACAGCACCATCAGCGCCGGCGGGGAGATTCTGTCCATCAACCAAACAGGCGCCAACATGCTCGGCTATGGGGTCAATGAGCTGATAGGCGAGTCTGCCGCAAAGGTGATTCACCCAGAAGACCAGCGCGCAGTTTTCGATTGCGTTGAAAGGCTATTCAAGGATCCAGAAGCGAAAGTCGATATCGAATACCGGAAAATCAGAAAAGACGGTTCGATATTTTGGGTGCATCAGCGCGCCAGCCTGGAACCGGGGGGAGGCGCACAAAGGCTGCTGGTCGTCTGCCGTGACATTACCGAGAAACGGTATCTGGAAGACAAGCTTGCTTACCAGGCATCCCACGATATGCTCACCGACCTGCTCAACCGGCGCGAATTCGAGCGGCGCCTGCAGCAATTGCACGCCAGAGACGCAGACCCGGCTGACAGACACATCTTGTGTTTTCTCGACCTCGACCAGTTCAAAATCATTAACGACACCTGTGGACATATTGCCGGGGATGAACTGCTTCGCCAGATCGCAGCATTGCTGAAAGGATTAATCCGGTCGCGTGACACGCTGGCCCGCATTGGCGGCGATGAATTCGCAGTGCTGGTGGAGAACGCCTCCCTGGACAAGGCCCTCCACCTTGCCGAGAAAATTCGGGTAACCATAGAAGAATTTGAATTTCACTGGCGTTCTCAGCGCTTTTCGATTGGCGTGAGCATCGGCGTCGTTCCCATTCAAATCGGACGACCCATTACCGACACGCTGAATTTGGCTGACATGGCGTGCTACGCAGCCAAGAAAGAAGGCAGGAACCGGGTCCACACCCACCATGAAGACGCCGACACCTCTAACCAGTTTGGTGCGATGTGATCGAACCGGGTGTCCCGACTCGACCAAGGCGATCGCACCCTCTGGCGGATGGTGCCTACTGAATGGAAGCCCCCATGTTCATCCCAACCTGCTCGCAGTGGTCTCCGCAATCCGCCGGATCGTCGCCACGAACCCCGGATCCTCGCCCTGGAGCAAAGACGGCAGCGCCGCGCGGAAATCTTCGCGCTGACACCATTCGTGCATGTAGTCCTCCCACGACTGCCACAGCCGCGCCTGCTGGCGGCTCATCTTGTCTTCGTAAACCAGTACGTAGGCGCGCTCGAACAGACTGACCAGGATGGCGAACAGGGCCTGTTTGCGTTCCAACTGGTCTTCGCTGAGCTCACCCTTCACGGCAGGCGACAGCAAGTGCAGGTCGGCGTTGTCGATCACCAGCCGCATGAAGTCGGCGTATTCGTCGGACAGCCGCAGGAAAATTTCCTCCTCGTCGGTCTGCTGCTCGCGGCGGCGGTCGTAAACATAGACGCCGATGGCAAGCGGCAGGCCGACGATGGTGACGATGTAGCTGGCTGCTTCCAGCCATTCCAGTCCGCTCATTCACACCCCTCCGGCAAAACCGTTTTGCCGCCAGGCCTCGAACACGACCACGCTGACGGCAGTCGACAGGTTCATGCTGCGCGAACCGGGCAGCATCGGCAAGCGCAGGCGGCGGTCGGTATCGAACCCTGCCAGCATCTCCGGCGGCAGCCCGCGCGATTCGGGGCCGAACAGCAGCACGTCGTCGGGCTGAAACGCGATGTC
>DATMWS010000219.1:0-6962 GCA_035562135.1 Thiobacillus sp. | reverse complement strand
CAGCAGCAACGCGCCGATGCCGTAACCGAGGTCGCGCCAGAAGCGGTAGATGCCGATGGCCGAGCCGCGCCAGTTGGGATGGGCGATGTCGGACACGGCGGCGGACAGCGTCGGATACAGCAGCGCCATGCCGAAGCCCATCACCGCGGCGGCAAACGACCACCACAATTCGCCCTCGCCCAGCAGCACCAGCGCGACCCCTGCACCGCACAGCCACATGCCCCAGACGATGGGTTTTTTGCGGCCAATGCGGTCGGACAAATGGCCGGTGAAGAACTGCGACATACCCCAGACGAAGCCGTACACGCCGACCACCCAGCCGATTCCGGCGAGCGAGAGGCCGTGCTGGAAGAGATAGACGGGAAAGAACACCCACACCAGCGCATCGACGAATTTCTCCACCAGCCCGGCCTGGCTGACCGACGCCAGACGCGCGTCGCGCCAGGACATCAGGGTGAACACTTCCCAGGTGCTCGGCTTATCGGAAATATTGGCGGGGTAGCGCGGCTTCGGACCGGTCATCAATCCAGCAGCGTGCTTTTTGCCTTCGGCTTGCGCCCACGGCAGGGTGTCCTTCACCCACAGCAGGGTCAGCAGACCGGCCAGCGCCACCACCGTCAGGCCGAAAATCATCAGCCCTTCACGCGGGCCAAAAGCTGTGGCCAGGTAGCCCGTCACGATGCCCGCCACCGCCACGCCGAAGTAGCCGGAGAATTCGTTCAGCCCGATGGTGAGGCCGCGCTGATCGGCGTTGGTGAGGTCGAGCTTGGACGTCTGCGTCATCGACCAGGCGAGGCCCTGGTTCACGCCCAGCAATACGGTCGCCGCCACGATCCAGCCCCAGCTTGGCGCGTACAGGATCATGAAAGGGATGGGCACCGCCGCCAGCCAGCCGATGAACAGCACTTTCTTTCGCCCCATGCGCTCGGACAGCCGCCCGGCGACGAAATTGAGCGTGCCCTTGACGAAGCCGAAGGCGGTGACGAAGGCCATCAGCATCATGAACGAGCCCTTGGCCACGCCGAATTCGGTTTCGGCGAGCGCCGGCACCACGGTGCGGAACATGCCGATGGTGAGGCCGACGAAGAACACCTGCACCAGCTGGTGCGAGAACTGGGCGATGTTGTGGCGGATGCCGTAACGGTATTCCGCAACGTTCTGACTGAGTGACATATTTCAGTGACCGAGGTTGAAGGCGACCATGCGGTCCATTTCCGCGGGGCGCGGCGGAATGGTCTCGGTCAGCGCGGCGACGAATGCATCCTTGCTCATCGCCAGCATCGGATTCCAGCGCTTCTCGAAGCCGATCGTCGACATGGGCTTGCCCGACATGCCGGCGCCGCAGGCACTGCCGGAGGTGTGACCGGGATAGAGTTCGACCTCGGCCGGCAGCGTCAGCAGGCGCTGGTGCAGGGTTTCGTAAATCTGTCCCGCCATCACGGTTTCCTTGCCGGCGAGGTCGGGGCGGCCGGCGCTGCCGACGAACAGGGTGTCGCCGGTGAGCACGAACCAGGGCGCTTCGGCGCGGCGCTTGTCGGTCACCAGCAGACAGATCGAGTCGGGCGTATGGCCAGGGGTGTGCAGCACGTCGACGAAGACGTTGCCGACCTCGATGCGTTGGCCGTCGGTCAGCGCTTCGAAGGGGTATTTCACTCGGCTGGAATTTGACTCGTGCAGGCAATAGGCCGCGCCGGTCAGCTCGGCCAGCTTGCGGCCGCCGGTGTAGTGGTCGGCATGGACATGGGTATCGATCACGTGGGTGATCTTCACGTCCTGCTTGGCGGCTTCGTCGATGAACCACTGCTCGTCGCCGAGCACGGGATCGACGGCGACGCCGACATGGCAGGAGCCGCAGCCGAAGAAGTAGGACAGGGTGGCGTCTTTGGCCAGCAATTGACGGAAAAACATGGAAGTCTCCTTGGGTTGGTATTCAGGACAGATAGCGGGTCAGGACTCGGCCAGCGGCAAACCGGCCGCCTGCCATTCCGCCGTGCCGTCGGCAATCTTCTGCGCGCGGTAGCCGTGCTCCTTCAGCAGCGCCACCGCCTCGGCCGACATCATGCAGAACGGCCCGCGGCAGTAGGCGACGATGTCCTTGTCGGCGGGCAGTTCCTTGATGCGCTGACGGATTTCGTCGAGCGGCATCGAGCGCGCAAACGGCAGGTGGCCGTTGACGTATTCGGCGGTGGGGCGCACATCGATCACCACCACGTCGCCGCGCCGCGCCTTGCTCATCAGCGAACGCCGCGTTTCGGCGTCGAGTTTTTCCGGCGCGGAAAAAATCCCGTCCATTGCCACTTTCAGCTCGACCAGGTGTTCTTCCGCCACCGTGCGCAGATTCACCCACAGCGCGCTGACGTCCTCGCCGGACAGCCGATAGGCAATGAAGCGCCCGTCGCGCTGCGCCTCGACCAGCCGCGCCGCCTTCAGCACCTTGAGGTGCGCGCTCGCGAGCTTGATGTCGATGCCGGCTTCGGCGGCCAGGGCTTCCACGGTTTTTTCACCCTGCGCCAGGATTTCCAGCAGCTCCAGCCGCTTGGGGCTGGAGACCGCCTTGCCGATGCGGGCGACTTCTTCGTAAAGCAGGTCTTTGGTTTTGCGTTTATCCATGGAACGTACATTCGCACGATTATTAGAATGTTGCAAGGTAAATTTTTACCGTCCCGGTGAACATGAACCCGCGTCACGCTCACCCGTCAGTAACAAGCACGCGGCATCGTGCGCCGCTTTCTTTCTGACGAACTTAAACAGGCCCGGTATAGACGCAGCCCGAGTCGTGCGTTTCCATCACTTTTATTTGAGACAAACCGGGCAGCGAGGACTTGAGTTGCTGCCATAGCCACATGGCCAGGTTTTCGCTGGTGGGGTTTTCCAACCCGGCGATGTCGTTCAGGGTGCGGTGATCGAGCGCGGCGTGGATGGACCGCCAGGCCGCCTCGATGTCGGCAAAGTCGAGCACCCAGCCCAGCGCGGGATCGATGTCGCCGCTGACGGTGAGCTCGACCTGGAACGAATGGCCGTGCAGGCGCGAACAGGGATGGGAGTCGGGCAGCGCAGGCAGGCGCCGCGCGCATTGCAGGTGAAAGATGCGGAAGATGTCCATGCGGCATTCTCGCGCAAGTCGCGGCCGCTGACCATGCAGGCAAGAAACAGAATGTTTGCGTGCCCCCATGAACGGAAGACGTTCGGCTTGGCCTGACAGACCGCGCAATCGAACTGGGTTCGAAGCGAATAGACCTCACGGCTAAGCAGCAAGGCATCGTTGTGCCCCCCGCGCAGTTCGACAAGCCGCTTCGGCTCGCGCGCAGCCTCGAGCAATGCCAGCCCGTGGCTGAATGGAATGATCTCGTCTTCGGGACTGTGCAGGATCAGCACCGGACAGTTCACGTGCTGAGGCGCCGCCCGCGTGTCATGGCGATAGCGTGCCAGCAGGGACGCCGGAAACATCGGATACAACGCCTGCGCCAGTTCGGGAACGGATGTAAAGCTGTGCCAGATTGCGTTTGCATGATGGTGTCAAAAGTGGCGCCATGCAGCCCCAATGCTGTTCACTTGCTATACCTGAGCTAGGCTGAACAAGCACGGACGATCAGGCCGGGCAGAAGTGGGCGGCACGAGACCCAGGCCAGCTGGACGAAAACCCGATGGAGATTTCATGATGGGCAATTGCGACATCAATACCCGGCAACCAACGAGTGGGCTGGCCTGCACGATCAAGCGCCCATACCCGGGCGGCCGGGGTGAAACCGGCATCGCGCCAATGACCGCGATCACCGCCCTGCTGCTGGCCGTCACCCTGGGCGGCTGCGCCACCCCCCAACGCGATGCCGCCATCGAGGCAGCCGACCCGGGACGGCTGTCCTCCGCCCAAAAGGCGGTGAATGTGCCGGGGCTTCGTCCGTGCAACGATGGCGCGGTGAACACGCTGCACATCGACCCACGCCAGCCGGTCAACATTCTGGTCCATGGCTGCAACGGATCCACCGGAAAATTCCACGCACTGGCCGAGGTGCTCGCCTTTCATGGCCAGCAAACTGCCTGCTTCGCCTACGACGACCGCGACAGCCTGATGGTGAGTTCCGGCCAGCTGGCCCACGCGGTCGACACGCTCGCGCTGCATCTGGATGCGCCGCACATCACGGTGATTGGCCACAGCATGGGCGGCCTCGTTGCCCGCAAGGCGCTCATTGCAGACCGCCCGGAACCGGTCCGCAACACGCAAATCGACCTGCGGTTGGTGACGGTCTCGGCGCCATTTTCCGGCATCGCCGCGGCACGTATGTGCGCAGCCCCGGCGCTGCGCGTGGCCACGCTCGGCCTCAACGACCTGGTCTGCTGGCTCATCAGTGGTGACAACTGGTACGAGCTCACGGCTGCCTCGGATTTCATCCGCCAGCCGGGCAGCCTTGCCGCGCAGGTGAGCCGCCACCTCAAGGTCGTCACCGACGAACGTGGTTCCTGCCGCCGTCGCAGCGACACCGGCGGCTGCATCGAGAGCGACTACATTTTCAGTCTGGCCGAACAGCGGCACCCACCGGTCACCCGCGCAGCCCTGACCACCGACGTCGAGGTCATCGCCGGGCACGTCGAAATCGTCGGCGAATCAGGCGTCACGCCGCACAAGCTGATCGACGTGTTCCAGCGCGAAGGCATCGTCCGCGCCACCCCGCCGGAACGGCAGTCCGCATTCCAGGCGCTGCTGGTTCAGCTGTACGGGCAATGAGCAATGAGTATGAATGGCAAGCGAATCCGGAAAGAGATCGGCATGTCTGCTGCGGGGGCCTGAACTTCCACCCGATTCAACAATCGCATGTTCTGTTCTCACGTCTGGCGTCTTCATGTTTGTGCAACGTCTAACCGCCGCCGCTTTGGTGCTGCTGTCGATCGCCGCCTGTTCTCCGGACAGCGGCCCGACGCTGGCCGCACCCGATGCCTATGCACAGGCACAGGCTGGCCAGCTGACGCTAATCGACATTCGCCGGCCGGACGAATGGCGCCAGACAGGCGTCGCGGCCGGCGCGCTGCGAATCAACATGGCCCATCCGCAGGGCGGACCGGGCTTCGTGCGACAGGTCGCGGCCGAAATGGACGGCGACCGCGATGCGCCGATCGGTCTCATCTGCCGCACCGGCAACCGCACCACGCACATGCAGCAGGCACTGCGAGATGCCGGCTTCACCCAGGTCTACAACATCAAGGAAGGCATGGTGGGGAGCAGCGCTGGGCCGGGCTGGCTGGCGCGCGGGTTGCCGGTGGAAGCCTGCCCGCGCTGCTAGACAGCCCCGCCCTGACAGCAGCCGTCCGACTTGCGGGCCAGCTGGATCGGCGGACACGGCACCGTGCCGTAGGAACAGAACACGCAGCAGTCGCCCGGCAGGGGCATCAGCACGGTCTGGCACCCTTCACATTCGTAGTACCACTGACACGCGTCGGTCGGCATGGTCTCGGTTTTGACGTGTCCGCAGAGGGGGCAGGTCAGGGTGGATTCGAGGATCACGTCCTTCATTTTGTCGGTTCCTTGAGCGTCGACGGATAGCCGGCGTCGGCTGTGGCACGGGTCAGTTTCGCCACATCGATTTTGGCGTCGTCGAATGTCACCACGGCCTGGCGCTTGTCGTAATCGACGTCAGCGCGGGTGACGCCGTCGACCCGGGTCAGCGCCTTCTTCACCGTGATCGGACAGGCCGCGCAGCTCATGCCAGGCACGGCCAGGGTGACGGTCTGCTGCGCAGCCAGGGCGGGGGTGGCGATCAAGGCCAGCAAGGCCGCCAGACAGATTGATGGGTTCATACGATCTCCTTAATAGAATAAAGCCGCGTACCAGGGGAAGGCCAGCAGGAGCAGCAACGGGACAGCGACCAGCCAGAAAATCAGGCGCTGGCGCTGCTGTACCGAGACATCGGCACACGGCTTTCCGGGTTCGCATGCGGCGGGTTTTCGATACAGCCTGCGCCATGCCAGCACCAACAGTCCGAGCGTGAGCACAACGAAGACGGGGCGCACGGGCTCGAGTTGGGTCAGCGTGGCCATCCAGGCTCCGCCGATGCCCAGCGTGACAAGCACCAGGGGCGCGACACAGCAGAGCGAAGCGCCGATTGCGGCCAGCGTGCTCGCCCACAGGGTCTGTTTGGTATCCATCGGCCTTTCCTGATTGTCTCGATGGACGTAGCATAAGTGCCGTACCCATGTACGGAGTCAAGATGCAGGCGCTTACCATTTCCAGATTGGCCCGCGACGCCGGTGTCAACGTCGAGACGATCCGCTTCTATCAGCGCCGTGGCCTGCTGGCCGAACCGGACAAACCCCTCGGGGGCATCCGCCGCTACGGTGAAACGGATGTGGAACGTGTGCTGTTCATCAAGGCGGCGCAACGCATCGGATTCACGCTGGACGAGATTGCACAGCTGCTGCAGCTGGATGACGGGGCGCATTGTTCGGAAGCCCGGGCGATCGCCGAGCGCAAGCTCGATGAGGTGCGCAAGCGGCTGGCCGATTTGCAGCGCATGGAGACGGCCTTGGCGCAACTTGTCGACCGCTGCGCAGCCAGGCGGGGCAAGGTGAGCTGCCCGTTGATCGCCGCGCTGCAGCCGCCGCCTGCATCCTGAAACTCAGGCTGCCAGTTCCTTCGCCAGTGCGTTGCGGCGGCTCGTTTCGCTGCCGGTGAGCGCGAAGCCCTGCAGGCGGCCGGCCTCATCCACATGCAGCGCGCAGATGCCGGTGTCGCTGCATTCGACTTTCCAGCCGCCCGCCGCGCCGATCTTGGGCGGCAGCACCGCCACCGGGTGCGCCGGGGTTTTCACCATCACCGGCATCGCCGGATAGACCACCGCGGTCGGGGTGCCGGTGAGGGTGGCAGCAAGCGCGCGCGCCTGCACCATCAGCGGCTGCACGTAGGGCAGGTTGAGGCCTTCGACCTCGGCGCAATCGCCCATCGCGTACACGTTGGCTGCGCCGGTTTCCAG
>DATMWS010000218.1:0-24507 GCA_035562135.1 Thiobacillus sp. | reverse complement strand
TGCTCTACCCGCTGCTCCGCCCCGCCCTCTTCTCGCTCGACCCCGAAGATGCGCACCGCTTCACCCTCTTCAGCCTCGACATCGCGCACCGGCTCGGCCTGCTGGGCCTGCTGCCGCGCGCCACCAGCAAACCCGTGCACGTGATGGGCATCGACTTCCCCAACGCGGTGGGCCTGGCGGCCGGCCTCGACAAGGACGGCGCGCACATCAACGCGCTGGCGGCACTGGGCTTCGGCTTCATCGAGATCGGCACGGTGACGCCGCGCCCGCAGCCTGGTAACCCGAAGCCGCGCCTGTTCCGCCTGCCGAAAGCCGAGGCCCTCATCAACCGCATGGGCTTCAACAACCTCGGCGTCGACAATCTGGTGAAGAACGTCGAGGCGAGCGGCTTCACCGGCGTGCTCGGCATCAACATCGGCAAGAACAAGGACACGCCGAACGAGCACGCGGTGGACGATTATCTGGCCTGCCTCGACAAGGTCTACGCGCACGCGCGCTACGTGACGGTGAACATCTCCTCGCCCAACACGCAGAACCTGCGCGAACTCCAGAAGGACGAAGCGCTCGATGCGCTGTTGTCGGCAATCAAGCTGCGCCAGTCCGAGCTCGCGCAGCAGCACGGAAAATACGTGCCGATTGCGCTGAAAATCGCGCCCGACCTCGACGACGCGCAGATCGCCGCGATTGCCGCGCTGCTGATGATGCACCGCATCGACGCCGTGATCGCCACCAACACCACGGTCGCGCGTGACGCCGTCGCCGGCCTGCCCAATGCGGAGGAAACCGGCGGCCTCTCCGGCGCGCCGGTGCGCGCGGCGTCCACCCGCGTTGTCCGCGCGCTGGCGCATCACCTGAAAAACGAAGTGCCGATCATCGGCGTCGGCGGGATTCTGTCGGGCGACGACGCGCAGGAAAAAATCGCCGCCGGCGCCTCGCTGGTGCAGCTGTATACCGGGCTGATCTATCGCGGCCCGGCGCTGGTGCGCGAATGCGTGCAGCGCCTCGCCTGATGGGAATGAAGCTTTTACCCGGCCTCGTCGCCGGCCTGCTGGTTCAAGCGGCCGCCCGCCGTGCCAATTCCGCGCCGGCTCAATAAGCCGCCGCACTTCAAGCACGCTGTGGCTTTGGTTATGCTGCAGCGTATCCAACCTCCGCGAGACCCGTCATGTACATCGGCATTCCAAAAGAAATCAAGAATCACGAATACCGGGTGGCGCTCACCCCCGAGGGGGTGCGTGTTCTGACCCAGGCAGGCCACACGGTCGGCGTCGAAACCGGCGCGGGGGCGGCCGTCGGTTTTGGCGACGACGCCTATCGCGCCGCCGGCGCTGGCATCGTGACCCCTGCCGAAGCCTGGGCTGCCGACCTGGTGGTCAAGGTGAAGGAACCGCAGCCTGCTGAAGTGGCCGCCCTGCGCAGCGGGCAACTGCTGTTCTGCTACCTGCATCTGGCCGCCGCGCCGGAACTGGCGCGCGAACTGATGACGCGCGGGGTGACGGCGATTGCCTACGAAACCGTGAGCAAGCCGAGTGGCGGCCTGCCGCTGCTGCAGCCGATGTCCGACATCGCGGGGCGGCTGGCGCCGCAAATGGGCGCGCTGGGACTGCACAAATCCCACGGCGGCAACGGCAAGCTGATCACCGGCCTGCCCGGCGTGCCGCCTGGACATGTGGTCATCATCGGCGCCGGCGTGGTGGGGATGAGCGCTGCGCGGGTCGCTGCCGGGCTGGGCGCGCGCGTCACCCTGCTCGACCGCCAGACCGACAAGCTCGCGCACGCCGAAGCGTTGTTCGGTGCACGGGTGGCAACGCGGATTTCCTCGCCCGAGGCGATTGCCGACAGCCTCGCGCAAGCCGACATCGTCATCGGCGCCGCACAGATTCCCGGCCGCCACGCGCCGCGCCTGATCAGCCGCGAATACCTGAAGCAGATGCCGCCGGGTTCGGTGCTGGTGGATGTGGCCATCGATCAGGGCGGCATCGCGGAAACCTCGCGCCCCACCACCCACAGCGCCCCCTTCTTTGTGGCCGAGGGCATCGTACATTACTGCGTCACCAACATGCCCGGCGCCGTGGCGCGCACCGCCACCGAGGCGCTCACCCACGCCACCCTGCCCTATGTGCAGGCGCTGGCAGCACACGGGCTGGCCGCGCTGGATGCCGATGCCGGACTGAAAGCGGGGCTGCAAGTACACGCCGGAAAAATCACCCACGCCGGGCTGGCACAGGATCTGGGGATGGGCCTGTAGGAGGGGCGCCCTCGCCCCGAATTTCGTGCCTATGCATTCACCACGGCTTCGGCCCGAGGGCGGGCCTCCTACAATCACTATCCGGGGGCTCCCGCATCGGTGTCTGAGGCTCGCCTTCGCAACCTTTTTGATTTGATAATGGAATCAGGCGGCTGGCGTAACAGCCGGAATCTCCAGCCACTCCCGCCCCACCACACGCAGGTCGGGCGCAAAGCGGTAAACCAGCGGCACCCCGGACGGAATCTCCACCCGCTCCATCGCCTCGGCACTCAGGCCGTCCAGATGCATCACCAGACCGCGCAGGGTGTTGCCGTGGCTCACCACCAGCAGGCGGCGCCCCGTGCGTAGCCGTGGCACCAGCACCTCATTCCAGTAAGGCAGGGTGCGCCGCTGGCAGTCGCGCAGGCTTTCACTGGCCGGCAGATCCTGCGGGTCCAGCGCCGCATACCGCGGATCGAAACGCGGATGGCGCGGGTCGTCGCAATCGAGCGGCGGCGGCGGTTCGAAATAGCCGCGCCACCAGCGGCGCGACGCCTCTTCGCCCCAGGTCGCAAAAATCTCGTGCTTGTTCAAGCCCTGCAGCGCGCCGTAATGCCGCTCGTTCAGGCGCCAACTGGCAAAATACGGCACCTCGGGCGTGCCCATCGCGGCCAGCAGCGCCACGGCCGTTTGGCGGCTGCGCTGCAGCACCGAGCCGTGCACCTCGTCGAAGGCAAACCCCGCCTGCGCCAGCCGCCGCCCCGCCGCGGCCGCCTCGACAAGGCCGACCCCGGTCAGCGGAATATCGGTCCAGCCGGTAAAGCGGTCGGACAGATTCCATTCGCTGTGCCCGTGGCGGAACAACACCACCCACTCTGCCGGCGCGCTCATTCGGGTGATTCCGTCAGCACTTCGTGCAGATAGTGGCGGTCGGCCCAGGCGTCCAGATGCCAGCCCTGGCCGTCGAAATGGAACCAGTTGAGCGCGCAGTTGGGGATCACGAAATCGCGCGGCGTGGAGAGCGGGCGACCGGTGGCGCGGCGATACACCACGTCCAGCACCCCGCTGTGGCTCACCGCCGCAATCGTCTGCCCGCTGTGATGCCGCACCAGCCAGTCGATGCCGTCCGCCACCCGTTCGGCAAACCGGCGCAGCGACTCGCCCGTCTCGAAGTCGTAATCCAGATCGCGCGCCACATAGTGCGCAAACGCCGCCGGATACAGCGCGGCACCCTCGTCGGCGGTGATGCCCTGAAACAGCCCGTAATGCCGTTCGCGCAACTGCGGCAGCAACGTCACCTCGTGGTCCTCGCGCTGCGCCAGCACCTGCGCCGTCTCCATCGCCCGCAGCAGATCGCTGCTGTAGACCGCGTGAAACCGCTGTGCGCCGCATTGAACGCCATCGCCAGCGCCTGCGCCCGCCCGGTCTCGTTGAGCGGAACATCGGTATGCCCCTGGATGCGCTTCTCCACGTTCCAGTCGGTTTCGCCGTGGCGGATGATGCAGATGCGGGTGCCGGTCGATTTGGGAAAGGGATGCATGAAAAGAGTGTGCATACAAAACCGTGCCAACTTCCAATCTGGCACAAAACCCGGATTGCGTCTGTTTGAAACCAAAATCGGATGACTCGAAACCAGGGGCAATTCATTACCCATGGAAGACGAAATTTCGGGGAAAGTTCACAGGGGGACGGGGAGCGGGAGGGGGCGGCCTCACTCATGCACGGAGTGCTACCATGACAATTCGATACGTTTCATTTCGGGGAATGTC
This sequence comes from Thiobacillus sp., assembly GCA_035562135.1. Taxonomy (GTDB): domain Bacteria; phylum Pseudomonadota; class Gammaproteobacteria; order Burkholderiales; family Thiobacillaceae; genus Thiobacillus. The sequence goes on along the minus strand of DATMWS010000218.1, from coordinate 20,511 downwards.
ATGGCAGCGATTTTGAAAGAACTTGAAACCCAGGCCTTGCAATTGCCGCCCGATGAACGTAGCCAGCTAATCCACCGCCTGATTGTCAGCCTTGAAGGTGAAGCCGAGGACACGCCGGAAGCCATCGCCAAAGCTTGGGACGAAGAAATCGCCAGGCGCGTGGCAGACATGGAAGCGGGGCGCACCGAATGGATTCCAGCGGATGAAGTCATGGCGAGGCTGCGCAGCATAATCAGCACCGCCAAAGCCAATGCAGGTTAGCCTCAGTCACGAGACGCAGGCAGACGCCAGCGCCGCTGTTGACTGGTATATCAACGAAAAAACTTTGGCGGCCGCAAACGATTTCGCCAGCAAACTGGGCCACGCGCTGACGCTTCTGTCGCAATTTCCCGAGTTGGGCGAATCCGGCTCCCTCAAAACCCGGATGCTGCCACTGCAAAGTTTTCCCTATTCCCTCATCTACCGTCTCCATCATGATCAAGTCCGTGTGATCACCGTTGCCCACCACAGCCGCCGGCCGGGGCACTGGGTACGGCGACGATAAAGGCGATAGACGCCCATTGCTTGCCGTACGCGCCGCATTGCACGACACTAACGTCACACAACAAACATAAGCAGCTCCGCAGCTGCACCAAGAATCCAGTGCGCCAAATAGAAAGACCCGAGGCAAGCCTCGGGTCTTGGATTCGGTTCATCCCCGAAGGGATAACCTTATTGCAGCAACGGCTCTCACCCCGGAAAGCTACAACTGACCGCAGTCTACACTAAAGGAGACGCAGCACGCCATGGCTTTGAACCCCACCCAGCCCTATACCTTGGGCCTCGACATCGGCATGGCCTCGGTCGGCGCAGCCTTGCTCGCCGAACAGCGCATTCTTGCTCTTCACGTGCGCACCTTCGACAAGGCCGAAACCGCCAAAGAAGGTGATCCGCTCAACAAGACAAGGCGCGAGTCGCGGTTGACACGTCGTCGCATCCGCCGCCGCGCGCACAGACTGCTGCGGCTGGTGCGGTTGTTCAAACGAACCGGACTCATTGCCGAGGCACACCCGCAAGCCTTCTCCTTGCCCGGCGTGAGTCCGTGGGATTTGCGCGCAGATGGACTCGACCGGCTCCTCACCCCTGCCGAATGGGCTGCGGTGCTCTACCACCTGGTCAAGCATCGCGGCTTTCAGTCCACCCGTAAAAGCGAGGCAAAGGACGACGAAAAAGCCGGGCAAATGCTATCCGGCGTAGCCGCCAACCAACAGCGCTGTCAGGAAAAAGGCTGGCGCACGGTGGGCGAAATGGCGGCGCGCGACGAGGCTTTTGCAGCAGCCAAACGTAACAAGGGCGGCGCTTACACCCACACCTTCGCGCGTGCTGATCTTGTGGCCGAAATGAAGTTGCTCTTCAAACAACAAGCTGGCTTCGACAACCCACACATCAGCGCCGAGTTCGAAAATGGAGTTGAACAACTGCTGCTCGCCCGCCGACCGGCACTGGCGGGCGATGCGCTCTTAAAGCTGGTAGGCAAATGCCCCTTCGAGATTGCTGAATATCGCGCACCCAAAGCCAGTTACAGCGCCGAGCGCTTCGTCTGGCTGACCAAGCTCAACAACCTGCGCATCTCCGAAGTTGGCGAGCAACGCGCGCTCACCGCAGGCGAACGACAGATTTTGCTCGGTCTGCCCTACACACTCGCCAAACTCACCTACAAGCAGGTGCGACAAAAACTTGGGCTGGCCGATACCGCAAAATTCACCGTGTTGACTTACCGGGGTGACAAGGACCCGGAAAGCGCGCCCTTCTTTGAGGCCAAGGCCTACCACGAATTGCGCAAAGCCTATGAAAAGGCCGGGCTGGAAAAGCGGTGGCAACGCGATGCACTCGACTCCGCCCGGCTTGATCGCCTGGCCTGGGCGCTGACCTGCTACAAGACCGACGACGATATCCGCGCGCATCTTGCCGAGCACGGTATCGAACCGGAAGTTACCGAAGCCGTGCTCGGCGAATCTTTCGACAAATTCGTCGGGCTCTCGCTGAAAGCGCTGAGCAAAATCCTGCCCTTCATGGAACAGGGTCAGCGCTACGACGAGGCCGTGCAAAGCGCAGGCTACGCACATCACAGCCAGTTGCATCAGGACAGCTCCAGAGCCCGCTATTTACCGCCTCCCGACAAAGACCAAATTCGCAACCCTGTGGTCTATCGCGCGCTCAACCAGGCGCGCAAGCTGGTCAACGCCATCGTCAGCGAATACGGATCGCCTACGGCCATTCATATCGAGCTAGCGCGGGATTTGTCCAAGCCCATGGACGAGCGGCGCAAGATCGAACGCGAGCAAAAGGAGTTTCAAGAACGTAAGGCGAAGGATCGCGAAGCCTTCGTCGACCAGTTCGGTTTCGATCCAAAGGGGCTGGATTTGCAGAAATACCGGCTATACCGCGAACAGATGAGCCAGTGCGCCTACAGCCAGAAAGCCATTGACGTAGAGCGGCTGTTCGAGGCGGGCTACGCTGAAATCGACCACGCCCTACCCTACTCGCGTAGCTTCGACGACGGCCAGAACAACAAGGTGCTGGTGCTCACCGCTGAGAACCGCAACAAGGGCAACCGCACACCTTACGAATATCTGGACGGCGCGAGCAACAGCCCGCAGTGGCAGCAATTCGAAGCTTGGGTGTTGTCGAATAAGGCCTACCGCCGCGCTAAGCGCGACCGGCTACTACGCAAGCATTTTGGTGAGGACGAAGCAGAAGGCTTTCGCGAGCGCAATCTTAACGACACCCGCTACATCTGCCGTGCATTCAAGACGATGATCGAAACCCATCTGCAATGGCACGCCGACAGCGATGCGAAGAACCGCTGCGTGGTGGTGGCCGGTCAGCTCACCAGCTTGTTGCGGGCACGCTGGGGGCTCATCAAGGTGCGCGAAAACGGCGATCTGCACCACGCACTCGACGCTGCCGTGATTGCTGCCGCCAGCCGTAGCTTGGTCAAGCGCATGGCCGACTACTCAAAGCGTAACGAACTCACCCAAGTGCGCGACCGATATCTCGACCCGGAAACCGGCGAGATTCTCGACATAGCGGCAATGCGACAGGTCGAAGAACACTTCCCCGCACCCTGGCCGCATTTCCGCAGCGAACTGCTGGCTTGGCTTTCGCCCGATCCTGCGCATGGGCTGGATGGCCTGGCGCACTACCCGCCCGAAGAGCTGGAACACCTGCGCCCCGTGCGCGTATCGCGCGCACCGACGCGCCGAGGCCTTGGTGCTGCGCATCAGGAAACCATCCGCTCCGTGGGCCGAGAAGGGCGGTTACTGGCCGACGGGCAATCCGCCATCAAGACGCCGCTTGCCTCGCTCAAGCTCAAGGATTTGGAAAACATCGTCGGCGCGGATGACCCGCGCAATGCAAGCTGGATTGCCGCCTTGCGCGAGCGGCTCGAACAGTTCAAGGGCGACGGCGCGAAAGCCTTTGCCGCCAACCAGCCGCCGTTGAGCAAACCTTCCGCGCCGGGCAAGCAAGCGCCCGCCATTCGCAGCGTCAAACTGCTCGCCACGCAGAAAAGCGGCATAGCCATTCGCCGGGGCATAGCCAACAACGGCAGCATGTTACGGGTAGACGTGTTTGGCAAAGGCGGCAAGTTCTACGCCGTGCCGTTATATGTGGCTGACGCGGCCAAAATGGAATTGCCGAACCGGGCAGTGGTGGCGTACAAGCCCGAAAGCGAGTGGCCGGAAATGGACGAAACTTACGCGTTCTTGTTCAGCTTGCATCCGAATGACTGGGTGTCGGTAAAACTTAAAGCGGAAACGATCACTGGCTATTTTTCTGGCATAGACCGCTCGACTGGAGCCATTTCAGTCTGGGCTCACGACCGTAACCAGAGCATTGGCAAGGACGGCCAATGGCGCGGGGTGGGCATCAAAACAGCTCTCGCCGTTGAGAAATATCACGTTGACCTACTCGGCAAGCTCCACCGCGTCCACACCGAGACCCAACAAACTATCCACCGTCACAAAGGCCGCTAAACATGGGCTGGCGCAGCGTGGTTATCGGCAACCCGGCGCAGCTTGATTTTCACCAACGCGCACTGCGGGTGCAGCAGGACGGCAACACCGCCCACGTGCCGCTGGAGGACATCAGCATCGTGCTAATCGAGCACCCACAAGTCACGTTGACTTCCGCCCTGCTATCGGCACTGGCTGACGCGCAGATCGCAGTGCTTACGGTGGGCGCGGATCACCACCCGAACGGCGTACTGCTTCCTTATCTTCCACACAGCCGCGCGCTCAAGGTCATGCGCGCGCAACTCGACACAAGCCAACCCACGCAAAAGCGTCTGTGGCAAACCATCGTCCAGCAGAAAATCCGCAATCAGGCCGCCGTACTAGCGCGGTATGCCAACGCAGACCGCGACTACCGGGCGTTGCTGGCGATGGCGGATGATGTGCGCTCCGGCGACACCGACAACCTCGAAGGCCAGGCCGCGCAGCGTTACTTTCGCGCACTGTGGGGCGGTGACTTCACGCGTAATCAGCCCCGCTTTGTTAATGCCGCGCTCAATTACGGCTACGCCGTTATCCGCGCGGCGATTGCACGGAGTCTCGTCGCCTACGGCTTTTTGCCCGCCTTCGGCGTCCACCACCGCAGCGAGCAAAACGCTTTCAACCTGGCAGACGACTTGATCGAGCCCTACCGCCCCCTGGTCGACGCCCACGTGTTGAAAGGCTGGCCACTGGAACCCGAACGCGAACTCTCGCCCAAGGATAAGCAGCAACTGCTTGCCCTGCTGCATCGCGACATCGCCACAACAAGCACGCGCCAGACCCTGCTTGCCGCAATCGAATCAACTGTCGTGAGCTTGAGTCAGTGGCTGGAATACGCCAGCCCCGCCGTCTTTGTCATGCCTGTGCTAACCAACCTGCCGACTCAACCGGAGGACGCGGATGGCTAACGCCACACGCCGCTATATGCGCCTGATCGTCTTCTTTGATCTACCAACTGTGACCAAGGCGGAGAAGCGCGCATATACCGTGTTCCGCCGCTTCCTGCTGCAAGACGGCTACGACATGATCCAGTGGTCGGTCTACGGACGCATGGTCAACGGTTTCGACGACGCCGAGAAACACCTGAAACGTCTGTCCGCCAGCCTACCCAAAGAAGGCTCAATACGCTGCCTACAAGTGAGCGAAAAGCAGTTCGCCAGCATGAAATTGCTCGTCGGCCAGCGCAGCTTTCAGGAAAAAACCGTTAACGCGCAGCAGATTTTGCTGTTTTGAATGGCAAAAATAAAGCCGCTACCCCGCATGAAGCCAAGCTTCATGCGGGGTAGCGGCGAGGGTATTGTAGCTTTCCGGGGTGAGAGAGGGAGCTACAACTTGCTTGCTCCAGGCGTGGCCAGCGCGGCGATTGTAGCTTTCCGGGGTGAGAGAGGGAGCTACAACTGCGGACACGAACTTGATCGTGATCCAGAAATTGTAGCTTTCCGGGGTGAGAGAGGGAGCTACAACAGTGACGCAGGTGGCGTCGAACGATCCGCCATTGTAGCTTTCCGGGGTGAGAGAGGGAGCTACAACCTGCTGCTTGTATGCGGCGGCGTGCTGCTGATTGTAGCTTTCCGGGGTGAGAGAGGGAGCTACAACCGAGGATAATGTTCTGTTCACGACCAAGTTATTGTAGCTTTCCGGGGTGAGAGAGGGAGCTACAACGGCGTCGCGGTTCATAGTCCCAAATCCTTGATTGTAGCTTTCCGGGGTGAGAGAGGGAGCTACAACCGAACACGCGGCGGTGCTTGTGGATGCGGGATTGTAGCTTTCCGGGGTGAGAGAGGGAGCTACAACCGGCTTTGCGTGCCGGTGGCGGTTTCGCGGATTGTAGCTTTCCGGGGTGAGAGAGGGAGCTACAACGGCGGCGTTGACGCTCTCCTGCAACACCGAATTGTAGCTTTCCGGGGTGAGAGAGGGAGCTACAACACCGGCACCTACACCGTCAGCGCATCGCAGATTGTAGCTTTCCGGGGTGAGAGAGGGAGCTACAACTACGGCGGATCTGGTTTATCAGGAGTAGCAATTGTAGCTTTCCGGGGTGAGAGAGGGAGCTACAACCGTAACACAAGTGGCGTCGAATGATCCGCCATTGTAGCTTTCCGGGGTGAGAGAGGGAGCTACAACTTCCAGCCCGCCGGCACCCGTCTGCGCGCCATTGTAGCTTTCCGGGGTGAGAGAGGGAGCTACAACATAAGCCGGCCCATTAGCTGGGTCGTTCGGATTGTAGCTTTCCGGGGTGAGAGAGGGAGCTACAACGTGTCGGTGCAATCGCCAGTAGATCAACTGATTGTAGCTTTCCGGGGTGAGAGAGGGAGCTACAACACAGATAGAACAGCAGCTCAAGCAGCGAGTATTGTAGCTTTCCGGGGTGAGAGAGGGAGCTACAACACCTTGTACATGGCGTTTTCCAGCAGGATCATTGTAGCTTTCCGGGGTGAGAGAGGGAGCTACAACCCACTCCACATTGGTGGCGAACAGACCCTGATTGTAGCTTTCCGGGGTGAGAGAGGGAGCTACAACGTCGGCGATGAAGCGCAGCGCGCCGGCAGTATTGTAGCTTTCCGGGGTGAGAGAGGGAGCTACAACGGTATGCATGGTCGTATGCGGGCTTCAATGATTGTAGCTTTCCGGGGTGAGAGAGGGAGCTACAACGAGAGCCATGTAGTTAGCCCATGCCGCTTCATTGTAGCTTTCCGGGGTGAGAGAGGGAGCTACAACTTAATCATGGCTTACATGACATTTGAGGAAATTGTAGCTTTCCGGGGTGAGAGAGGGAGCTACAACTGACAAGTAAGACCCTACCGCCGCAATCGCATTGTAGCTTTCCGGGGTGAGAGAGGGAGCTACAACGCCTGCGCTGTAGTGCTGGACGCTGCGGGCATTGTAGCTTTCCGGGGTGAGAGAGGGAGCTACAACCTCGACCAGGGCCTTGATCTTCAGTGCGAGATTGTAGCTTTCCGGGGTGAGAGAGGGAGCTACAACTTTCTTTCCCATGCTTTAAACGCTCTTAGCATTGTAGCTTTCCGGGGTGAGAGAGGGAGCTACAACGCCGAGACCGATGCCAGCACTCTGCGCGAAATTGTAGCTTTCCGGGGTGAGAGAGGGAGCTACAACTTCGTTGGTGGTGCCGCCCACAACGTCAGCATTGTAGCTTTCCGGGGTGAGAGAGGGAGCTACAACCATAGAACATGCGCCTGTCGTCCAGTTCTGATTGTAGCTTTCCGGGGTGAGAGAGGGAGCTACAACCGACTCCCACAGAACAGACAGCGCCGACATATTGTAGCTTTCCGGGGTGAGAGAGGGAGCTACAACTCCTTGTATGCCTTGACGGTTGGCAACCCTATTGTAGCTTTCCGGGGTGAGAGAGGGAGCTACAACAGAGTCGAAAGAGGGCTTCAGGACAGACGGATTGTAGCTTTCCGGGGTGAGAGAGGGAGCTACAACGTCGGCCTGTTCGTTGACGCGGATCATCACATTGTAGCTTTCCGGGGTGAGAGAGGGAGCTACAACGGCCAAGAGGGAAGCCTCTAACATTCCAGGATTGTAGCTTTCCGGGGTGAGAGAGGGAGCTACAACCGCGTCGAGGTCGATGGTTTCGCCGGCCTTATTGTAGCTTTCCGGGGTGAGAGAGGGAGCTACAACATTTCGTATGCTGGTTTGACGCTTGTTGCTATTGTAGCTTTCCGGGGTGAGAGAGGGAGCTACAACGGTCAAGAGTAAGGCCCTTGATGTTGGTGAATTGTAGCTTTCCGGGGTGAGAGAGGGAGCTACAACTGGTGGCTTGGTATGCAGTTCAGAGCTTTTATTGTAGCTTTCCGGGGTGAGAGAGGGAGCTACAACGACGTCGTCGATGAAGGCCTGCGCCCACTTGATTGTAGCTTTCCGGGGTGAGAGAGGGAGCTACAACGCCATGGCAGTGCAGCGCAGCGGTCAAGCGATTGTAGCTTTCCGGGGTGAGAGAGGGAGCTACAACATCGTGGCTCGTGCTGCTTTCGCTGCCGTGATTGTAGCTTTCCGGGGTGAGAGAGGGAGCTACAACCGCTGAAACGTGCCACATCCCGCAAACGCGATTGTAGCTTTCCGGGGTGAGAGAGGGAGCTACAACTCGCCGGATAAACACGGTGACACCGATCAAATTGTAGCTTTCCGGGGTGAGAGAGGGAGCTACAACGCCGGAGATGGTGATCCCGGAAACAGAAGCATTGTAGCTTTCCGGGGTGAGAGAGGGAGCTACAACCAGACTGCCGCCGGCGAAGATCGGCACAGTATTGTAGCTTTCCGGGGTGAGAGAGGGAGCTACAACGGGCCAGTTATCGTCTTTCTCATTCCAGTCATTGTAGCTTTCCGGGGTGAGAGAGGGAGCTACAACATCACCAAAGCTTGAGAGAAGGGTTTGGGGATTGTAGCTTTCCGGGGTGAGAGAGGGAGCTACAACGGGTTATTAAACAGGTTGGTTTCGAGCCGAATTGTAGCTTTCCGGGGTGAGAGAGGGAGCTACAACGTCCCTCTCGATGGATGGGTTAGAGGGCGGATTGTAGCTTTCCGGGGTGAGAGAGGGAGCTACAACTGGACACGAATATAAGCCCACTGTTTCACGATTGTAGCTTTCCGGGGTGAGAGAGGGAGCTACAACTCTGTAGTCAGTCACCTTCCCAAGCGTAACATTGTAGCTTTCCGGGGTGAGAGAGGGAGCTACAACTACAAAAGCTCTGAACTGCATACCAAGCCAATTGTAGCTTTCCGGGGTGAGAGAGGGAGCTACAACGGCAGCCCGGGATATAACTGGTCAGATACAATTGTAGCTTTCCGGGGTGAGAGAGGGAGCTACAACCACTCAGCGCAGCGCAATCAGGGCGTATAGATTGTAGCTTTCCGGGGTGAGAGAGGGAGCTACAACGGCAGCTACAGCACCGACACCCACGCCATTATTGTAGCTTTCCGGGGTGAGAGAGGGAGCTACAACCGCCGATGCGAAGACGACGGAGCGCCTGAAATTGTAGCTTTCCGGGGTGAGAGAGGGAGCTACAACTGCAGACACGCCTTTTGCAATAGGTTTGGCATTGTAGCTTTCCGGGGTGAGAGAGGGAGCTACAACCGACTCAGAATACTGGGTCGCATTTGTTTTATTGTAGCTTTCCGGGGTGAGAGAGGGAGCTACAACTTCATCGGGGGGCTTAATGCCCCCCGATGAAGTTGAGCCGCCTTCGGCGGCCTGTCTATAAGTGGGGGGTACCAGCCCCGGCCTCACGGCCGGGCGCGGATTGAAACACGTTGAGAGCTAATTATGTTGACTCCCAGCGCGATACCAAGCAGGGGAAGCAATCCGAAAAATGCCACGTACCACTCATCAAGGAGAAAGAACAACACCAGTAGCTTCTCCGCAAGTCGGGCGAAGTCGAGGCCATCAGCGTGCTGCCTCACGCTCCGCTATATTTCAGCAAGGGTGGGCATGGCGGTAAGCTCGTAATCGCCACGTTTAACGGCATTTTGCAAGTCAGCGATTCAGATCGCTTGGCATCCTTGCTCGAAAACGGCATTGGCCCCGCCAAAGCCTTCGGTTGCGGTTTGCTGTTGGTGCGGCGAGCTTGAGTTTCCGCGCAACAAGCCGAAAATAGAATCCCGCTTAAAAAGGAGCCTGGATATGGATTGGCGAGAACGTATTACCAGCGATCCTGCCGTGCTGGTCGGCAAGCCGGCCATCAGGGGGACGCGTATATCCGTCGAGTTGATTTTGGGCTGGCTGGCCAATGGCTGGACTTACGAGCAAATTCTTGAGTCCTACCCGCACATCACGCGAGAAGACATCCTGGCTGCGCTGGCCTTCACTGAAGAGATGCTGCGCGAGGAGCAGTACATCGCCGCACACAAGGCGGTTGCGTGATCCCTGTGCGGATACGCAAGCGATACGACATGTAAAGTGCTTTTTGTGAAAACAGGCTCAAGCCATGATCGTTGAAGGAGACTGGGCTGATGAGGACGACCTCGCCCTGCTTTGGCGGGCACTGGCTAATATGGTTGTTGCGACATAAACTCAGTCAGCTCACCGCCCCGCCGAATATCCCGGACGGCGGCTTTGGTTGGCCACGGCGATGATGACGATCATCTCGGGGTAAACCCGGTTCACGAGATCGAAGGGGAAACCGTGCAAGGGAATGCTACGAGCCTGACGATACATTGGCTTGCCGATAGCGGGATGTTCGAGCAGAAGCTCCAGAGTATGGTTGATTGCCGTCGCAAATTTCCTGCCGATGTTTGCACCGGCGTGAATAACGTAGTAATCCAGTGCCGCATCGAATTCCGCTTCGGCCAATGGATGCAAAATGTGCTTCACACGCCGGCTTTGCGGAGTTTCTCGTCAATCCTCGCAAGCACTTCTTCGCCGGAGATCAACTCAACCGTGCCCGCATCGATTTCAGCGATGCGTCGGGCGATTTCGGCATCCCAGGCAGCCTTTACCTCTTCACGTGGGGTGGCGCTGATCCAGAGCCAGTCGGCCAAGTCCGCCCGCTCTTCGGGCGAGAGTTTCATGGCTTCCGCCTTGATTTGTTCGGCAGTCAATGACATGGCAATCTCCTTTGCATTGGGCTAAAGCACTTTGGCACAAACGATACGCATCGCCCCCCATGTGATCAACTCCGATCCTATTCCCCTTTCCGCCCTCAACCACTGGATGTACCGCCCGCGTCGTTGCGGGCTGATTCACATGGAAGGTGAGTTCATAAACAACATCCACACCGCACGGGGATGCACTGCGGGGTCGGTGGGGGTAAAGGTGAGAGTGTGTTCCCCGCCTACGCGGGGATGAACCGGCGCTGATTGACAAAAATAGCCGAAACGCAAGGTGAGCGTACCGCGCAGTTTTGCCGATTACGATGTGGCGATTCAAGATGCAGGTCTGCCTGCTGGCTTGATGTTTCTGCGTAAATTGTGTTGAAAAGCCAGGCTCAAAGTCGATATTTTTTCCCTGTGAGATAGGCGATGCTTGAAGCTATCTTTGTCATTGGAGGATCGTATCCATGAGCGAAATCCATTTCATCGTTGAAGAAGCGCCTGAGGGCGGATATGTCGCGCGTGCTGTCGGCGTGGACATTGTGACCGAGGCCGACGATCTGCCCGGACTGCATGCCCAGGTATGCGACGCAGTGCGTTGTCACTTTGACGAAGGAAAATTACCCGACCTGGTCCGCCTGCATATCACCCATGAAGAAGTGCTGGCGGCATGAGGGTGGCGCGTGATCCGTCTGGGGCGGACTGGGTCAAATGCCTTGAGCGATTTGGATACAGCGCCACTCGCCAGACCGGCGGTCACGCGCTTCGAACCAGCACCACACGAGGCGATCATCACATCGCCATCATGGTGAATACCATGCATGATGCATATCAATTGCGGGCGAACTGAGCTATACAAAATCTGAATCTGGCATAAAACAGGGATGACGTCAGTTTTCGCAAACAAACAACACTTGGCTTGCACAGCCCATTCAAAATGGGGTGCGACAACTTGACACATCACTTTATAAATAGATATATTTGTCCTTATATGCGATATGCATCATCATTATTCGCATGTATTAATTCAGTTATCAATCACGGGAGACGTGTATGGAAGCGACAACCTACAACTATAAGGTCGTCCGCCAGTTCGCCATCATGACGGTGGTATGGGGGATCGTCGGCATGCTGGTGGGGGTGATCCTGGCGGCGCAACTGATCTGGCCGGATCTGACCTTCGGCATCGAATGGCTGTCGTATGGCCGTCTGCGTCCGCTGCATACCAACGCGGTGATTTTTGCGTTTGGCGGTTCGGCGATGTTTGCGGTGTCGTACTACATCGTGCAGCGCACCTGCCAGGTGCGACTGTGGGCCGAGAAGCTGGCGGCCTTCACCTTCTGGGGCTGGACTGCCGTGATCGTGCTGGCTGCGGTGACGCTGCCGCTGGGCTACACCAGCTCCAAGGAATACGCCGAGCTGGAATGGCCGATCGACCTGCTGATCACGGTGGTGTGGGTGTCCTACGCGCTGGTGTTCTTCGGCACTGTCATCAAGCGCAAGACCAAGCACATTTACGTTTCCAACTGGTTTTTCGGTGCCTACATCCTGGTGATCGCGATTCTGCATATCGTCAACAGCGCGGAGCTTCCGGTGACGCTGACCAAGTCGTATCCGGTCTACGCCGGGGTGCAGGACGCAATGGTGCAGTGGTGGTACGGCCATAACGCGGTGGGCTTCTTCCTCACCACCGCCTTTCTCGGCATGATGTACTACTTCATTCCGAAGCAGGCCGGCCGCCCGATCTATTCCTACCGCCTGTCGGTCGTGCACTTCTGGTCGCTCAACTTCATCTACATGTGGGCCGGCCCGCACCACCTGCAGTACACCGCGCTGCCGGACTGGGCACAGTCGCTCGGCATGGTGTTTTCCCTGATGCTGCTGGCTCCCTCCTGGGGCGGCATGATGAACGGCATCATGACGCTGTCCGGTGCGTGGCACAAACTGCGCACCGACCCGATCCTCAAGTTCATGGTGACCGCGCTGTCGTTCTACGGCATGTCGACCTTCGAAGGCCCGATGATGTCGATCAAGACGGTGAACGCGCTGTCGCATTACACCGAATGGACCATCGGCCACGTGCATTCCGGCGCGCTGGGCTGGGTGGCGATGATCACCATCGGTTCGATGTACTACCTGATTCCGCGCCTGTTCGGCCGCGAGTCGATGTACAGCACCAAGCTGATCGAATGGCATTTCTGGTGGTCCACCATCGGCGTGGTGCTGTATATCGCCGCGCTGTGGATCGCCGGGGTGGCGCAGGGCCTGATGTGGCGCGCGGCGAATCCCGACGGCACGCTGACCTACAGCTTCGCCCAGGTGCTCAACACCATGTATCCGTTCTACGGCATCCGGCTGCTGGGCGGCGCGCTGTTCTTCGGCGGCATGCTGCTGATGGCCTGGAACGTCTGGCAAACCGTGCGGCAGGGTCGCGTGGTGAATGACGCCCCCATCCCGCAAGCTGTCCACGCCTAAGGAGACCGACCATGATTTCGCATGAAACCATCGAAAAGAACCTCGGTCTGCTGATCGTGCTGACCATCCTCATCGTCAGCATCGGCGGCCTGGTGCAGATCGTGCCGCTGTTCTTCCAGACCTCGACCACCACGGCGGTGGCGGGCTTGAAGCCCTATACGGCGCTGCAGTTGTCGGGGCGCGACATCTACATCCGCGAAGGCTGCGTCGGCTGCCACTCGCAGATGATTCGCCCGTTCCGCGCCGAAACCGAACGCTATGGCCACTATTCGGTGGCCGGCGAGTTCGTCTACGACCGTCCGTTCCTGTGGGGTTCCAAGCGCACCGGACCCGACCTGCACCGTGTCGGCGGACGCTATTCCGACGCCTGGCACGTGGCCCACCTGATGAACCCGCGCGACGTGGTGCCGGAGTCCAACATGCCCGCCTACCCCTGGCTCGACCGTCCGCTGCAGGACGCCGCCATCCAGAAAAAGATGCGCACGCTGAATATCGTCGGCCACGGCTACACCGAGCAGGAAATCAGCGACGCGCCCGCCGCGCTGGAAGGCAAGACCGAGATGGACGCGGTCGTCGCCTACCTGCAGGTGCTGGGCACCCACGCCCCGAAGAACTGAAACCGGCATGGACAGCGGAACCATCAGCGGCATCGTCACGGTCGTCTTCATCGCAGTGTTCATCGGCATCGTCTGGTGGGCCTACAGCAAGGGCAACAAGCAGCGTTTTGAGGACGCCGGCAAGCTGCCCTTCGACGAAGAAGAAAAAGACAAGCCAGCCAAACAAGGAGACAAGCAATGAGTGATTTCACACACGGCTTCTGGCCGATTTACATCAGCGTGCTCACCCTGGTCAGCATCATCGGCACCTGGGTGTTTCTCAAGTCGCAGACCACCCGCAAGCTCGCGCCCGGCGAAAAGCCCGAGCTGATCGAGCACACCTGGGACGGCGACCTGCAGGACCTCAACAATCCGCTGCCGCGCTGGTGGCTGGGCCTGTTCTACGGCACCCTGGTGTTTGCCGTGGTGTATCTGGTGCTGTGGCCGGGGCTGGGCAATTATGCCGGTGTGCTGAAATGGACGCAGATCGGCGAATACGAGGCAGAGGTACAGGCGGCCGAAGCCAAATTCCAGCCGCTGTATGCCGGGTTCATGAAGCAGGACATCGCCACCGTGGCGGCCGACGCGGACGCGCGCGCCATCGGCAAAAACCTGTTCCTGACCTATTGCTCTCAGTGCCACGGCTCGGATGCGGCAGGCGCCAAGGGCTTCCCCAACCTGACCGATGGCGACTGGCTCTACGGCGGCGACCCCGACACCATCAAGGCCACCCTCACCGACGGCCGCGCCGGGGTGATGCCGGCGCTGGGCGATGCGCTCGGCGCGCAAGGGACGAAGGAAGTGGCGAACTATGTGCTGTCGCTGTCGGGCCGCAAGCACGACGCTGCGCTAGCCGCCGCCGGCAAGTCGAAGTTCGCCGAAAACTGCGCGGCCTGCCACATGCCCGACGGCACCGGCATGCAGGCGATGGGCGCGCCCAACCTCACCGACAAGGTGTGGCTGTATGGCGGCTCCGAAGCGGCCATCATCGAGAGCATTGCCAAGGGGCGCAACGGCGTGATGCCCGCCATGGCGCAGACGCTCGGCACCACCTCCAACAAGGACGCCAAGCTGCACCTGCTGGCGGCCTATGTCTATGGCCTGTCGCAGAAGCAGTAAATAAGGGGCGGCTCGCCGGTTAGCTTCCGGCGGGCCGCTTGAGCGTATTGTGCTGGTCTCATCAGGCAGTGCGTTCAAGCGGCTCAGACCCTCCACGGATAAACGCAGTGACAGACGACAAGCACCCCGCGCCACCCTCCGCCGACGCGCCGATCGAGCAGCAGCTCTACGCGATCCGGCAAATAATTCAGCCGCGCGCAGTGCATGGGGTGTTCGCCAACTGGCGCATCGCGCTGGTGCTGCTGACCCAGGTGCTTTACTACGGCCTGCCCTGGCTGCAGTGGGATAACCGCCAGGCGGTGCTGTTCGATCTGGCCGCGCGCAAGTTCTACATCTTCGGCCTGGTGTTCTGGCCGCAGGATTTTGTCTACCTTACCGGCCTGCTGATCCTGTCGGCGCTGGCGCTGTTCCTGTTCACTGCCGTCGCCGGCCGGCTGTGGTGCGGGTTTGCCTGCCCGCAGACCGTGTACACGGAAATCTTCATGTGGGTGGAAAACTGGCTGGAAGGCGACCATATCGCGCGCAGAAGACTCGACAAGTCGCCGTGGAGTGCCAACAAGCTGCGGCGCCGCGGCCTCAAGCACGTCGTCTGGATACTGATTGCGCTGTGGACCGGCTTCACCTTTGTCGGCTATTTCACGCCGATCCAGACGCTGGCAGGCGAAGTGCTGAGCGCCAGCCTTGGCCCGTGGGAAAGCTTCTGGATCCTGTTCTACGGTTTCGCCACCTGGGGCAATGCGGGCTTCATGCGCGAGCAGGTGTGCAAGTACATGTGCCCGTATGCGCGCTTCCAGAGCGTGATGTTCGATTCAGACACGCTGACCGTGACCTACGACAGTTCCATCGGCGAACCGCGCGGACCGCGCAGCAAGAAGACCGATTACAAGGCAGCCGGCCTCGGCACCTGTGTCGATTGCGGCGTCTGCGTGCAGGTCTGCCCCACCGGCATCGACATCCGCAACGGCCTGCAATATGAATGCATCGGCTGCGCCGCCTGCATCGACGGCTGCGACCAGATCATGGACAAGATGGGCTACCCGCGCGGGCTGATCCGTTACACCACGGAAAACGTGGTGAAGGGAAAATACTCCGACAGCGGCATCATCAAGCACATCCTGCGCCCGCGCACCATCATCTACACTGTGCTGCTGACGTTGATCGCCGGCGCGTTCGTTTACAGCCTCGCCACCCGCGTGCCGCTGCGCGTCGACGTGGTGCGCGACCGCGCCGCGCTGTCGAAGGAAACCGACGAGGGCATGATCGAAAACGTCTACCGCCTGCAGCTCATCAACAAGGACGGCCAGCCGCATCGCTACACGATCAGCGCGCAGGGCATCGATGACCTGCAGGTGGTGACCGCCGCACGCGAGATTGCAGCCGCGCCCTTGCAGACCATCGACATTCCGGTCAGCCTGATTGCCGACCCGGAAGAACTGAAAGGCCGCTCGATCGAAGTGACGTTCACAATCCAGGCGACCGACAATCCGCGCATCAGGGATGAGGTCGCCACCAAATTCTTCAACCGCTAGTTTTTATGAGGCATAGCGCCATGAATCCACTCAGCGCCTCCGCAAGCAAGCCCTGGTATCGCGAACCCTGGCCGTGGTTTCTCATCAGCCTGCCCGCCACCGCCGTGATCGCCGGGCTAACCACGGTGTGGATCGCGGCCACCAGTGCCGACGGCCTGGTGGTCGGCGACTACTACAAGGCCGGGCTGGCCATCAACCAGACGCTGGCGCGCGACGACGCCGCACGTGCCCTGGCGCTAACCGCCACCCTGAAGAATGAAGACGGTGCGCTGACGCTGGCGCTGGCGGGTCGTCTGCGGGCCTACCCGGATCAACTCGGCCTCACGCTGGCCCACCCCACCCGTCAGGGCCTGGACCAGACGCTTGCCCTCAACCATGCTGGCGGCGGACACTATCGCACGGCGCTGCCCGCCCTGCCGGCCGGCAAATGGCATGCCCAGCTAGCCGATACCGCTTCCACCTGGCGGTTGTCCGGCGTGCTGTACACCCCGTTCAGCCAGCCCGTCACGCTGACGACGGATGCTGAATCCACCGTTCAATAAAAGGGAGACTGAAATGGACGTCGTACTCGATTTGTTGTTTACCAGCCCGATTGGCCTGTTGAGCCTGTTCACCATCCTGTTCATCATCGGGATGGGGTTTTTCCTGTCGGCCTGGGTCAAACGCAAAATGAACAATCCGGAAGAATGACCGTCACCCCTGCGAGGAGCACGCCATGATGCAGCGCCTGATCCACATTCTGTGGCCGTCCTTCCTCGTTGCCGGGGTGGCCGACATCGTCTTCACCACCCTGTTCGACCCGCTGGAGATCCTGTACCGCGGCGAGGCGCTGATCGAGCATCGCATCGCCGCCTACACGATTGGCTTTTTTGTGTTCTGGCTGCTGGGCATCGCTTCCAGTGCCATGACCTGCTACTTCCAGCGCGGTGCGGACGAAATCAACCGCTGTCCGCTGCCGCCGCGCAACCGGCCCGAGGGCTGTCCCAAACGCGACGAAGGCAGCGGTTGCTGCTGACGATGCCCGTTCAAGCCGTCCGCGAATAGCGCGGCTTGTCGCTGGCCGCTTCCTTCAGGTAGCGGTCGAAGCACATGCCGATGTTGCGCAGGAACAGACGGCCCGTGGACGTGACGCTGATCCTGCCGGCTTCGATATTCACCAGCCCGTCGTCGGCCAGCGGGCGCAGGTCGGTCAGCGCATCGGCAAAATAATCGGTAAACGCGATGCCCCATTCGCTGCCGAACGCAGTGAAATCGAGTTCGAGATCGCACATCACGCGGGTGATGACGTCGCGGCGGATCTGGTCGTCGCGGGTGAGTTTGAGGCCGCGCTCGACGGCAAAGCCGGTTGCGGCGACGCGTTCCTGATAGCGCTTGAGGTTCTTTTCGTTCTGCATGTACACGTCGGCCGTCTGGCTGATGCTGGACGCGCCGAAGGCGAGGATGTCGCTGTCCTTGTGCGTGGTGTAGCCCTGAAAATTGCGCCACAGGGTCTTGTTCTGCTGCGCGCGCACCAGTTCGTCGTCGGGACGGGCGAAGTGATCGAGCCCGATGTTGACGTAGCCCGCCGTGCCCAGCGCCTCGTTCACCGCCTGCTGCAGGCCCAGGCGGGCCGCCAGATCGGGCAGGTCGGCGTCGCGGATCAGCAGCTGGTGTTTCTTCAGCCACGGCACGTGGGCATAGCCGAACACCGCCAGCCGATCCGGTGCCCACGCCACCACCTGTTCCAGGGTGCGGCTGAAGCTTTCGACCGTCTGTTTCGGCAGGCCGACAATCAGGTCAAGATTGATGCTGGAAAAACCCAGTTCGCGTGACCAGTCGATTACCTGCCGGATCAGGGCCGCGGACTGGATGCGGTTGACCGCCTGCTGCACGGCCGGGTCCATGTCCTGCACGCCGAACGACACACGGTTGAAACCGGATTCGCGCAATGCCACTAGATGCTCGCGCGTCAGTTCGCGCGGATCGGCTTCGCAACTGATTTCGGCATCGGGGGCCACGCTGAAATACTGCCGCATCATCGCCATCAGGCGGCGGATGTCGTCGGGATTCAGATAGGTGGGGGTGCCGCCGCCCCAGTGCAGCTGGTGCACCACGCGCCTTGCATCGACCAGTTGTGCGGTGCGCGCCATTTCGCGGTCGAGCGTCGCCAGATAGGGCTGGGTCTTGCTGTAGTCGCGCGTCGCCACCATGTTGCAGCCGCAGTAGTGGCAAAGCGAATCGCAGAACGGGATGTGTGCATACAGCGACAATTCGCGATCCGGCGCTGACGCCGTCAGCGCCTCGACCCAGTCCGCTTCGCCAAAGCCGGTGTGGAAATACGGCGCAGTGGGGTACGAGGTGTAACGCGGGCCGGGTACGCTGTATTTGCGGAGCAGTTCCAGGGTGGTCGACGTCATCTTGGCGTCCTCACAACAGATAATAGTGTCTTTTTATCACAGCACAGGCCTGAAATCCAGCGCGACGCCGGGCCGCGGCATCCGTCCGCTTTTGCGGTAAAGTTCGGGGCTGGAAAACCGTTGCCAAGTATGCGTACTCGCCCGGAAATCACATGTCCCCCACCCCACTGCTGCTGCTTGTTCGTTTCCTGCTGCTCGCGCTGCTGCTCGGCACCTCGGCCGCCCGCGCCGACGAAGCCTCCGATCTGGCGCAAAAGGTCTACGACCGCCCCAACGGGCGCGACCTCACCACGCTGGGCCGCATGGTGCTCACCGAAAAGGGCCACGCGCCGCGCATCCGCGAGATCGTCACCTATCGCCTCGACCAATCGGGCGGCGAAACCGCCAATCTGATCCGTTTTCTCGATCCGGAAGACATCGCGGGTACCGGTCTTCTCAGCATAGACAAAGCCGACGGCAGCACCGATCAATGGCTGTATCTGCCCGCGCTCGACCGGGTGCGTCGCATTTCCAGCGACCGCAAGGGCGGCCGCTTTGTCGGTTCCGACCTGTATTTCGAAGACCTGCAGGAGCGCAAGCCGTCGGAAGACCGCCACCGCCTGCTCGGCAGGCAGACCGAAAACGGCATCCTGTGCGAGGTGCTCGAAAGCGTGCCGCTCGACGCCGACGATTCGGTGTACCGCAAGCGTATCAGCTGGATCGACCCCGCCACCGCCATCCCGCAGCGGGTGGATTATTTCGAGAAGGACGCCAACACCCCCAGCAAACGCTGGCTGCTGCGCGGCAAGAAGCGCAACCAGGGCTACTGGACGCTGACCGACAGCCGCATGATCGATCTGGCCAGCGGCCACGAAACCCGCATGGTGGTCGACACCGCGCTGTACGACCAGAAGCTGCCCGCCAAACTGTTCACCTCGCAAGCCCTGGCCGACGAAAGCCTGGAATCGGAGTACCGCCCATGAAAAAGCTGTTGCTGACCCTGAGCCTGTCGCTCGCCGCCCTGCCCGCTTACGCCGCCGACGAGTTGCCGCCGCCGCGCCCCGTCGTCCAGGACGCAGTGGACGATCTGCCGCCACCGCGCACCCCTACGCGCAAGCCGCGTGTGGCGCCGCCCGAAGCGGCACCCGCCGAGGCAACGCCGCAAGCCAGCGCAGCCGACGATCTGCCGCCGCCCACTGCACGCAGCCGCAAGGCGACCGCACGCGGCTTTCAGCCGGTGTTCAAGGCCGGGGTCGACGACCTGCTGCTGGAGGCCGGCGGTCTGCCCGACGCACCTGAAGCCGACACCTATTCCACCCTGCGCGCCAGCGCCTACCTGCTGTGGCAGCCCAGCCGCAACTGGGAATTCCGCGCTGGCGCGCGGCTCGACGGCATGACGCAAGACGGCGGCAGCGCCGATCACCGCGAAATGCTGGCCGACTATGGCGACACCTATGTGCGCTACCGCAACGGCGACACGCGCCTGACGCTCGGCGCGCAGACCGTCGTCTGGGGCCGCGCCGATGAAATTCCGCTGGCCGACCGCGTCAGCCGTGCCGACCTCACCCGTTTTGTCCTCGACGACCTGCCCGACCGCCGCCGCGCCCTGCCAGCCGCGCGCTGGGAACAGAGCTTCGGCGACTTCAAGCTGGACGCGGTGTGGCTGCCGGTGTTCCGCGGCGCGCAGTTGCCGGATGTCGCCAGCGTCTGGAGCCCGATCAACCGCAGCAATGGCCAGGTCATCGGCATTGCCCCCAGTTCGGCGCTCGCCGCCTTGGTGGGCGCCGCGCGCATCGAGGAGGACGAACACGGCAGCGGCGGCGGCGCCCTGCGC
>DATMWS010000217.1:0-7900 GCA_035562135.1 Thiobacillus sp. | reverse complement strand
GGCAATGAGTGAAAGCATCAGCGCCGCCTGCCATTTGTAACGCTGAATGAAGTCGATAAAGGGCGACAGCACTGCACTGTAAAACCACGCCGTTGCAGTCAGCAGCCAGCCCGACAGTCCGGCTGCGGCAAACCGTTCCCGTGTGTGCGCCTCGCGCTCGGTGGTAACCGTGGAGATTTTCTTTTCCGGCTCGCGGATGATCAGCGTCGTGAGCATACCGACCACCATCAGCGCCGCCATCACTGTGTACGCCACCTGCCAGGGGTGGAAGTCGTAGGTCGCCTCGCTGGGATCCACGCTCGCCGCGATCCACAGCGCGCCTGCGCCGGCGGTGATCATCGCGATGCGATAGCCCGCCTGATAGGTTGCCGCCATCGCGCCCTGCTTTTCGATTTCCACCGCCTCGATGCGGTAGGCGTCGAGCGCGATGTCCTGCGTCGCCGAGGCAAATGCCACCGCCAGCGCGAAGAAAACCGTATGCGTCAGGTTCAGCACCGGGTCGGTGTTCGCCATCCCCAGCAGCGCTGCGGCGATGCAGATTTGCGACAGCAGCAGCCACGCCCGCCGCTTGCCCAGCCGCGCCGTCAGAAACGGTAGCGGCAGCCGGTCCACCAGCGGCGACCACAAAAACTTGAAGCCATACGCCAGCCCCACCCAGCTCAAGTGCCCGATCGTCGCCCGCGCGATGCCCGCTTCGGAGAGCCAGAACGACAGCGTGCCCAGCACCAGCAGCAGCGGCAGTCCGGCGGAAAAGCCGAGGAACAGCATGCCGACGACGCGGGGGTGGGTGTAGACCTTGAGGGCGGCAAGCCAGGGATGGCTTGTAGTAAGGGGGGGCATAAGTTTGTTTGACTTTCAGTAAACAAGTTGTTTATATTGGCTACAAGTGGATTGGGACTACCCGATCGGCGCTGGGCTTCTGGGACTACCCGGAGGCCCTTCTGCTTTCTAGGGGAAGATTTTCAATCCAACCCCGTCTTTTCTGCCTGTTTCTCCACGGCAAAACTTTTTCTCCAATACGGCCAAGGCCCGGTTTTCCTGATCGGGGCGCAATACGGATAACCCGATGGGGCGTGCTGTCAGATCGGCAAGCTGCATCCCTTCCGAATTGGTTTTCTTGTCAGCAATCATCAACTCGAAGGGCAAAGGTTTGTGGAAGTAATTGCTGCCATCCCGAATCCGACGAAATTCGAGTTCCAGTTCCGCATCTTCCTTCGCGCCACGCGCTTCGCAGACCAGGTGAGTGAGCCTGTCATCCTGGCCCATGCTCTGCAGGTAGCGGTAGATACGTTCCAGGCCGAACTCCATGGCCAAGTGATAAGGATGGCCGGGATTCGAGTAGCGGGCCTTTAACTTGTTCTTGTCGATCACCACGGCAACCAGCTTGAAATCTTCTGCCTGGATGATGTCAGTCAACCTGTTCAAAAAAGCTTCGCGCGCTTCCTTGCCTAGCTTGGCGAACGCCCCCTTTTTCTTGCGGATGTCGATTTCATGCAACACGACCATGTCGTGGCCGAACGTCTCGAATTTCAGCTTGCGCACCGCGGGCGTCATGGTGCTGGCATAGGCGTCCTTGCGAAAAATGCAGAACGAAAGCACGAACAGCGGATATTCCGGATTGATCGATTCCAGGCTGTGGTCGCCGCTTTCATCCACATAGACGATGTAGTCGCCGAAATGCGTGGCCACCAGATTACCCCGCAAGCTTCCGCAAAACAGCGTGGCGCTCTTTCATGATCTTGCGTCCGATTTCCAGTTGGTTCTCGATTTCTGCCCGTTCCAGATTCAGCGCCAGCAGGCGCTTGAGGATTTCCTCGTCCGGCATCTCCGGTGTGTAGTCGGTCCAGCCGTAGGCGGCGGCCACGGCGGCATCGAGTTCGCGATGGGCGTTGTCCAGCCAGGCTGGGCGGGCGTTGTAGAGCTTGGTGAGGGTGCGCTTTTTCAGCTCGGCCTCGTGGCCGGGCTTGGCGACGGGGCGCAGCGGGAAGCCGGCCTGTTCTTCTTCCTTTGTCCGCACCCAGTCCACCCACTCCGGCGGGTTGAGCCAGGCTTCGCGCAGGGCGTCGAGCTGCTTCGCGGCGGCGGCGATGGCGTCGGCCTGCGGACCGGTAGGCGTATCGCGCGGCGTCAGGCCGGCGGGGAAGGGGAAGGTTTCGAAGGTGGTGGTGGGGGTGTAGCGGGGACGGTCTTCCAGCGACGTGCCCAAACGCAGTGACCACAGTTCGTGGAAGCGCGAGTGCAGGATGCCGAAGGTGGTGTCGTCAGAGCGGGCGATAGAGTAGACGGACCCCGACGCCTTGGTCCCTCCCTCCATCCAGACAAATACCCTGTGCTTTGAGACCTCTGTAGTTGCAATAAACCGCTCAAATCCGGCTAGCGCCGCATCCATTTCTGGACGCGCTCGTTGGTGAACCCACCAACGCACTCGGGTTGCTTCCTCTCCAGCACGTAAGTCTCTTTCGCCAGCCACCTTTCGCCGTTCATTTTCTGCTACCCACTGCTTGGACAATAGCTCGAACGGCCCCTCGTACAGCGAAGCGTCGATCTCGGTCCGCTCCGCAAAGTCCACGCACCAACGCACCTCAGGCCGTCGAGTAATATCTAGTCCGGTGAACCATCTGCGAACTACGTCCGAGTTTGGTTTGCCATTTGGATTCCCGCTGGCTGTGAGTAACCGGCGTGCGCGCTCGTTGTCGATGTCAAAGGGGCCACCGAACTTAACGCCTTGAAAAACGATATTGCGGTTTTCGCAGAGTCGTTTCGCCTGTGTCAAATCCACCGCGCCTACCGACGCGCCGGCTGTCAGGTCGGCGTGGATCGCCGCCACCTGCTGGCCGTCCAATACGGCTTTGCCTTCCTGGCCCCCGAAACACACCAGGCTCACCCGCACGGCGGCGCCGTTGTTGATCCAGGCCTCGTCGCTCCAGGCTTCGAAGATGGGCGCGGTGGCGACGATGCGCTCCAGTATCTTGCGGCTGGCGCCGCCGCGGATCGAGTTGGTGGCGACCAGCCCGGCGCGCTGGGCCTTGCCTGCTTCGATCTGCGCGCGGGCTTTTTCGAACCAGTAGGTGACGAAATCGGCACCGCCGGGGACGCGGCCGTCGTATTGCCTGCGCAGGGCCTGGGTATATTCGTCGCCGAGTTCGGCGCGCATTTTCTTGTCGCCGAGGAAGGGCGGGTTGCCGACGATGGCATCGGCATCGGGCCAGTCGGGTTCGGAAATCCCCCTCAATCCCCCTTTTTCAAAGGGGGAGGCGTCCACCGGGAAGCTTGCTTGCACGGTGCCGTCTGTTCCCCCCTTTGAAAAAGCACCCTGAAGGGCATAAAGGGGGCTAGGGGGGATTTGCAACACCGCATCGCGGTTTTCGATGTGGTCGAGCGGCTGCAGGATCGGGTTGCGTCGCAGCGCGTAGCCGTGCGTGAGCATCCACTGGATTTCGCCGATCCACACGGTGACGCGGGCGAGTTCGGCGGCGTAGGGGTTGAGTTCGATGCCGAGCACGTTGGCGGGGCTGGTTTCGATGACCAGTTCGCGGTGCAGGCCGAGAGATTCGGCTTCGAGGTTGGCGCGGTGTTCCAGGTCTTTCAGGATTTTCAGCGCCAGGTAGAGGAAATTGCCGCTGCCGCAGGCGGGGTCGAGCACGCGGTAGGCCTTGAGCCGCTGGATGAAGGAGGCAAAGTCTGCCTGGGCGTTCTTGAGCGCGATCTGTGAACCTTTGCCGCCCTCGATGTAAACCGGCATCCGTTCGGCGATGCGGGCTTTGACCTGTTGCCACTCGGCCAGCAGCGGCTGCTCGATTACCGGGCGGATCAGCTTGAGGATGGTGGCGGGATCGGTGTAGTGGGCGCCGAGCTGGCTGCGCATGTCGGGGTTGAGGCCGCGCTCGAACAGGGTGCCCAGTATCGCCGGTTCGATCTCGCCCCAGCCCATGCGCGCGGCGTCGAGCAGTTGCACCACGTCTTCGGTGGTGAGCGGCGGCACTTCGATGGTTTCGAACAGGCCGCCGTTGAAATACGGGATGGTTTCCAGCGCGAAGTCGCCGCCTTTGCGCATGGCCTCGAACAATTGGGTGAGCCGGGCTTGTGCCTTGGCGCCGTCGGGGTTGGACTTGTCCAGCACCGTCTCGAACAGTTTTTCGGGCAGCAGGCGGGCGTCTTCGGCAAACATGCAGAACACGCACTGGATGAGGAAATGCGCGGTCTGCAGCGGGGTGCGATCCTGCGCGTTGAGGCGTTCGGCCAGCTTGCCCATCTTGCGCGCGGCTTCTTCGGTGACGGCGTAGGTGGTGCGCTGCGGTTTGAAGCGTTCGGGGGCTTCGAACAGCCAGCGCAGCTTTTGCAGATGCTGCGGCTGGCCGATGTCTTCGAGCCGGATGGTATGGACTTCGCTCGGCGTGCCGGTGAAGTGGGTGTGGATTTCGATGCGCTTGCGGTCGCTGACAACCAGCAGCGGCGGATTGTCGAGCGCCAGCGCGTAGGCCATCAACTGCTTGAGCGCGGCGCCGAGGTCCTTGTCGGGCGCCTTGTATTCCCAGGCGAAGCAGCCGCGCTTCCACACGTCGGCCCAGCCCTGGCTGGCGCTGCTTTTCTTGATGAGGCCGCGTTCGTATTGATATTCGCCCTCGATGCGCGGCGGCTCGACTTCCAGCAAGGCGCACAGGTCTTCAAAATGCGCCTGCGCGCCGGCTTTTTCCGTCAGGGCGTTGCCGCGCCACTTGGCGATGAAGGCTTGCGGGGTCATGGACCGTAATCGTAATCGACAATCAGCGGTGCATGGTCGGAAAAGCGCTGGTCCTTGTAGACGCTGGCGGAGGTTGCCTTGGCGGCGATTCCAGGTGTCGCGATCTGGTAGTCGATGCGCCAGCCGACGTTCTTGGCCCAGGCCTGGCCGCGGTTGCTCCACCAGGTGTAGGCCTCGCCAGTGTGCTCCGGATAAAGCGTGCGGTAGACGTCGACCCAGCCGAGCTCGTCGAACAGGCGGGTCATCCAGGCGCGTTCCTCGGGCAGGAAGCCGGAGTTCTTCTGGTTGGATTTCCAGTTCTTGAGGTCGATTTCGCGGTGGGCGATGTTCCAGTCGCCGCAGATGACGATTTCGCGGCCGGATTGGATCAGCGCTTCGAGGCGCGGAAAGAAGACGTCCATGAAGCGGAATTTGGCCTGCTGGCGTTCGTCGCTGCTGGAGCCAGAGGGCTGGTAAAGCGAGATGACGGCCAGATTTCCATAATCGGCCTCGATGTAGCGGCCCTCGGCGTCGAATTCGGGCACGCCGAGGCCTTCGATGATCTGCTGCGGTGCCTGGCGGGTATAGATGCCGACGCCGCTGTAGCCCTTTTTCTCGGCGTAGTGGAAGGCGCCGGTCAGGCCGTCGCACCGAATGAATTCGGGCTTGAGGTCGGCGGCCTGCGCCTTGAGCTCCTGCACGCAGACGACGTCGGCACCCTGGGTGGGCAGCCAGTCGAAGAAGCCCTTGGTGGCGGCGGAACGGATGCCGTTTAGGTTGGCCGATATAATTCGCATCAAGATTGATTCAAGAAAAGTGTAGAAATGTCCGATTACAAAGCCGAGTTTGTGGAATTCGCCATTGCGTCGCAGGTGCTGTGTTTTGGCGAATTCAAGACCAAGGCGGGACGCATGAGCCCCTACTTTTTTAATGCGGGGCTGTTCAACGACGGCGACAAGCTGAAGCGGCTGGGCGAATTTTACGCGAAAGCCATCGTCGACTCGGGCATCGCGTTCGACGTGCTGTTCGGCCCGGCTTACAAGGGGATTCCGCTGGCGGCGAGCATTGCGATTGCGCTGGCGGGGATGGGCAAAAACGTGCCGTACGCATACAACCGCAAGGAAGCCAAGGATCACGGCGAAGGCGGCACGGTGGTCGGCGCGGCGCTTAAGGGCCGGGTGCTGATCGTGGACGATGTGATTTCGGCGGGCACCTCGGTGCGCGAGTCGGTGGACCTGATCCGCCATGCCGGTGCCGAACCGGCCGGGGTGGTGATTGCGCTGGATCGAATGGAGCGCGGCAGCGGCGACAAGTCGGCGGTGCAGGAAGTGCGCGAACAATATGACATTCCGGTGGTGGCGGTGGCCACGCTGGACAATCTGGTGGAGTTTTTGGAACGCGATGCAGACAGACAACAAGACTTGCAGGCTGTGGCCGGATACCGTGCCGCGTATGGCGTTTAGCGTATTGTTGGCAGCCTTGCTGCTGACGGCGGGCACGGCGCAGGCGACGATGTACCGCTGGGTGGACGGCAATGGTCGCGTGCAGTACAGCGACACCCCGCCGATGACCTTTCAGAAAAGTGGCGGCGCCGAGATGAGCAAGCAGGGCAACATCATCCGGCACACGCAATCCCAGGCCGAGCGCCGTGCCGAAGCCGAACGCCTGGCCGAGCAAAAGCGGGTCCAGCAGGAACAGCAGAAGCAGGCGCAGCTGGATCGTGCGCTGACCCAAACCTACACCACCGAAGCGGAGATCGATCTAGCGCGCGATCGCGCGCTGGAGCATCACAAGCTGGCGATCAGGGGCGCCGAAATCCGCGGCAAGGCGGTGGAAGCCAACCTGGCCGAACTGAAGACACGCATCGCCAATATCGAAAAGGCGGGCCGCCCGGTTTCGCCCAACCTGAAGGAACAACTGGATCAGGCCACCAAGGAAAGTCTGGATCTGAAACGCACCATCCTCACCAATGAAGAGGCGATGGTGCAGGTGAGCGAGAAATACGCGGCCGGCAAGGCGCGGTTCCGGGAACTGTCGGGCAAGCAGTAACAAGCAGGCAAGTCGTCTTTTGCCACGGTTCCGTGGCTGCGCCAGGAATTCAGGGGGTGAAGCGGGTTGGCCGGGGTGACCGGCCAACCCGCTTTCCTTTCTTTACTGCAGCCGTGCTTTCATCAATTCGTTGACCTGCGCCGGGTTGGCGCGGCCCTTGCTGGCCTTCATCACCTGACCGACCAGGGCGTTGAAGGCCTTGTCCTTGCCGGAACGGAATTCCTCGACCGACTTCGGGTTGGCGGCGAGCACCTCGTCGATGATCTTTTCCAGTTCGCCGGAATCGGACATCTGCTTGAGGCCGCGCGCCTCAATGATGGCGTCGACTTCGCCGGTGCCTTCCCACAGGCCCTCGAACACCTGCTTGGCGAGCTTGCCGGACAGCGTGCCGTCCTGGATGCGCGCGATCAGCGCGCCGAGCTGGGTGGCGGAAACCGGGCTTTGCGTGATGTCGAGTTCGGCCTTGTTGAGCGCGGCCGAGAGTTCGCCCATCACCCAGTTGGCGGCGAGCTTGGGCTGCCCCGAATGTTGGGCGGCGGCCTCGAAGTAGGCGGCGAGCGCGCGCGATCCGGTCAAGACCGCTGCGTCGTAAGCCGACACGCCGAGGTCGCGCTGGAAGCGCGCCTGCATCGCGGCGGGCAGCTCGGGCAGCGTGGCGCGCACCCGCTCGATCCAGTCCTCGTCGAGCTTGACCGGCAGCAGGTCGGGGTCGGGGAAGTAGCGGTAGTCGTGCGCCTCTTCCTTGCTGCGCATCATGCGCGTCTCGCCGCGGTCGGGATCGAACAGCACGGTGGCCTGCTCGATGCGGCCGCCGTCTTCCAGCGTCTCGATCTGCCAGCGCACTTCGTAGTCGATCGCCTGTTGCAGGAACTTGAAGGAGTTGAGGTTCTTGATCTCGCGGCGGGTGCCGAATTCGGTCTGCCCCACGGGGCGCACCGAGACGTTGGCGTCGACGCGGAAGCTGCCTTCCTGCATGTTGCCGTCGCAGATGCCCAGCCACACCACCAGCGTGTGCAGCGCGCGGGCGTAGGCCACGGCCTCGGCGCTGGAGCGCATTTCCGGCTCGGAGACGATCTCCAGCAGCGGCGTGCCGGCGCGGTTGAGGTCGATGCCGGTCATGCCGTGGAAATC
>DATMWS010000216.1:0-26770 GCA_035562135.1 Thiobacillus sp. | reverse complement strand
GGCCACGGGGCGCCGACACGCCATTCGCCGTCCTGGCCAGAACCAACGCATGAAATGACTTTGCCGGCGTCGTCAAAGCACAGGCATTGGCCCGTGCGCGCGACAACGCCCAGCCCTTCGCCGCGCACCGGCCAGAGCATGAAAGATTGATCCTTGCCGCCGTAAAACATGCGCGCGCCATCGAACGCCACGTACCAGGCGTGCGCCGGGCTGATGGCCGCCGTCGTCGAAGTCCAGTACCAGCCGTTGAACACATCGATGAACGGGTGTCCCTCAGGCAGGGCCGGCAATTTGGTTTGCAGACTGAGCAAACTGCGCAATTCGCGGCGATTGGGCATGCGCCAGTCGCGCTGGCCGAAACGCTGTTCGCGGTTCATGGTCGCGACAAAATCCAGTGCTTCCTGCCAGGTGAGTGGAAATTCCGCAAGACCGGCACTGCGACACCAGATCAGGCCAGTCAGACGATCAATGACCTCGTCGCCGCGCACGTCGAATCGCGGTTCCGGCCAGGGCGTGCCGACGGCAAACGACGCGTCCTGGCCGGACCCTACGCACGGAAGCTCGCGTCCATCGTCGGCATGGCAAGTGCGTTGACCGGTATGCAGATAATGGCAAGCGATCAGGCGCTGGCTACTCATTGGCGAATCCCGGGTTTGCACCCACGTCGATCAATCGCGGCACGTTGGGTGTCTGGCTCGCCGTCAAGCCAGGGGGACCTACAGCACCCGCATGAATGCCACCAGATCCTTCTTCTCCTGTTCATTCAGCTTCAATTCCAACACGAGATTGAAGAACTCCACCGTGTCATCAAGCGTCAGCAGGCGGTCATCGTGCAGATACGGCGGCGAGTCTTTGATGCCGCGCAACGGGAAGGTCTTGATCGGGCCGTCAGCCGACGCCTTGCGACCGTTGATCGTGACCGTCTTGAAGTAGCGCTCTGCCCTCAAGTTGTGCATGAGGTTGTCGGTGTAGTACGGCGGGGTGTGGCAGGTCGCGCACTGGCCCTTGCCGAAGAAGACATTCTGGCCGCGCATTTCGCTCTCGCTGGCTTTGGCGGGATTGAGCTTGCCGAAGACGTTAAGCTTGGGCGAAGGCGGGAAGTCCAGCAGGGCCTGAAACTCCGCCATGAAATGCACCTGGCTGCCGCGTTCGAGGACGTTGGTGCCTTTTCGCGCCGCGTCGGCCGGGATGCCGTCAAAGTAGGCGGCACGCTGCTCGAACTCGGTGAAGTCCTCCACAGTTTTCAGGGCACGCTGGGAACCGAACAGGCGCTGAACGTTCAAGCCACGAAGCGACGGCGTGTCAATCCGATGGCGATGCTCGTTGGGCCGAATGTCACCGACCGTATGGGTGGAGGCGTTCGTATGGCCGTTAGCGTGACAGTCCAAGCAGGCAACGCCCTGAGAGGCCTTCAAGCTGCGGCGGTCTTCGGTGGCGTTGAACTGCTGCTGGGGAAACGGCGTGACCAGCAAGCGCAATCCTTCGAGTTGCTTGGGATTGAGGATGTCTTTGAACAATTCGTTGAAGTTGCCGAGCGTCACCAGTTTTCCTTGCGAGACGTCACCCAGATCCGGCCGTGTCGTCAGATAGATCGGTGCGGGGAACTCGGGCAGGAAATGATCCGGCAAGTCGAAGTCGAGGTCGAAGCGAGTCAGATCCCGATCAGTCTGCTTCTTCGTTTCTTCGATGAGAAATTTGGGGAAGATCATGCCGCCCGCTTCGTGGTGGGGATGGGGTAACGGCAGAAAGCCGGCCGGCCAGAGCTGCTTTTCCTTGACTTCCTCCGGCGACAAGGCGGCGAGTTTCTCCCAGGTCATGCCATTGGGCAACTTGACGCGCACGCCATCTTGAACCGGCTTGCCGCGCGACATGGCCGTTCCCTTGGCCGGCCGGTCAGCGAGGTCATAGCGCTCTGCGAGCAAGGCCTGTTGGCGCTGCGCGAACTTCGGTTTCTCCGCTTGAAGACGTTTGGTCAGCGTGGGGAAGTCTTCGACGGCGGGGGTTTGCGCAACACTTATGATGGGTAGCGCTATGGCGATACTAGCGACAAAAAGTGCTTTTTTGTTCATGTTCCATACTCCTTTTGGTTAAGGGAGGGCTAGACACTCAGGCGGTCGGCCCTCCTGTTTCGACTACCTAACGAGATTGTAGAAAAAACCATTTTTTGAAAAACCCTCCGCAACTTGTTTGTAGTCCATTTTGAAGTGCAGGCGAACCCTCAGGTCCTGAGAAATGTCAGCAGGTCGGCATTGAGTTGATCCTTGTGCGTATCTGCAAGGCCGTGTGGTGCACCCGGGTAGATTTTCAGGGTCGCGCTCCTGACCAGTTTCGCTGAGCTGAGCGCCGTGGCGTCGATCGGCACCAGGGTGTCGTCGACCTCGCATCATCGCCCAACACGCCCGCGCAGCTATCCAGCCCCACATCCTCGGTATCGCCGTCATCTACTGCGGGCGCAAGCTGAGTGAGTTCCCCAATGTCAGCGGGTATCTTTTGCAACAGCGCTGCCTCAGGTGCACCCACGCAGGAAATACAGCACCACCAAGATCGGAATCGGGATTCCCAAGAGCCAAAGTAAGATCCACCCTATCTTCCCTTCTTCTTTGTTGCGCATAGCGCTCTTCCTTTCTTTCAGAGTTGGAATTTTTCCTGATTTTTTTGCATTGCTTTTATGCCAAGGTTCGAACGGACTTTTCCCGGTCCCATTGGCGCGTCATGGCCGCAGCAATGAATGCGGTTTTGTCGCTGGCATCCACGACGCCTGCGTCCTGTCCGAGATTCGCTGTTTTCAGCAGCGCCTGGCCGCCCTGATCGACGGCAATGGCCTTGAGGTGGCCGAACGCATCGCGCACGAAGTCGATCGCGGCGCCTTCCATCGACAGGGCTTTCGCACCTTTGTCTGAGAGGATGACGGCGACTGCGTCGAACAGCACAGATGGCGTCCCTGCCAGCTGTCCGTCAACCGCCAGCATCGAGCCATCAGCCAGCTTCACGCCGCCCACCTTGGGGGCGATGATCTTTACGCTGGCGCCCGCATCGGTTGCGGCCTTTTTGATTTTCTTGATGACAGCGCCATCCGAGCCGTCCGCGCTCAGGATGCCGACCGCGCGGCCCATGAGCGTGTCCTTCATCTTGCCGATGATCTGCAATGCGGGCGAAGGCGCCAGCTTCTTCACAGGCGCCGCGGCCACCGGCGCATCGGGCATCTTGTCTAAGCCAAGACCCGCGGCGACGCGCTTGGCGAGGTCTTTTTCAATATGAATCAGGTGGCCGACCATGGCTACACGTATGTGCGGATGTTCGACCTTGGAAAGCTCGAATACCAGCGCCGATGCGATGTGCGCCTGTTCATACGCGGTCTGGCTGAGATAGAACTGCCGCGCCTGGCTGTAGTGGTCGGCGAAGGTCTCTGCCCGGATGTGGCCTTTCTCGCCGGTTTCCGTGACTGCGGCACTATGAAAGCCCTTGGGCGTTTCGCGGGGCGAGTTGTCGGACAGGGAGTTGGGCTCATAGGCGACCCGGCCAGTCGGTTGCGCCATCTGCATATGGCCGTCGCGTTGATGGTTGGCGAACGGGCACTTCGGCGCATTGACCGGGATCTGATGGAAATTGGGCGAACCCAGGCGCGAAAGCTGCGTGTCGAGATAAGAGAACAAACGGCCTTGCAACAGCGGATCGTTCGAGAAATCGATGCCCGGCACCACATGCGATGGGCAGTAAGCCACCTGTTCGGTTTCAGCAAAGAAATTGTTCGGCCAGCGATCCAGCACCATGCGGCCGATCACTTTCAGCGGAACCAGTTCTTCGGGAATCAGCTTGGTGGCGTCCAGATGATCGAACGGGAAGCTGTCCGCCTGTTCCTGCGTGAAAAGCTGCACCGCAAATTCCCACTCGGGGAAATTGCCGGCCGCGATGGCGTCGAACATATCGCGGCGGTGGAAATCCTGATCCGCGCCGGAAATCTTGACGGTCTCGTCCCAGATGGTGGACTGCAGGCCGAGCTTGGGGCGCCAGTGGAATTTGACGAAAGTCGATTCGCCGGCGGCGTTGATCAGCCGGAAACTATGCACGCCAAAGGCTTCGATCATCCGTAGCGAACGCGGCAGGGTGCGATCCGACATGATCCACATCACCATGTGCATGGATTCAGGCGTGAGCGAAATGAAATCCCAGAAGGTGTCGTGCGCGGTCGCCGATTGCGGAAAGCCACGGTCAGGTTCCATTTTGACGGCATGAATGAGGTCGGGGAACTTGATGGCATCCTGAATGAAGAAAACCGGGATGTTGTTGCCAACCAGATCCCAGTTGCCTTCCTTGGTGTAAAACTTGACGGCGAATCCGCGTACGTCGCGCGGGGTGTCGACCGAACCCGCGCCGCCTGCGACGGTCGATATGCGCGTAAAAACGGGGGTCTTCTCGCCGACCTCGGTGAGTATCCTGGCGGTGGTGTATTTTTTCAACGAGGCGGTCAGCTCGAAGAATCCATGCACGCCCGTCGCGCGCGCGTGAACGATCCGCTCGGGAATCCGCTCGTGATCGAAATGGGTGATTTTTTCACGGAGGATGAAGTCCTCCAGCAGCGTGGGGCCGCGCGGGTTGGCCCTGAGCGAGTTTTGGTTATCGGAAAGTGTGACGCCCTGGTTGGTGGTGAGCGCCGGGTGCTCGCCACCCGCGACCTGGTGCAGCTCGCCGCCGGCAGCCAGGTGTGCGCCTTTGGCCGGGGTCGAGCCTTTTTCCTGTTTGCCTTTTCCGGAATGACGCGTTGTCTTTGCTTTGCTCATGATCGATCTCCTGGGTGAGTAACGCTGGCCTGCCGGCTCATCGGCGTTTGCTGACGAGTCGGTGTTATAGGCACCAGACGATTTTTGACAAGCCGCGCCGGACCAAACAGGATGTATTTTTTCGCTGTTGGTCATAAGTGAATGCGCTCGTCACCGCTGCACCCTAGGCGGGCAGCGCAAGTGCGTCTGTGCGGTGGCGTACACCAGAAACTTTTGAACCGGATTACGCTGAACGCGTCGGATACTGATCAACCACAATTTAATGAATATTCCTGCTCCTCCGAGGCGTGCGACGGATAGTCGAATCCTGTCTGGCGAATTCACTGCCTGGGAACACTGCGAAAAACAGTCGCGTCAAACTGGAAATTAATGAACCGAACGAAGCATGACTAACGCCCTATGGTTTCTGCTCGTGGGCGGCCTGTTGCTCGCCAGGGGCTTGACTGCCCCGATGCTCAAGCGCCTGCCGGTCACCCCAGCCATTATCTATCTGGCGGTGGGACTGCTGGTCGGGCCTACGGTGCTCAATGTGTTTCACTTCAATCCGCTCAAGGAATCGGCGTTGCTGGAAGTGCTGACCGAAGTGGTTGTGCTGATTTCGCTGTTTTCCGCCGGCGTCAAAATGCCCGTTCCGTTCAGCTTCGCCCGCTGGCGCACACCGATTCTGCTGGCCACGGTATCCATGGCGGTCAGCGTCGGGCTGGTCGCCGCCTTCGCCTACACCCTGCTCGGTCTGCCACTGGGCGCGGGCGTCTTGCTGGGCGCAATCCTGGCGCCCACCGATCCGGTGTTGGCGACCGATGTCCAGACCCGCCATCCCGGTGACCGCGACCGGCTTCGCTTCACCCTGACCTGCGAAGCGGGCATGAACGATGGCAGCGCTTTTCCGTTTGTGATGCTGGGAATGGGATTGCTCGGACTGCACGAGCTCGGTGAATTCGGCCTGCGCTGGGCGCTGGTCGATGTGCTGTGGGCCACGGTGGCGGGGCTCGCCATCGGGATCCTGTCTGGTGCCGCACTGGCCTATCTGGCGCGAAAGCTGCGCGGCCATCCACCCCGGCACAAGCTGATGGACGACTTCCTCGGACTCGGCCTGATCGGCGTGGTGTACGGCGTGAGCGTGCTGGGCGATGCGTGGGGATTTCTGGCGGTATTTTTCGCTGCCGTCGCGCTGCGCCAGACCGAACTTAAACTCGCCGGCACCGATAGGAACAGCGCCGATCAGGAAAACCTGGATCCGCCACAAACCGACCGCATCGAACCGGAAGCGGAAAACGCATGCCCGGATGACGCGCCGGCGCCGACCGTCAGCGAGGGTTCATTGGTATTCAAGGAACATCTGGAACGGCTCTCTGAATTGATGCTCGTGCTGCTGATCGGTGGCACGCTGTTTCTCGACTCCTGGAGCTGGCGCGCGGTTGGACTCGCACTGTTCCTGTTCTTGGTGGCACGCCCGCTCAGCGTCCTCGTCGGCCTGTTGGGCACGCGCACGGCGTGGCCAATACGCGGCATGGTCGGCTGGTTCGGGGTGCGCGGCATCGGTTCGCTGTACTACCTGATGTACGCCATCCAGCATGGCCTCCCCGAAGATCTGGCCCTGGATCTGATCCAGTTGACGCTGATTGCGGTCACGCTTTCGATTCTGGTCCACGGCACCAGCGTCAAGCCGCTGATGAGCCGCTTCAAGCGTTACCGCAGACATCTGCCACCGGCCTAGGCTCCTTCCACGCTATTTCGTTCGGCACCGTACAGACGACCGCTCGCCAATCCATCAACGTCACTTCACAAGAAGAAACTCCCCATGAAAACCGTTACGTCCACGCGCCTCTGCCTTGTCAGCCTGGCGGAAAAAGGAAGCCATCATGATTGAAATCCGCAAGGGCCAGGCACCAGCCCCCCTTACACGTGCCGAGTTCAGCACCCGGTTTCGGGCCGCCTTCATCGATCCGGCGTTCCGTGCCGAAGACGCGTCCATTGCGCGGCTTGAAGAGATCGCCTGGCAGGCCTACAACGAATACCGCAAATCCCCCTTCACACAGAAGGCGGGCCCGGGGTACTTCGATCCAGACTACGACTTGTCAAGCGAGTGGGTTGCCACGAAACAGCGCATCGACGCGGCGCAACTGCGCTGGGCCGACCCGGCGAGCCCGTCCCGGGTGTTGCTGATCTGCGGCTCGGCACGCAACGACGGCACCTGCCCGGGCGAGATGTCCAAGACCTTCCGGCTGCTGGGGATCGCGCGCGAAACCCTGGAGCAGGCCGACATCCAGGCCGACGTGCTCGACCTCAGCCTGCTCAGCTCCGAATACGGCCGCAAGATCCATCCGTGCAAGGGCTGCGTATCCACCGCGATGCCCCTGTGCAACTGGCCGTGCAGTTGCTACCCCAACCATGCGCTCGACCAGACCAACGACTGGATGGCCGAGATCTACGAGCGCTGGATGGCCGCCCATGCGGTGATCATCGTCTCGCCGGTGTATTGGTACCAGAGCCCCAGCCCGTTGAAGCTGATGATCGACCGCCTGGTGTGCGCCGACGGCGGCAACCCCGATCCCACCTCGACCTCGGGCAAGAATCCCGGCAAGGCAAAAGCACTCGAGATGGCCGGCTGGAACTACCCCCAGCACCTGGCAGGGCGCGCCTACGGGCTGATCGTCCACGGTGATGTGGCCGGAATCGAAGGCTCGCGCCGCGCCCTGTCGGACTGGCTCGACTGGATGGGTTTCATCGACGCGGGGGCGCAGGCGCGATTGGACCGCTTCATCGGATACTTCGAGCCGTATGCGACCAGTCACGACAGCCTGGACCGAGATGAACCCGTGCAGGAAGAGGCGCGCAACGTGGCGCGTGCGGTGGCGAAGGCCGTGGTCGAATTGCGTGCCGGCCGGCTCCAGGCGATACAGCCGAAGCTGTCGCGTCCGCGACCCAAATAAGCCGTCAGGGTGATGACGCCCGGAGGTCAGCATGGCGCGACTGTACGACAACGCACAGACGCCTTGGCGACCGCCGGATAGGCTTGAAACACCATCCGTTTCGTACGGATCATTTTTCAGGAGAAAGAACATGGACGAATACCGCCACCACGTATCAGGCTTTTTTGCCCACCGCGAACAAGCCGAAAGCGCCCTTTCCAGGCTCGTCGAGCAGGGACTGCCGCGCGAACGCCTGCGTATCTTCGCAAACGACCCGGCTGCGTCCGACAGCGCCCCCAAAGAGGGCAGCAATGCGGTGTTGCAGGACGTGCTGGTAGACGCCACCATCGGAACCGCGGTGGGCACCGGCATCGGCGCGCTGGGTAGCGTGGCGCTGGCAGCGGCGAGCGTGAGTCTGTTCGTCGCCAGCCCCTTGGTCGCGCCCCTGATGTTGCTGGGCTGGGGTGCCAGCATCGGTGGCCTGATCGGCGCAGCAGCCGGTGCCACGCCGGGTGCCGGCAACAAGGACGGCTGGTTATCGGACCTGATCGGCGATGCGATCGCCAGCGGTCAGGTCGTGTTGGTGGTCGAGACCCGGACGCAGCAGGAGACAGCCATCGCAGGGGAAGTCATCAAGGCTTCGGTCGGCGACTCCAAGGACATCAACATGGCATGACGCGATCATCCTGCCGACCTTGGTAACTTGTGTCACGCACTCACTGCCGCGTCCACAGGTCTGACACGCGTCGCACATGCGTCTGGGCGGATGCGGAAACAATGGCCTTGGGGGAATGCCGGCGGCCACAGATCAGGATCAAGCCAGCGTGTCTGCAAGTGCGTGATTGACTTCGCGGTGACGTATCTCATCTGCACGGACTGCGACGATGACGTCGTGCAGCCGGGCGTCGGGCGCGAGTTTCCAGTAATCAATAGCGATCCTGGGGGCCGGAACATTGGCGTGAGTGCCGTTGTCCACCCCGGCCAGATACTCGGTGTAGCTGTGGACCGCTTCTTCCTCCAGGTACCCCACGACACGGTGCGCGGTCTTGGGCGAAATCATGTAAAGCAGAAAGTAAAGGTTAAAGAAGACGCCTTGGGCAAGCAGAATCAGCAGGCGCTCAAGCCCAGAGGGCTGGGTAATATGAATAAAAGTCATCAAGTGCATGCGTTCATTCTCCGCTTCGTCCAGGAGGGTGCGGATCCTGCCGTGATCGCCTTCGATCAGGCGCAGAGAATGCAAATGTTGCAGGGCACCGCCAACCATGCCCGGCACAGCAGCAACCGTTTCCAGCACAACCGCGCGATGGCCATACCGACGAGCGAAAAAAGTGTCGGCGAAGAACCGCATAAATTCGACGAAAGCATAAGCAATCCGGTCGGAAAAATTCCTTGGTTCGTAGTGTCGATCAAGCGGAGGGGTAATAGGCATTTCGCTCTCCTCGATCTTTCCGATATTCGGCACCTTCGTCTTCTCCACCTTTGCACGGGCTGCTCAGTGCGATGTGTAACGGTTCCATTCTTGCCAGGCCTCTGTCCCAGGGATCTGTTAGCGCTGGCGAGCGGTCACGCGCCAGACCACATTGCCCACATCGTCGGCCACCAGCAGCGCCCCCTGCCTGTCGAGCGCCACCCCGACTGGTCGGCCGTAGGCATCACCGTCTTCGCTGAGAAAACCTGTCAGCACGTCGACAGGTGCGCCGCCGGAAGGCTTGCCGTTTTCGAAGGGCACGAAAATCACCTTGTAGCCACTGTGTGGCCGGCGGTTCCACGAGCCATGCTGGCCGATGAACATGCCGTTGGCAAAGGCTGCGGGCAGCGTGGTGCCGATGGAAGACGCCAGGCCCAGCGGGGCGGTGTGCGGCCCCAGGGCGTAGTCCGGTGCAATCGCCTGGGCCACCAGTTCGGGACGCTGCGGCTTCACACGCTCATCAATGTGCTGGCCGTAGTAGCTGTAGGGCCACCCGTAGAAGCCACCGTCGCGCACGGCGGTCATATAGTCGGGCACCAGGTCGCTGCCCAACTCGTCGCGCTCGTTCACCACTGTCCACAACGCGCCGCTGCGAGGTTCCCAGGCCAGGCCATTGGGGTTGCGCAGGCCGGAGGCAAAGATGCGGCGCGCGCCGCTCCGGGTGTCCACCTCCCAGATGGCGGCTCGCTCCGCCTCCACCGCCATCCCCCGTTCGGCCACGTTGCTGTTCGAGCCCACGGTCACGTAGAGCTTGGTTCCGTCCGGGCTCGCGATGAGGTTCCTGGTCCAGTGGTGGTTGATCGGGCCCGCGGGCAACTCAACCAACTTCGTGCCGGGCGCGGTAATGCGCGTGTCGCCGACGGCGTAGGGAAAGCGCAGCACCGCGTCGGAGTTGGCCACGTAGAGATCGTTGCCCACCAGCGCCATGCCGAAAGGCGAGTTCAACCCTTGCAGCAGCACCGAGCGCAGGTCCGCCACCCCGTCACCATCGGTGTCGCGCAGCAGGGTGCTGCGGTTGGCGCTGGGCACGCCAGCGCCCGCCCGCTTCATCACCAAGACCATCAGCCAGCCCTTGATGCCCTTGGCGTCGTCGGGCTTGGGCGGCGCATTGGTCTCCGCCACCAGCACATCGCCATTGGGCAGCACATGCAGCCAGCGCGGGTGGTCCAGGCCGCTGGCGAACGCGACCACGCGCGTGCCCGGTGCCGCCAGCGGCGTCGCACCGGCCGGCCAGCCCTCGGCGGGCGCGATGTTCACGGTCGGAATCAGCGTCTTCTGGGGTGGCGGCAGCGTGGGCTGTGGCCCGGTACCGGCCGAGATCGGCAGCGTGGCCATCTCACCACAGGCGGCGAGCACCAGAACCACCACGCCAATCAAGAGAGTGCTCCAGCGCGGTCGCACCAGCCTGATCGCGGAGCAGCAATGACCCGTCACAGCAGTCCCAGCAATAGCAGCACGATAATGATGATCACCACCAAACCCAACCCACCACTGGGCCCGTAGCCCCAGTTCTTGCTGTGCGGCCAGGTCGGAATGGCACCGATCAACATCAGGATCAGAACGATCAATAGTATGGTTCCCAACATGAGATTCTCCTTGTAGTGATGCGGTTCAGTAATCCGCGCGCGTCGGTGTGCCGGCTGCTTCCGTACGCAGCAACTGCGCCCGGATTTCACCATTCGGGTACTGGGCGCTGTGCACATTGACGTACAGATTGCCGGTCGTGAAATTTGTGTACTGCGCATCGGTCAGCCTGGCCCCGGCGGGCACGGCAAAACTGTCGTTGGCGGTTTGGGTCAGGGTAATGATCGGCGGGCCGTTTTTCCCGACGGCGCCCTCATGAATATGCGCCATCGTCGGGACAAGACCGGATACCTTGATGCCGCCGCTCACCGTGTGGTCGGGCAGCACCGTGATCTGCCCCGACCCCGTCGCTGAAGTGGTCACCGGCGGCACCTCGGCGCTGCCTTTCAGGGAAATCGACATGGGCTGCTGGGCGTACAGATTTGCAGAGGCCAGGAGCAGCAGGGCAAGCGGGGTTACCCGACTCAGCAGGCTCATGGTGGATTTGGATGGATTGATCATATTGGCTCCTCGAAAAACACAGGGAAGGCGCACCGGTGAGGGATGCTTGAGAAGGCGTTTTCTCGAGCTGCCGGAGGCAGGCCCGACTACATCGCCAAGTCAGGTACGTCCAACCGATATCTGAGCGGTCGCAACAAACTAAGTGCTAGAACACTATAGGCCAGCATGCACGATGCACCGGGAGCGGTTTCCATTCCGTTCGGTAACGCACACAGGCCACCGGTTTTCCTATGTGCGTTGGCGCACAGCGCCGGACGCCATGTGCTGGCACCCTTTACCGAATCAGGACAAGGAGTTTTGAATGGACAAGATAGTAATTCTAGGCATCGTGGGGAGTCTGCGCAAAGCCTCCTACAACCATTTTGCACTCAAGGCGGCGCAGGAACTGGTGCCAGACGGCGCGGTGCTGAGCCTGGTCGAGCTCCATGGCATTCCCGTCTTCGATCAGGACACCGAAATGGCGCTGCCGGCTGCCATGCTTGAATTCAAGCGACGGATTCTGGCCGCCGATGCCATCCTGTTCGCCACGCCGGAGTACAACTATTCGGTTTCCGGCGTGCTCAAGAACGCCATCGACTGGGCCTCGAGGCCCTATGGTGAGAGCGCCTGGACGGGCAAACCGGCGGCGATGATGGGCGCATCGACCGGCAGCCTGGGAACCGCCCGCGCGCAATACCATCTGCGGCAAATCCTCGTCACGCTGGACATGCCCGTGGTCAATCAACCGGAGGTGATGATCGGCAATGCCTCGCAGCGGTTTGACCCGGAGGGCAGGCTGACCGATGAGCCGACCCGGCAGTACATTCAGAAGCTCCTGGGGGCGCTGGTGCAGCTTGCAAAAAGCAGACCGGCTAGCAAAAGCCAGACCGGTTGAGCTTGTCGAGTCCCGCGTCCCGGCAATGGCTCGGCTTCGACTAGAACCATCCGGTTTGCTCAGCCTGCCGTCTACGAACAGGGGTGGTCTCGCGCCCCGGGCAGCGCGAGCGTCCTGATACCCGCACCAAGGTCATCGCCGAGCGTCGCCCCAGGTATGCCGCCGCACAGAATGCGCTTGAGCAAACGACTTGCCTTGCTCTTTCATCGGGAGATTCTATAAAAATCGTATGGGTGGTCACCACATTGCTCTTTCTACAGCCTGACGCTGCGCGAGGTGCACACGTGGCGAGAGGCCGGTTGCGACAAAGGATGCTCGATTGGCCATTCCGCCAGTCAGGTCCAGAACCAAAGGAGTTTGATATGAATACGGATATCGATGAAGGCAACAGGAAGCCGTTCAAGGGCGAGATGAAAGAAGAAATCCCGCCCCGCAGGGTGGTGTTGCGCGGAGCACTGGCGATGGGTTGTGGCCTGCTGCTGCCGGCCGCACTTTTTGGGTGTGATTCAAAGAAAGGCGCGAACTCAACCGGTGCCGCCCAGGCCGGCTCTCCAGCCACCAGCGCGGACGCTGCCGCTCCGGCGGCGACCAGGAAAGTGTCGCAGGCAAGCGTGCAGTACCAGACTCAGCCGAAGGGCGGGCAGAAGTGCGACGGATGCTTGCATTTCATCGCCGGGTCGAATAGCTGCAAGCTGGTCGAAGGCCAGATCAGCCCCGGTGGCTGGTGCACTCTGTGGGCCCAGAAGGCCTGAGTCGTTCCTTCATCAGGCTCGCGCCCCCGGGCTGCGCGAGCTTCCTGATATCACCCCAAGGCCGTCACCGAACGTCGCACTACGTACGCCACCGCACAGACTGCGCCAGAGTATGCGACTAAGTTTGTATCTTCATTGGGAAATTCTATAAAAGCTGTCAAGGCGGTCGCCAGCCCTTCCCTTCTGCAGCAGTCGCTGCGCGGGATGCACACATGGCGAGAGGCCGACTGCAGCAATGGATGCTCGATTGGCAATTCCGCCAGTCGGCGGCCCGAACCTAAGGAGATTGTTATGGACTGGAATATCGTAGAAGGCAATTGGAAGCAGTTCAAGGGCAAGGTGAAAACACAGTGGGGCAAGCTTACCGACGATCACCTCGACGTGATTGCCGGCAAGCGCGACGTACTGGTGGGCAAGATCCAGGAGTCCTACGGCATCACGAAGGACGAAGCCGAGAAGCAGATCAAGGACTTTGAAGCGCGCAACAAGGACTAGCATCCGAAGCCTTCCTCCTGACCCGACCACGCTGTGCGCTGCACCGTGCACAGTATCTGGGTCGCCGAGGCAGGCGCTTTCTTGACAAGGCCCCATTCATGGCCCGCTGTAGATACTTCATGCCACTACTTGTGTGGACTGGGGGCGCCAACTCTGCGCCAGAGCTATTCCCAATCAACACGGAGGCGGGTGAGTTACTCGGTGCATCAAGGTGGGTGCACGTGTGGCATCGCGAAGCAGCGCGTAATCTTTTCTCGCGGTGGAAGCGACGCGGCAACGTCGTCACGGGACAGTCGGGGTCATGAGCGCGCCCTCCCCCGTCGGCGGCGGTCGCCCTGACGACGCTGGCTATCCCTCTCCAGAATACGCATGCCCCCGCTGCAACGGCTCTGTGTACCGAGTCCCACGCCGGTTCGTGGATTTGCTCATGAGCATCGTCATACCGGTCCGCCGCTACCGCTGCCGTTCGAAGGACTGCGGCTGGAAAGGGAATCTGCGCGTGAAGCGACATCCCCTGTTAATGTGGGGGCCGTGGTGAGTCGCATGACAGGAGAAACGGTGCACACGGGCCGTCACCGCGCCACTCCATCGTGGAAAGCAGCCGATGGTCAGCCGAATCAATCGGAGTCCCACCGCGATTACGGTAATGATTCGCCTGCTTGCATCAGAGTCAGGCATTCTTCGCTAGAAACCCCACAACCATCAGGAGAAAAATATGTCCAGCGTCGGTTATCACGAACCTATAGAGGAACTGTCAGCTGAAACGCGCGACATGCACCGAGCCATTGTTTCTCTGATGGAGGAACTGGAAGCCGTTGATTGGTACAACCAACGTGCTGATGCATGCAAAGACATGGAACTCAAGGCAATCCTTGAGCACAATCGTGACGAGGAAAAAGAGCATGCATCGATGGTGCTGGAGTGGATTCGACGCAAAAATCCGAGGTTTTCCAAGGAGCTCAAGGACTACCTGTTCACCGAAAAACCGATTGCGCATAAGTGAAAAGGCTTGAGCATTCGTTGCAGCGGAACGCTTCCAGCGCCCGCCGAACTCAATCGATATTCCCATGAGCGCCCCCGACGTCTAAGGCATCGAGGCGTTCGATCAAGTGTCCCCTGCGCCGAATCCCTGATCCGGGTCCTGAGTGCGATGCACAATGACGCGCGGGGATTCTCGCAAGCCAACAGAAAAAATCATCATGGAATATTCGAACCCGATTGTTGCAACAGTCATCGTGATCACCGCGATGGCCACCGTGATGAGCGCAGGGGTGATCATCGCGGCAAGCAGAACGGGCCGTCACGGCGGCGACCGCGATCATGGGCGCGAAGGCAAGCAGAAGGCATAACCCGATGAGCAAGCATTCCGGGAAAATCAGTTGGCCTGGCTGACAAGGGTGTGGCTCGCCTGGATAGTGTTTTCCAGCGCGGGGCTGGCCCTTGCCTCCGTGCCGGATACGCAATCCGCCGCACGACTCCAGGCCAAATACGTGTCCCTGGGTGAACGACTCCAGCACAACCCGTTTCGGCGAGCGCTGGCCCTCGACTCTTCCGAATCGTCCAACGACTTGAAAGGCGATATCTACGCCTTGGTCGATTATCCGTTTTCCACCGTCAATGCCGCACTCAATAGCGCAGAGGACTGGTGTGACGTGCTGATCCTGCATATCAATACCAAGTACTGCCATGCCACGACCGACGAGACCCGCACGGTCCTGACTGTCTACATCGGAAAAAAAAACCCTCAGCCCATCAAAGATGCCTATCCCATCGAATTCTCCTATCGCATCAACGCGGCGACAGCGAATTACCTGGATATCCAGCTCAATGCGCAGAAGGGACCGCTGAGTACCCGCAACTATCACATCCAGCTGCAGGCTGTGCCGGTTGGGAACGATCGGACCTTTCTACACCTGACCTATTCGTATGCTTACGGATTGGCGGGACGACTTGCCATGAAGGCTTACCTCGCCACAATTGGAAGCGGCAAGGTGGGGTTCACCAGTATTGGCAAGCAATCCAGCGGCCAGCCCGACTATATCGGAGGCATGCGTGGCGTGGCGGAACGCAATACCATGCGCTATTACCTCGCCATCGACGCCTATCTTGGCGCATTGGCCGAGCCGCCGCCTATGCAGCTCCAGAAACGCCTGCACAGCTGGTTCACCGCCACCGAGCAATATCCCCGCCAATTGCGCGAAGTCGGCCGAACCACTTATATGGATATGAAACGGAGCGAATATCTGCGCCAGCAGACATCGCAATAAGGTGTATTGCAGAACGCCATCGTGCAGCGTGGAAAATACCTGGTCCCCTTACAAAAGACAGGGGATCTGAGAGGACGACGACTGATCCACTCAGCAACAAGAAAGATAAATCAGTCATCCGGAGCAGGTGGTGACCGGCAGTGGCCGACCCTAAAGAAACATTCGTGATGTATTCCGAAAGCGTCCGGTTATCGGCCGAAGCTGACAGCATACGAGGACAAGTAAACAACTGTTAGGGTTTAGCGGTGGACCGATCCAGCTACCCTTCAAGTACTCATTTGAACACCAAAACGCTGCTTAATCAGAATAAGGCGGCGCTTCATTTCGTCACCCCCAAAGCCAAAATCACGGATGGCCTCTAGACGCGATTTACTCGACATCCCGGTGTAATATGAAGAAAGGGCTTGATTCCTTTCCAATTCTTCAAGCGCCGCTGCCGCGATCCAATTTGCTACTGAGTTCTGGTTCTGGGGAGATACCGAGTCGAAACGCTCTCCAGGTGCGAGAAATGGCTCGACTGGGTTCACCCGCCGTTGCTGAAAGATCATGTTACATAGCTGTCCGAGTGCATTTACTGCGACGGAGCGTGCACCGTAGTCTCGTGCCACTCGAGCTAGGCTGGATAGGCGCAG
Organism: Thiobacillus sp.; assembly: GCA_035562135.1. Classification (GTDB taxonomy): domain Bacteria; phylum Pseudomonadota; class Gammaproteobacteria; order Burkholderiales; family Thiobacillaceae; genus Thiobacillus. The sequence continues at coordinate 10,507 of DATMWS010000216.1, read as the reverse complement.
ATAGGCGGGCTGTGTTTCACATAGTCGCTTAAGTTTAAGATAACTGGCTTCGAGCGAAGCAAAGCGTTCAGCCATCGGCAATGATGTATCTCGCGAGAGGGCATAAAGGAATAGTGACTCCTCAACTTCGTTACTCTGACTATCTGCCACCATTTTCGCCCAATGCTCGGAAAGCAATTTGCCATAAGGCAGTTTCACTAGTACCTCGTCCCATCCATATGGGTCATTACTGCCGGACTGATTCGAAATATGGCTGATCTCGAATTTGTGCGATGAAGGAATTTTAGTTTCTGCCTCGACAAGGAATCCCTGAGTAGCAAGGCGGGCAGCTCTATCTGGTTTGCAACAGAACAGATTCAGCAGGTAACCATCTGCAGCCCCTTCGTCATCAAAAGGAATCAACAAATTAAGTCCGGGCACAAGACGGTAGGATTGGTATCCAACCTCAGAAAACTGTCGCACTAGATCTAGGTGCAAATCATTGCCCGCTTTAATTTCGTATTGGATTAGAGGCGATTCAGTAGCAAGGAAATTCGCCCCCCCGCGCAGGATATTAGCCTCCTCCCCTTCAGCATCGATTTTCATGAAATCGATATCTTTCCAGCCATAGCTGTCCATGGAGGCATCAAGAGTCACGAGAGGTACGGTTTCGCTCGCCCCTACAAACTGCTCGCTACGTACTAGTTCATTCAGTTCTGAATTTTCATTTAGTGATAATTGCGCTGTTCCTGTCGCACTTGAGAGTGCGCTACGCACAAGCACTACATGGCTAAAATTGTTGGTGGCGATGCTAGTAGCTAGCAGGTTTGCGGTGCTTGATGCTGGCTCAAAGGCCCATACACGTCCGGTCGGACCAACTAGCTTGGCCATTGCTAGGGTGTATACCCCGTAGTTAGCACCGATGTCGATTACCCTCTGTCCCGGTTGGATCAAATGCCTTAGAAACTTGATTTCGTCCTCGAACCAATCCTCCTGTTCACGCAAGACATAGGTGGTAATCAAGTTCAGAGAGTCCGGCACAACGATGCGCACACCATCGACAAGTTTGAGGGTGATATTGAGAAGCATGTTTATCTGCAGTCTGATTAAAGTCTCGAATATGTTACAGGCGATCCGATTTCACGAAGTGAATATTTATCCACAACTAATGCTGGCAAGTCCAAGTCACTGCAGAGAAACGAAATAGGAAAGCTTGGACGTTGCAGAATAGTAGAGGTCGAATTTCAGCTTACGATAGGAGCAAATGACGGCTTTGGCCTGCGGATTCAACCGGTGGATGCAACACTCCTTCTGCTTACGCAGTTTCTAGTGTGTTGCATCCACCGGTTGAATCCGAACCGATTAGCGGACGCACGTGGTGATTAACCTGACGGTACGAAAATGGCCGATAGCTCCAGTTCAATTTCTTACCCAGAACGGTCTGCTTCCGCTTCGCAATAGCCGCGCTGCGCTGGTACTTACAGATACCAGGGACGCCCGGAAAGGCGCAGGCATTCAGTCCAGAGTGAGGGCGAAGCTGGCCACGACGACGATCACGACGTGCTTGCGGTGAAGATCAAGGTTCACAGCCAGTATTCCCAGACCCGGGCGAACCACTCCTTGAAGCGCAGATCGAGCGGGCGGCGCTGCCACTGCTCGAGCGTGATCGCGTCGGACGCCGCGATATCCTTGTCGAACATCGCCTGCACCTGCTTGCCAAACTCCGGCCCCAGCACCACCGCGTTCAACTCGTAGTTATGCAGGAAACTGCGCCAGTCGAGGTTGGTCGAGCCGACCGTGGCCCAGACGCCGTCGATCAGCGCGGTCTTGGAATGCAGGATCACGCCCTGCCGCTCATGGATTTTCACCCCCGCCCGCAGCAGCCGGTCGTAGTAGTTGCGTCCGGCGTGGAACACCAGCCAGGAGTCGGTCTGGCTGGGCAGAATCAGGGTGACGCCGACGCCGCGCCGGGCGGCCGCTTCGAGCGCGTCGAGCAACTGCGGGTCGGGGGCAAAATAGGCGTTGGTGATATTCACGCTGACTTCAGCGCTGGCGATGGCCGAGAGCAGCGTGGCATAAATCAGGCTGAAGGGTTCGTCGGGCGAACTGCCGATCGCGCGCACCAGGTGCGGGCCCGCGTGCTCGGGGGGCGGAAAGTAGTTTTTCCCGGGCAGCGGCTCGCCCTTCTGCTGTTCCCAGGTCGCGAGGAACAGCTTCTGCAACTCGGTCACCACCGGCCCCTGCAGTTGCAGGTCGGTGTCGCGCCACGCCAGGCCAGGGTCGGCGCCCGCGTCGGGCTTCGCCCGCGAGCCATATCTGAACGAGCCGCCGGAGTAGACGCCGCTGATGTTGATGCCCCCGAGAAACGCCGTGCGCCCGTCGATAATCAGCAGCTTGCGGTGGTCGCGCTGATTCAACGTCCATTCCTTGCGCGACACCAGGGGGTTGATGGGGTTGAATTCGAGGATATTGACGCCGCTGTCGGTCAGTTGCTGGAAGAAGGCCGCCGGCGTGCCGAGGGTGCCGACGCTGTCACGGATGAGGTTGACCTGCACGCCCTGCCCCTGCTTGGCGATCAGGGCCTGCGCAAAGCGCTGGCCGACTTCGTCGTCGTCCAGGATGTAGGTTTCCATGTTGATGTGGTCGCGGGCCGCCATGATGGCTGCGTACATCGCCTGGTAGGTGGCCGGGCCGTCCTGCAGCAACCGCACCTGGTTGCCGGCGGTCAGCGGGGTGCCGACGATGGCTTCTTCGCGCGCCAGATGGTGGTCGAAGATGCCGGTGTCCTGGCTGCGGTCTTCCATCCGGTCGAGGATCACCTTGCTGCGCGTGGCCGATAGCTCACCGCGCGCCCCTTCCAGTTGCACCGGCGGGCCGGGGCGCCGGGCCAGGTCGGGCACGATGGTCGGCAGGCTGCTGCAGCCGGCCAGACCGAGCAGGCCAAACAGGCAGACAGACAGCCAATACCGAGGGTGCAGCGGCCGGCGCGCCGATTTCAGGGTCGATGAAAACATCAACCCTCCATCAACCGGGCGCGCGTGCGGGGCCAAACCAGCCGGACCGCAGCGCGCGACAACCCGTCACAGCCGTCCCATCAGCAGCAGCACAATGACGACGATCACCACCAAACCCAACCCGCCAGTGGGGCCGTAGCCCCAATTCTTGCTATGCGGCCAGCGCGGAACAGCGCCGAGCAGTATCAGGATCAGGACGACCAACAGTATAGTTCCCAACATGAGGCGCTCCTCGAATGGGTGAATGGATTCAGTTCGCTGGCGCAGCAGCCTCGGCCGGAACCACGATCACCGTGGTGCCATCGCCGGTCTTGCCGGTCTCGCCCTGGATACCCTCGTTGCCCTGATAGCCGGTTGCGCCCTGGCTGCCGGTGGCGCCCTGCGGACCGGCTGGGCCAGGAACCGCGACGGGCGTGGCGGGCACATTGATTACGGTTGGCCTGTCACAAGCGGCCAGGCTCAGCGTTGCAAGCAGTGCAGAAATCAATAGCGTACGGTTCATGGTAAATCCTTTGAAAGTGTGAAATCGTGGCACGGATGGCCTCGAGCCGTCCGCGAACAAACCGGCTCGACTTGGATGTCGCACGCGGTAGATCAACAGCGTAGGCGAATGTCACGCGCCGTTCAGTGCGCTGGCGAACATTGGAAGCAATCTCTGGCGGAAGATGGCCAAAGATCCTGCGTGCGCTAGCGCACAGATTGCGTGGCGGCGTTCGCGTAGTCTCATCGAAAGCAGTGATCTATTAATAATGATGACTGACCACAGGAGCTTCAACATGAAACGTTTACTCTTCGCAGCCGCACTGGTCGCCACCACCGTTCCGGCACTCGCGGCCGACGTCGGGGTGTCCATCAGCATCGGCCAACCCGGCTTCTATGGCCAGATCGACATCGGCGGCTACCCGCCGCCACAAATCATCTATCGGGAACCAAGAGTCATCCAGCGGGTAGCGGTGAATCGCCCGCCGATCTACCTGCATGTGCCCCCGGGCCACGCCAAAAACTGGCGCAAACACTGCCGCGAGTACAACGCCTGCGGCGAGCGGGTCTACTTCGTGCAAAACAACTGGTATGACCGCGAGTATGTTCCTCACTACCAGGCACAACATCGAGATCGCCGCGATGACCGCCGTGACGAGCGCAGGGATGATCATCGCGACAAGCAGATCGACCGCCACGGCAACGATCGTGGCCAGGGTCGTGGTCATTAAGACATTGGCGTAACATGATTCCGGCTCAACCCTCCGCAATGACGCGAGGGGTTCTGTGCTTATCACCCCGCCAGTGGGGTGAGGGCGCGGGCCCATCCCCACGGAAGGCCCTGCCATGAACGATACCCCGACCACCGTCCTTCTTGTCGAAGACGATCCCACCGATGCCAAGCTGATCCAGGATGCGCTCGCGGGTACGGGAAACAGCCCGTTTCGTGTCGAATGGGTGACGCGACTCTCCGATGCGCTCGAACGACTGGGCAGTGAAAGGTTCGAGGTGGTCTTGCTTGATCTGTCGCTGCCGGACAGCCAAGGCCTCGAAGCGTTCGACCAGGTGTTCCAGGCTGCGCCTGACTCCCTGATCCTGGTCCTGAGCGGATTGACCGATGAAGACACCGCCCTCCAGGCCATGCAGCGCGGCGCCCATGACTATTTCTCCAAAGGCCACGTCGACGCCCACTGGTTGCCGCGTGCCCTGCGCTACGTCATCGATCGCAAGACTGCCCGGGGCGCACTGCAGAGCAGCGAGGAGCGCTTCCGCGCGATGAGCGATGCTTCCCCGCTGGGCATTTTCGTCTCCGATGCCGAGGGGAGTTGCGTCTATACCAACGCGGCGTATCAAAAGATATCGGGACTGACCCTGGAACAGACGCTGGGAACGAACTGGAGCATGGCGATCCACCCGGAGGACCGCGAGCGCGTCCTTGCCGAGTGGCGCAACGCGGCACGGGGCCAGGCGCCCTTCCAGACGGAGTTCCGTTTCCTGCAGGAAGACAAGCGTATCGTCTGGACACGCGTCAACAGCGCCGCCATGCTCGATGGCAAGAAATTCCTGGGGCTTGTGCAAACGGTTGAGGACATCACCGAGCGCAAGGCGGCGGAAGAGGCCCTGTTCGCGGAAAAGGAGCGCGCCCAGGTCACGCTCAATTCCATCGGCGACGCCGTGCTGACCACCGATCTTCTGGGCAATGTGACCTATCTGAACCGGGTTGCGGAGACGATGACCGGCTGGCCTCGCGAGGACGGGTTGGGCCGTCCGATTGCAGAAGTATTCACTATCGTCGACGGCACGACACGCCAGCCGGCGGCGAATCCGATGCTGCGCGCCATCACAGAGGACGAGACGGTGGGGCTGGGCACGGATTGTGTGCTGGTCCGCCGCGACGGATCCGAGTCCGCGATCGAGGATTCCGCCGCCCCCATCCACAACCGGGACGGCCGGGTCACCGGCGCGGTGATCGTCTTCCGCGACGTCAGCAAAGCGCGGGCCATGGCACTGGAGATGGCCCATCTGGCCCAGCACGACTTTCTCACCAGCCTGCCCAACCGGCTCCTGCTGACAGAACGGTTTTCCCACGCGATCGGGCTGGCCCAGCGGCACCACAAGCAAGTCGGGCTGATGTTCCTCGACCTGGATCATTTCAAGCACATCAACGACTCGCTGGGGCATGCGATCGGCGACCAGCTGCTGCAGTCGGTTGCGAACCGCCTGGTGGCGTGTGTGCGCACCACCGACACGGTATGCCGCCAGGGCGGTGACGAGTTCGTGATCCTGCTGACCGAAATCGGGCAGCCGCAGGATGCGGCCCACGTTGCGGAAACCTTGCGCGCCGCGCTCGACATGCCGCATCTGATCGGCGGGCACGAACTCCATGTCAGCCTGAGCATCGGCATCAGCGTCTTTCCGGATGACGGCACCAACGTGGATACCTTGATGCAGAACGCGGACACCGCGATGTATCACGCCAAGGCAAGCGGCCGCAACAACTACCAGTTCTTCAGAGCCGACATGAACGCCCGCGCGGTCCGCCGGCTACTTGTCGAAAGCAGCCTGCGCCGCGCCCTGAAGCAGGGAGAGTTCCTGCTGCATTACCAGCCGAAGATCGATCTCGCTTCAGGCGCGATGACCGGTGCCGAGGCCCTCATCCGCTGGCAGGATCCGGTTCTCGGACTCGTCTTTCCGGCGCAGTTCGTGCCGATTGCGGAAGAGAACGGCCTCATCGTGCCGGTCGGCCGCTGGGTGTTGCGCGAGGCCTGCAGGCAAGTCCAGGCCTGGCTGGATTCAGGCCTGCGCGCCGTGCCCGTGTCGGTCAACATTTCCGCGGTGGAGTTCAGGCACGAAAATTTTCTCGAAGGGGTTGCCCTGATCCTGAAGGAGACCGGCCTGGAACCGCGCTATCTCGAACTGGAACTGACCGAAAGCATCCTCATGCACGACGTCGAATCGTCGGCGTCGGTGCTTGAAGCACTCAAGGCCATGGGGGTGCAGCTTGCCATCGATGACTTCGGTACCGGCTATTCGAGCCTGAGTTATCTGAAGCGCTTCCCGATCGACACCCTGAAGATCGACCAGTCGTTCGTGCGCGACATCGTCACCAATGAGGACGATGCCACCATCGTGGCCGCAGTGATCGGCATGGGGAGAAATCTCAAGCAGCGGGTCATCGCCGAGGGCGTGGAAACGCACGAGCAACTCGCGCTCCTGCAGGCCCGGCATTGCGACGAGGGGCAAGGCTTCCATTTCAGCCACCCCGTGTCCGCCGGGGACTTCGCGCAGTGGCTCGTTACCGGCAATGACGAACTGCCACAACAACGGCCGGACTGAGCGATTGGGAAAAGTCTGCAGCGCGACCCGATGCGTCATGGCAATGCTCGCACCCTCGCCTATCGCGTCTACGTTCGACGCTAAGCACCGGGCATCCGGCAACCAGGAGTTTCGGGTTTGATTCGGGGGTGTAACAGGCGGCTTGGCTGCTTGTCTGGATATTCCGGGTTCCGGCTACCTGCCGCGCAGTTTATTCACCATCTGCCACGTCACCCAGCCGCGCCCCAGCCATTTTCCGACGCGGACAGGCCGTAATACCCCCAGCAACAAGACGACGCCGCCGACGATCCAGGCGGGATGGCCCTTGATATACCGCAGTGCAGCCAGCCCTTGGTCGGCCCGCGCCAAGGGCCGGCGCCACGGCTCGATGTTTTGCGCCAGCGCCATTCGTTGTGCTGCAGCCTGCGCAACCAGACGTTCACGCCGTTCAGCCAGCCGGATCAATTTTTCATTCATCCTAAATTCCTCTCCACAGAGACACAGCGGCACAGAGAAAGTCCATTAAACAAATACATTGCAGGTCAACCGACTTTCACGCGGCGGGGGATTCTCCGTGGCGGCATAACGCTTTGCTTTTCCTCTGTGCCTCTGTGGTTCAACTGGGTTTTTCATGTTCACAAACGGGAAACGAGCTGCTGCCGGTCTTTTAACAATTCCGACAGACTCGCCGCAAACAGTCTCGGCTTGGCTCTCGCTTTGCGCAGGGCAAACAGCCATGCCGCGATGCCCGCTGCCAAAAATAATCCGGCAAGCGACCCCAACACCAGGAGACGGTGGGTGTCCCAGAATGCGACCACGAGCAGGATCGCTGCCAGCACCACGCCAACCCCGAGACAAAAAAGGGCGACCAGTGCCAACACCAGCAGCGACAATACATGCGCCCGGTATTCCTCCACGTCTGCAGACAGAAGATCGAGGCGCGTGTGCACGCTGGCAACCAGCGTGGCTGCCAGCGTGCTCAGCGACTCAAGCAGCCCCTTGCTTCCGCCGGGCGTTTTCTCGGTCATGGCGAGCGACTAGCGGCGGCCGATGAGCAAGCCGATCACCAGGCCGACACCGGCGGCAACGCCGACCGCTCTCCATGGATTTTCGTGGACATAAACGTCGGTAGCCTTGGCTGCCGCTTTGGTTTTGACCAGCAGTGCCGCCTGCGCTTCTGCCATCTTGTCTTTCGCAACCCTGAGCGACTCTTCCGCTTTGGCGCGGACCTCGGCCAGCTTCTCGCCGCCCTGGTTGGCTGTCGCTTTCAGCAGTGCTTCCGCATCGGCCACCACCACCTTGAAATCGTCGATCAACTGTTCCTTGGTGACTTCAAAAGATAATTTTTCCATGCTTTTCTCCGTTGCTACTTCTATCGTATCCATAGGAAGATTCCTATCGTATTACTTTGCGGTTTAACCGTTAAATTGGGCAAGATCCGCTATGCGGCCGCCTGGAATCCATTGGCTTATCCTTAACATTCGGCAGCAATATTCAGCGCGCCCGGCAGCATTTTTGTTGCACCCATCAGGTGGAGCAGAGGTTACTTGCGTACAAAAAGCAGGACCACCCCCGCCACGATCGCCCCCACGCCGGCCCAGATTGGGATGTTGACTGTCTGCGTGTCCTTGACCGACAGCTCTATCGGACCCAGTTTGGCCTGATGCGTATCCTTGGTGTAAGTGAAACCGCCATACGCCAACGCCAAGCCGCCGGCCACGATCAGCACGATTGCCAACATTTTGATTGCGTTCATCCCATTTTCTCCCATAGAGAAATTCATTTGTATTGGCGACGGGAAAGCCGGGGAAAGCTGAAACCGTGAACAACCGGATCGCTTTACCCACCCTCCTCCCGCCTGGGAAAATCCCAGGGTCGTTACACGCCTCGACCTTGAATGACACGCACCAATATCACCACGATCGCGATGACCAGGAGAATGTGGATTAATCCGCCCATGGTGTACGAGGTGACCAGTCCAAGCAACCAGAGAACAATCAAGATAACTGCAATAGTTCCGAGCATTTTTACACCTCCCAATAAAACATAACAAGACGTAACAAGACGAGCAGATTGACTTCAAAGGCTTAACCTGCCTGTCATTCTTGACGGATATCACACCCTTGAAGCTGTGTGCAAATTGACCGCCTTTTTCATATCGGCTCCGTACTGAAGAAGCCGCTCAACCCAATCACACCCTTGAAGCTTTCGACGTTTATTTCAGCAGATTTCAACGAAGGTTCATTAAACACTGCCGCCCTCACCCTGTTGTATAAGCTTTTTCCCGCGGATGTCTAGCGTGGAACGATGTTGCCGTTGTCGTCGGAAAGGATGATTTCCACGCGCCGATTCAATTGACGACCGGCGGCAGTGTTGTTGGTGGCAACCGGATACGCCTCAGCATATCCGCGTGTGGCAATACGGTCACTGCTGACCCCCATGTCGCTCAAAGCCGTCCGCACGGCATTGGCGCGTCGTTCAGAGAGTGTCTGATTGAGACTGTGACTTCCGGTGCTGTCAGTATGGCCTTCAATCAATACCTTGCGCTGCGGGTATTGGTTGAGAAAATCGGCCAGCTTTTGCACGTTGCGCATACCGCCCGGTGACAGCTGCGCCTTGTTGACACTGAACAACACGTCGCCCAGCGTGATCACCAGACCGCGATCCGTTTTCTTGGCATCCAACTCCTTGAGCTGCATTTCCTGCTGCGCAATGAGTGCCTGGTCACGTTCCGCCTGGGCGGTGGCAGCCGCCAATGCAGCAGCTTGCTGATCGGCGGTTTGCTGCGCGATCGCCGCCTGCCGTTTGGCTGCATCGACTTCAGCCTGTCTCGCCGCAATGAGTGCTTCGTCTCGTTGAGCCTGGGCGGTGGCAGCCGCCAATGCGGCAGCCTGCTGATCGGCGGTTTGCTGCGCGATTTCCGCCTGTCGTCTGGCTGCATCGACTTCAGCCTGTCTCGCCGCAATGAGTGCCTGGTCACGTTCCGCTTGCTGCTTGGCGCTTTGCTGCGCGATCGCCGCCTGCTGTCTGGCCGCTTCGGCTTCAGCCGTTCTCGCCGCAAGGCGGACTTGGTCGCGTTGGGCGCTGGCGTTGGTAATCGCCAATTCAGCGGCTTTCCGCTTTGCGGTTTCCTGTGCGATCGCCACTTGCTGCTTGGCTATGTAGGCCAGTTGATTGACCGTGGCATCACTTTCACCTTTGCTCAATGCAACATCCGCCTTGCTCAGAGACTCGCCGGCTTTTTGCAATTCAACCGGTGCCAGATTCACGACTTGGGGGTTGGTTCGCGCGCTGCTGTAAATGCTATGCGCTTCTGCGAGAGATGAATTCTGCGGCATGGTGCTGCAGCCGGCGAGAATCGCGGCAGCGATCAGGCTGACGGGAAGATATCGATTTTTTTTCATGATGAGCCCCATTTGATGATTATTTGGATTGACGGTCGATTTCTTGGCGCAGCACGCGAATATCTTCCTGCAATGCGTCGGCTGCTTTCTGTGCTTTGGCTGAACGCGCCATCTCTGCAGCCAGTTTGGCGTCAACCTCTGCTTGTTCCGCCAGCCGCAAAGCAAGCTCATAATTTTTGGTTCATCGTCGAATTCACTGTGATTTTCTATCAGCCTAAGCTCATGTCCAGCTTGCCACAATGAAACAGGATTCGTGCCCGATAGTTGGTGAAGTTGCGAAACCCTCGAGCGTTGGCTTTGATGAGTTGGATCGCG
>DATMWS010000215.1:0-9836 GCA_035562135.1 Thiobacillus sp. | reverse complement strand
GCCGACAACGGCGTCGACGTGTTCCGCGTGTTCGACGCGATGAACGACCTGCGCAACCTGCGCGTGTCGATCGAGGCAGTCAAAGCCGCCGGCAAGCACGCCGAGGGCACGGTCAGCTACACCACCAGCCCGGTGCACAACATCCCGCACTTCGTCGAACTCGCCCGCGGCCTGGCGGAAATGGGCTGCGACACCATCGCCATCAAGGACATGGCGGGCCTGCTCACGCCCTACACCGCATTCGAGCTGGTGCGTGCAATCCGCGCAGCCACCAACCTGCCCATCCATACCCACAGCCATGCGACATCGGGCCTGGCGCACATGACGCACCTGAAGGCGGTGGAAGCGGGCGCGACCATCATCGACACCTGCGTCGGCGCGTTTGCCGAAGGCGCCAGCCACCCCACCACGCAGAGCATGGTCGCCGCGCTCGCCGGCACCGAATACGACACCGGGCTATCGCTGCCGCTGATCGAGGAAATCTCGGCCTACTTCAAGGAGGTGCGCAAGAAATACTGGCAGTACGAGTCGGCCTTCACCGGCACCGACACCCGTGTGCTGATCAACCAGGTGCCGGGCGGGATGATTTCCAACCTCGCCAATCAGCTGAAAGAGCAAGGCGCGCTCGACAGCATGGACGCCGTGCTCGAGGAGATCCCGCGGGTGCGCGAGGACCTCGGCTTCCCGCCGCTGGTGACCCCCACCTCGCAGATCGTCGGCACCCAGGCCGCGCTGAACGTGCTCACCGGCACGCGCTACAAGTCGGTCACCAACGAGGTGAAGCTCTACCTTCAGGGTCGCTATGGCAAGGCGCCGGGGCACATCAACGAGGAGGTGCGCAAGATGGCCATCGGCGACCTCGACGTCACCACCTGCCGTCCGGCCGACCTGCTGGGCGACGAGCTCGACAAGCTGCGCGGCGAAATCGAGGGGCTGGCCAAGTCCGACGAAGACGTGCTGACCTACGCCATGTTCCCCGAGATCGGCAAGACCTGGCTGCAGGAACGCGCCGCCGGCAGCCTCAAGCCCGAACCGCTGCTGCCGCCGGGCGCTTCGCAGCAGGACAGCGCGCCGCGCTATGCCGCCGACGAATTCAAGATCACGCTGCACGGCGAGACCTACCACATCAAGCTGTCGGGCAGCGGCCGGTCCGACGCCACCCAGCGGCCCTATTTCGTTTCGATCGACGGCGTCACGGAAGAGGTGCTGGTCGAACCGCTGAACGAGGTCGCAGTGGCCGGCGGTGACGGCGCACCGCGCAAAACCGCCGCTGCGCCGAGCGCGCCCGGCCAGAAACCGCGTGCCACCCACCCCGGCCACGTCACCGCCGCCATGCCCGGCACCGTCGTCGACGTGCTGGTCAGCATCGGCCAGACGGTCAAGGCCGGCGACGGCGTGCTGGTGATCGAGGCGATGAAAATGGAGAACGAAGTGCAGGCGCCGATCGCCGGCGTCGTCATCAGCATCTTCGCCAAGAAAGGCGACGCGGTGACGCCCGACATGGCGCTGGTCGAGATCCAGCCGGAATGAAACTGGTCCTGGCCTCCACCTCGCGCTACCGGCGCGAGCTGCTGTCGCGCCTGCATCTGCCGTTTGAAACCCTCTCGCCCGACGTCGACGAAACGCCGCTGCCGGGCGAGGCGCCCTCGGCCACCGCGCTGCGCCTGTCGGTGCTGAAGGCGCAGGCCGCCGCGGCGACCCATCCCGATGCGCTGATCATCGGCTCCGATCAGGTGCTGATGCTCGACAGTGAGCAGCTCGGCAAGCCCGGCAATTTCGACAACGCCTTTGCCCAGCTGAAGAAAATGCAGGGCCGCGCCATGGTGTTCCATACCGCGCTGACGCTGTTGAACAGCCGCAGCGGCCACACGCAGACGCGCGACGTGCCGACCGTGGTGCACATCCGCCCGCTCAGCGACGCGCAGATCGCCGCCTACCTCGAAAAGGAACAGCCCTACGACTGCGCCGGCTCGGCCAAGAGCGAGTCGCTCGGCATCGCGCTGATGGAACGCATGGACAGCCCCGATCCCACCGCACTGATCGGCCTGCCGCTGATGGCGCTGACCGAGATGCTCATGAACGAAGGCATCGACGTGCTGACATGGCACCCGGTGTGATTTGACGTGGCCACCCTCTACCTGATCCCGGTTCCGCTGGGGCCGGTCAGCCCGGACGCCTGCCTGCCGCCCGACACCCTCGCGGTCGCACGCCGGCTCGAATACTTCGTCGTCGAGCGCGCCAAGACCGCGCGCGCGCACCTCAAGGCCATGGGCCACCCGCAGCCGATCCAGGCGCTGCAACTCTCGGAACTCAACGAACACACCCCGGCGGCGGCCATCTCGGCGCTATTGGCGCCGCTCAGGGCGGGTCACGACGTCGGCCTGCTGTCCGAAGCGGGGTGCCCCGCGGTGGCCGACCCCGGCGCAGCGCTGGTCATGGCCGCGCACCGCGCAGGCATTGCCGTCGTCCCGCTGATCGGCCCGTCGTCGATTCTGCTGGCGCTGATGGCCTCGGGCCTGGGCGGCCAGCGCTTCGCCTTCCACGGCTATCTGCCCGCCAAGGAACCCGAGCGAAGCCAGGCCATCCGCGACCTGGAAAAAACCGCGCGCCGCGACCGTGCCACCCAGCTCTTCATCGAAACGCCCTATCGCAGTGCCGCGCTGCTGGACGCGCTGGCCTCCACGCTGGCGCCCGACACCTTCATCAGCGTCGGCGCCGACCTCAGCCTGCCGAGCCAGCTCATCCAGACCCGCAGCGCAAAAAAATGGCGCGGGCAGAGCGACACAGTCAAGGACCGGCTGGTGGTGTTCGGAATCGGAATCTAGGGCGAACCGCAGTCAGCGATCGCGCCGGGCGGCGCGCTCGCGGGGCGCTGAATCGGCGTTGACGTCCAGTATCCGCACCTTGACGCTTTTCCCCTTCAGCTTGCCCGCGGCGAGCCTGCGCTGGACTTCGTGCGCGATACCCCGCTCCACCGCGACATAAGTGGTGGATTCGGTGACGGTGATCTTGCCGATCTGCGCACTGGCGAAACCGGCCTCGCCGGTGAGCGCGCCCAGCACGTCGCCGGGACGGATCTTCTCCTTGCGGCCGCCGAGTATCTGCAGGGTCGCCATCGGCGGCAGCAGCGGCTCGTCGCTGGCAGCTTGCAACTCGGCGAGGGAATGCCATTCAGGCTCGGCACCCAGTTCCTTGACGATATTGGCGACGCGCCGCATCTGGCTGGGGCTGGCCAGGCTCAGTGCCCAGCCTTCCTGGTCGGCGCGGCCGGTGCGGCCGATGCGGTGGATATAGACCTCGGGGTCGGGCGTGACATCGACGTTGATCACGGCTTCGAGCTGGGCAATGTCGAGGCCGCGCGCGGCGACGTCGGTCGCCACCAGCACCGAACAGCTGCGGTTGGCGAACTGGATCAGCACCTGGTCGCGCTCGCGCTGTTCCAGTTCGCCGTGCAGGGCCAGCGCGTGGAAGCCCTGTTCGCGCAGGACCTGCACCAAATCGCGGCATTGCTGGCGGGTGTTGCAGAAGGCCAGCGTGCTGACCGGGCGGTAATGTTTGAGCAGCAGCGCCACCGCCTGCAGGCGGTCGTCGTGGCTCACTTCATAGAAACGCTGGCGAATCTTGTCGTTCTCGTGCTGCTCCAGCAGTTTCACCTCCTGCGGCTGCCGCAAGAGGCGCCGGCTGAGCTCCGCGATGCCCTCCGGGTAGGTGGCGGAAAACAGCAGCGTCTGGCGCGTGCCGGGGCACTCCCGGGCGATAAAGCCGATGTCGTCGTAGAAGCCCATGTCCAGCATGCGGTCGGCTTCGTCGAGCACCAGCGTATTGAGCGCATCCAGGTTGAGGCTGCCGCGCTGCAGGTGATCCATGATGCGGCCCGGCGTGCCGACGACGACGTGGGCGCCGTGTTCCAGGCTGGCCAGTTGCGGACGCAGGGTGGAGCCGCCGACCAGGGAAAGAATCTTGATGTTGTCCTCGCTGCGCGCCAGCCGGCGGATCTCCTGCGTCACCTGGTCGGCCAGCTCGCGCGTCGGGCACAGCACCAGCGCCTGCACGGCGAAGTGGCGCGGGTTCAGCCTGGCCAGCAGGGCGAGGGCAAATGCCGCCGTCTTGCCGCTGCCGGTCTTGGCCTGCGCAATCAGGTCGTGGCCAGCCAGCGCAATCGGCAGGCTGGCCGCCTGGATCGGCGTCATGTTCAGGTAACCGAGCTGCCGCAGATTGGCCAGCACGGCGGGCGCCAGCGGCAATTGGTCGAAGGGCGCGCCGGCCGACGCGGTGTCGGCGGGCGGGGAGTCGGACGTGGGGAGCGGTTGATCGGTCATGCCGGATTATACGGGGCACACCGGGCTGGCTGAAGAGGCGACCTACCCCACCTCCAGCATCCGCAGCTGCCGCGCATCTTCTTCGGCGCGGGCATCGTCGATTTCCCGGATGACGCCGTCCAGGTCCACCGGCTTCGTGCTGTGCGCAAAACGGCCGGTCAGCTGCACCTCCGGATGCAACGCGCCGTGTTCGTATAAGGCCCAGATTTCCTTGCCGTACTCGGTCTTCAGCAGTTCTGGCGCAAAGCGCCCGAAATAGCCGGTCAGATTGGCGACATCGCGCTCCAGCATGTCGCGGGCGTGATTGTTGCCGGCGGCATCCACCGCCTGCGGCAGATCGATGATCACCGGGCCGTCGCTGCCGAGCAGGATGTTGAATTCCGACAAGTCGCCGTGAATCACCCCGGCGCACAGCATCAGCACGACTTGCCTCAACAGCATCTGGAAATGCACCCGCGCCTGCTCCGGCGTGAACGCCACATCATTCAGACGCGGAGCCGCATTGCCGTCCTCGTCGCAGACCAGTTCCATCAGCAATACGCCGGTATGGAAGTTATAAGGCGTCGGCACGCGCACACCGGCGGCGGCAAGGCGATACAGGGCGTCGACTTCGGCGTTTTGCCAGGCGGCTTCCTGGGCTTCCCGCCCATAGCGCGTGCCTTTCGCCATGGCACGCGCCTGGCGGCTGTTCTTCACCTTGCGGTTTTCCGTGTAATCGACGCTCTGGCGGAAGCTGCGCTTGTTGGCTTCCTTGTAGACCTTGGCGCAACGCACCTCTTCGCCGCAGCGGACGACGAAGACCATCGCCTCCTTGCCGCTCATGAGCTGGCGGATCACGTCATCGATCAGGCCATCTTCGAATAGCGGTTCGAGTCTTTTCGGGATTTTCATGGGGTGTCTTTACTTGGAATGCATCCTGTTTGTGGCCGGTTTCCGGAGCCAACCAAATTAGACAAGGTTGAAGCCACCGCGTTCAGAGCCGGAATCGAAACGCTCAGAATTGCAGCCAGTCGAGCCGCAATGTCAGCTTCTCGCCGGACGGGGTTTCAGCAAGCAGCCATTCGGCGCCGTCGCGGGTGGTCACGTCCAGCGGCATTAAACGCTGACGCCCGGCCCAATCGCCTGTCGTGACGTTTAAATCCAGCCATTGCCGCTTGAGTGCGGCGAATTCCAGGCGCTCGTGATCCGCACAGGCGATCGACCGGTAATCGCTCACCGCAATTTCACACCTGCCTGTTCGAACGGTGTCCAGGCCTGGGCCATGGTCGCGCCAAGACGCCCGGCCAGGCGTTCGACCAGACTATCCTGGCGAGTGTAGTCGACGATGTCCTCGGCCTTGATGACGTCGCGCGCAACCGATTCGACGTTGCCGAAGCCGTCGGCAAGGCCAAGCTGGATGCTCTTCTCGCCGCTCCACACGAGACCGCTGAACATCTCGGGGGTTTCCTTCAGGCGCTTGCCGCGGCCTTCGCGCACCACGCCGATGAACTGGGCGTGGATTTCTTCGAGCATCTGCTTGGCGAACGCCTCATGCTTGGGGTCGACCGGCGAGAACGGATCAAGGAAGCCCTTGTTTTCGCCCGCGGTGAGCAGGCGGCGCTCGACGCCGAGCTTCTGCATGGTCTGGGTGAAGCCAAAGCCGTCCATCAGCACGCCGATCGAGCCAACGATGCTGGCCTTGTCGACAAATATCTTGTCGGCGCCGACGGCGACGTAATAGCCGCCCGAGGCGCAGATGTCGTCGACCACGGCGTACAGCGGCGTTTTCGGGTACTTGACGCGCAGGCGCTTGATCTCGTCGTAGATCTGCCCGGCCTGTACCGGGCTGCCGCCAGGGCTGTTGATGCGCAGGATCACCCCCTTGGTTTTCTTGTCCTCGAACGCGCCCTGCAGGCTGCTGATCACCGAGTCGGCGCTGGCCTGGTCCGCCGCGATGACACCCTGCAGATCGACCAGCGCCGTATGCGCCTTGATGGACACGCCGTCCGAGCCGAACCAGCCTGCGGCCAGAAACAGCACGATGAACAGATACAAAAAGCCCAGCGTCTTGAACAGGATGCTCCAGTGACGGCTGCGGCGCTGCTCCTGGATGGCGGATAGCGCCAGTTTTTCCAGGACTTCACGTTCCCAGTTGGGGGTAGGTTCACTCATTGTTGTTCTTCCATCAGGCTGTTTCTAATAGGTACACATGGCCGTCGCGTTCGACGACCGGAACAGGGATCAGGCCGCGCCCGGCGCAGCGTCCACCGACGCAGTGCCCGCTCGCCGGGTGGTAGAGCGCGCCGTGGGTGGAGCAGATCAAGTATAGCCGCGAGTCGTCGAAGAATTCGCCTTCCTGCCAGTCGAGTTCCACCGGCACATGGCCGCACTGATTGAGGAAGGCGTGCGGCCGGCCGTCGAAGCGCACCACGAACGCCGGCTGCGGCTGGCCGAAACGGGTCAGCTCGAAGCGAACGCCACGGCCCTGCTCGGCCAGGTCGGCGGCGGCGCAGATCAGGCGTTCGCGTTCAGCCATGCGTGCACCTCGGCAAAACTGTCCATCAGGGCCAGCGGCGCATGCGGCTGCAGGTCGCCCGCCTCGTGCGCGCCATAGGTCACGCCCAGGCTGGCGACGCCGGCATTCGACGCCATCAGGAGATCGTGGCTGGTGTCGCCGATCACCAGGGTTCGGGCGGGGTCGGCATCGAGCTCATCGATCAGTTCCAGCACCATCGCCGGATGCGGCTTGG
This sequence comes from Thiobacillus sp., assembly GCA_035562135.1. Classification (GTDB taxonomy): domain Bacteria; phylum Pseudomonadota; class Gammaproteobacteria; order Burkholderiales; family Thiobacillaceae; genus Thiobacillus. The sequence goes on along the minus strand of DATMWS010000215.1, from coordinate 2,788 downwards.
AATGCGTCTGGTCGGCGCAGCGGGTGGCGGCAAACCATGGCCCCAGGCCGCTGGCTTCGAGCGCACGGGAGAGGCCCAAGTGGCTTTTGCCGGTGGCCACGGCGAGCTGGAAGCCGCTGGCGTGCAACTGGCCGATCCCGCTTGCCACGCCGGCGAACAGCGGAATCTGCGCGTCACGGCCCAGGTAATGGTGGCGATAGCGCTCAACCAGCCGCGGGTAGTCGTCGGCCGGCAAATCCGGCAACAGGGCTTGCAGCGCCTGGGTCAGTCCCAGGCCGATGATCTGGCGCGATGCGCGGTCGCTGGGCGCGGCCAGACCGATGTCTTCACAGGCGAGCTGGATCGAATCGACGATCACCCCGGCGGAATCCATCAAGGTGCCGTCCCAGTCGAAAATCAACAAATCAAATTGCTTGGGCATTCAAAGTATCCAAAAATGTAGCCAGTTCAGCGGGCAACGGCGCTTCGATCAGCATGCGCTCGCCCGAAATGGGGTGCTCGAAGCTCAATTGGGCGGCGTGCAGGAACATGCGCTTCAGCCCCTGTTTGGCCAGCCGTTTATTCAGTTCGAAATCCCCGTATTTGTCGTCTCCGGCAATCGGAAACCCCAGATGCGAGGTATGCACGCGGATCTGATGGGTGCGACCGGTCTTCAGTTCCGCTTCCAGCAGGGTGAAATCGGCAAAGCTTTGCAGTCGGCGGAAAATGGTGTGCGCGGTCTGCCCCTCGTCGCGCACCGTGACGCGCTTTTCGCCGTCGTCGGTGACTCTTTTATGTAAAGGCAGTTTCACATGCTGGACGGGGTTCGGCCAGCGTCCCGCCACCAGCGTCAGGTAGCGCTTCTCGATCTTGCCGTCGCGCATCGCGGCGTGCAGCCCGACCAGCGCGCGCCGCTTCAGTGCGATCAGCAACACCCCCGAGGTTTCGCGGTCGAGCCGGTGCACCAGCTCCATGTAGCGGCATTCCGGCAGTTCCAGCCGCATCTGCTCGATCACCCCGCGCGAAATGCCGCTGCCGCCGTGCACCGCCATGCCGGACGGCTTGTTCAGCGCAATCAGGGCGTCGTCGCGGTACAGAATGTGCGGCACCAGCCGGATGCCGCCCTGCGGCAGATGGGTGGCGGGGGTGATGACCGGCGCGGCCACGCGCACCGGCGGAATCCGCACTTCGTCGCCCAGCTGCAGGCGATAGCTGACCTCGACGCGGCCGCCGTTGATCCGCACCTCGCCGCCGCGCACCAGCTTGTAGATGCGGCTTTTCGGCACGCCCTTCAGCCGCGCCATCAAAAAGTTGTCCAGACGCTGGTTATCCGCGCTGTCGTCGATCTTCAGGCGCCGGACCGAATCTTTCTCTAAGTCATTCTTTTTCATATACACTACCGTCGGTTCAGGCCGAGTTTTGCCTGACCAATTTGAATACCACGCCGGTTACAACGCTCACCGGCTGCCGCCTGCGCGGCCCGTCTGGATTCCTGCCGCCCAGCTAACATTAAGTTGGCGCGATCAGTCGAAACCACCCGCCCCGCGCTAGTCGGCAAAGCAGCGATGTTATCAATGACGCGACCACAAGCATACGAAATCAGCATTCACGCCCGGATTTATCCCGGCGGGAATCGGAAAGACCGCACTGGCTTTGCCGGCGACACTCTCCAGGAACAGGACACCTTTTACTCCATGCCATTTCACCTAATCCAACACGTGATCGCATGAGCCGCCCGCTCTAGGCGGCAGTCTGGCCTGTCCCGTATGCACGCGCGCGGGAGTAAATAATGAAGCGCATGCTATTCAACGCAACCCAGGCGGAAGAACTCCGGGTTGCCATCGTCGACGGACAGAAGCTCGTCGACCTTGACATCGAGTCCGCCAGCAAGGAACAACGCAAGGGCAATATCTACAAGGGTGTCATCACCCGCGTCGAGCCCAGCCTGGAAGCTGCATTCGTCGATTACGGCTGCGAGCGCCACGGCTTTCTGCCGTTCAAGGAAATTTCCCGTGCCTGCCTGCCCAACGGCGGCCGCGTCCCCGAAAACCTGAAAGAAGGCCAGGAACTGCTGGTCCAGGTGGAAAAGGACGAACGCGGCAACAAGGGCGCGGCGCTCACCACCTACGTCTCGCTGGCCGGCCGCTATATCGTGCTGATGCCGACCAACCCGCGCGGCGGCGGCGTGTCGCGCCGCATCGAAGGCGAAGAGCGCAACGAACTGCGCGACACCCTGGCGCAACTCGACATTCCCGAAGGCATGAGCCTGATCGCCCGCACTGCCGGCATCGGCCGCACCGCCGAGGAATTCCAGTGGGATCTGAACTACCTGCTGAGCTTGTGGAAAGCCATCGACGGCGCTTCCGGATCGCAAAAAGGCGCGTTCCTGATCTATCAGGAAGGCAGCCTGGTGATCCGTGCCATCCGCGATTATTTCTCGGCGGATATCGGCGAGATCCTGATCGACACCGAAGACATCTACGAGCAGGCGCAGCAGTTCATGGCGCACGTGATGCCGGACAACGTCAACAAGGTCAAGCTCTACCGCGACGACGTGCCGCTGTTCTCGCGTTTCCAGATCGAACACCAGATCGAATCGGCGTATTCGCGCCAGGTCAACCTGCCTGCCGGCGGCGCGATCGTGATCGACCACACCGAAGCGCTGGTGTCGGTCGACGTCAACTCGGCGCGCGCCACCAAGGGCAGCGACGTCGAGCAGACCGCCTACAACACCAACCTCGAAGCGGCCGACGAAATCGCCCGCCAGATGCGCCTGCGCGACCTCGGCGGCCTGATCGTGATCGATTTC
>DATMWS010000214.1:0-43800 GCA_035562135.1 Thiobacillus sp. | reverse complement strand
TGTGGGCGCTGGCCGTGGCGGCGGGGGGCTGGCTGGGCGCGGAAATCGGCAGCCGTCGAATCGCCCCATCCTGGATCCGAAAACTGCTTGCGCTGGTGCTGGCCATCGCGGGAACCAAGCTCGCATTCGTATGAAGATCTTCGGCATCGCGGGTTACAGCGGCAGCGGCAAGACCACGCTGATCGAGCGCGTGTTGCCGCAGTTGGCCGCGCGCGGCCTCAGGGTGGCGGTGATCAAGCACACCCACCACGACTTCGACATCGACCGCCCCGGCAAGGACAGCTGGCGTGCGCGCGAGGCGGGCGCGGCGGGCGCGGCGGCGGTGCTGCTGGCTTCCGATCACCGCACGGCGGTGCTGACCGAGCATCGCGACATGCCGCCCTTGCTGGATGATTTGCTGGCGCAACTGCCGCCGTGTGATCTGGTGCTGGTCGAAGGCTACAAGCGCGAGGCGATCCCAAAGTTGGAAGTGCATCGTGCCGAGACAGCCAAACCCTGGCTGTTTCCCGACGACCCGAATATTCTGGCGGTGGCGTCCGACGTCGAGGTGCCCGACAATTTCCCATGCATCGACATCGATGCCGTTTCCAAACTTACCGATTTTATTTTTGACCATGCTCTCAGCCGACCAACTGCTTGATGCCCTGCTCGAACGCGCACGCGGGGTGACTGAATCCGAGACCGTGTCTGTGACGAATGCACTCGGGCGTGTGCTCGCTACACCGCAGACCTCCGCCATCACCGTGCCGCCGCTCGACAACAGCGCGATGGACGGCTACGCCGTGCGCGCCGCCGACGTGGTCGTGGCTGGCGTGCGCTTGCCGGTGTCGCAGCGCATTCTCGCCGGCGCCGTCGGCACGCCGCTGCAACCCAGCACCGCGGCGCGCATTTTCACCGGCGCACCGGTGCCGCCCGGCGCCGATGCCGTGCTGATGCAGGAATATTGCAGCGCCGAGGGCGAATCCGTCGTCATCAACAAGCTGCCGCAGCCAGGCGAAAATATCCGCCGTGCGGGCGAGGATATCGAGGCGGGTGCGCAAGTTCTCGCCGCCGGTACCCGCATCGGCGCGGCCGAAATGGGCCTTGCAGCCTCGGTCGGTCTGGCCGAATTGCCGGTGTTCCGGAAGCTGAAAGTGGCGTGCTTCTTCACCGGCGATGAACTGGTGACGCCGGGCGCGCCCTTGCTCCCTGGCCAGATCTACAACTCCAACCGCTATACGCTGACCGGGCTGATTAACGGTTTGGGCTGCGAACTGATCGACCTCGGCATCGTGCCCGACACACTGGAGGCGACCGAAGCCGCGCTGGCTCGCGCCACCAGCCTAGCCGATGTCGTCATTACCAGCGGCGGCGTGTCGGTGGGCGAGGCCGACTACGTCAAGGCGGCGGTCGAGAAGCTCGGCCGCGTCGAGATGTGGAAGGTTGCGATGAAGCCCGGCAAGCCGCTCGTCTACGGCCGCGTGAATGGCGCCGACTTCATCGGCCTGCCCGGCAACCCGGTGTCGGCCTTCGTCACCTTCTGCCTGTTCGTGCGGCCGTTTTTGCTGAAGCGCATGGGCGCGGCCGACGTACTGTACCGTGCGTTCGCCGTGCAGGCGGATTTCGCCTGGACGAAGCCGGGCGCGCGGCGCGAATTCCTGCGCGCGCGGCTGCAACCCAGCGGCAAACTTGCACTGTTTCCCAACCAAAGTTCGGGTGTGCTGACCTCGTGCGCCTGGGCCGACGGGCTGGTCGATCTGGCCGTCGGCCAGACAATACAGCCGGGCGACTGGGTACGATTCATCCCCTTCTCGGAGTTGCTGTCTTGAAATTACGCGTGCTGTATTTCGCCCGCCTGCGCGAGCGCTTCGGCGTGGCCGAGGAAACCCTGGAGTTTGATGGCGCCAGCGCCGCCGATCTGGTCGCGCACCTGCAGGCGCGCGGCGGCGCGTGGGCGGAAGAACTGGCGGCGGGACGGGCGTTCCGGGTCGCGGTCAATCAGGACATCGTCACCCTCGATGCGACCTTGCCGGACCACGCCGAAGTCGCGATCTTCCCGCCGGTGACCGGGGGCTGAGCATGAAGATTCTTGTTCAGGCCGAAGCCTTCGATCTCGGCGCCGAAGTCGCCGCGATGGGTAAAGGCCGCACCGACATCGGCGCCATAGCCAGCTTCGTCGGCCTCGCGCGCGACCTCAACGAAGGCAGCGGGGTTGCCGCGATGACGCTGGAGCACTACCCGGGGATGACCGAAAAGGCGCTCGCCAAACTGGTCGACGAAGCCAACGCGCGCTGGACGCTGCTCGACGTCACCGTGATCCACCGCGTCGGCCGCCTGCTGCCAGGCGACCCCATCGTGCTGGTGGCGGTGGCCAGCCAGCACCGTGGCGAAGCCTTCGCCGCCTGCGAGTTCATCATGGATTACCTGAAGACGCAGGCGCCGTTTTGGAAGAAGGAAGAAACGCCCGAAGGCGAGCGCTGGGTCGAAGCGCGTGCCAGCGACGACGCGGCGGCAGCGCGCTGGACGGATTCCTGATGCGCCAACCCCGAATCTGATCGGAATACGAGGCTTTTTTCCGGCGCCTTGGCCGTCGGATTATTCAAACTCGTTCAGGGCATCACGACGCCTCGCAGAGGCGTGCTCTCTCGCTCGGCAAGCACCAATCTAAAACAACTTCAGGGCATCGCGCACCAAGCCAGTGCTGCGCGCAGCGCTCAACCGTGGGCATTTTCTTGTCCACCCCTATTGGCTGCAGGCCAATATCCATAAGCTTTCCGACAGTTTCTACTGACCACCTTGCATGGTTGGCACGTGTGTTGCTGTGTCATTACACGTCATAACAAGTCATGGAGCGTGCATCGAAATGGAAAAGCCCCGGAAGAAACTGCCTGCAATGCTGCAGGTGTCGCCGGTCCCGCTGTATACGCAGATCAAGGAAATCCTGCGCGACCGCATTCTGGACGGCACCTATCAGGCGCATCAGCAGATGCCGTCCGAAAGCGAGTTGATGAGCACCTTTGGCGTGTCGCGCATCACGGTGCGGCAGGCCCTGGGCGATCTGCAAAAGGAAGGACTCATTTTCAAGATCCACGGCAAGGGCACCTATGTCTCCAAGCCCAAGGCGTTTCAGAACGTGGCCGAACTGCAGGGCTTCGGTGAAGCAATGTCCAGCATGGGCTACGAGACCTTCTCGCGCGTGGTGAGCCTCAAGGGCCTGGCGGCCGGGGCCGCGGTGGGTGCCAAGCTCGGGGTCGGCCCGAGCGAAGAGGTCGTGGAGTTGCGTCGGGTGCGCTACCTCAACCGCGCACCGATCTCGTTCGACGTCACCTATGTCTCCAAGGCCCTCGGTGAACGTCTGGCCAAGGAAGATCTGGCGCACCGCGACGTGTTCCTCATCCTGGAAAACGACTACGGCTACGCACTGGGAGGCGCCGAATTGCAGATCGAGTCGATGCTGGCTGACGAGTATCTGGCCCGCCAGTTGCAGGTGGAGGAGGGGGCGCCGGTGCTGCGCATCGAGCGGCTCACCATGACCGCCGAGGGCAAACCGATCGATTTCGAATACCTGTATTACCGCGGTGACGCCTTCCAGTACCGGATGCGCATCGAACGTTCACACGTCTAGGAGATTTTTATGAGCGACATGATTGAAGAAGTGGATGTGCTGGTGATCGGCGGCGGGACGGCGGGCCCGATGGCCGCCGTCAAGGCCAAGGAAAAGAATCCGGCGCTGAAGGTGATGCTGCTGGAGAAGGCGAACGTGAAGCGTAGCGGCGCCATCTCGATGGGCATGGATGGCCTCAACAACGCGGTGATTCCCGGGCACGCCACGCCCGAGCAGTACGTCAAGGAAATCACCGTCGCCAACGACGGCATCGTCAACCAGAAAACGGTGATGGCGTACGCGCAGGAGAGTTTCAACATGATCAACCAGCTCGACCGCTGGGGGGTGAAATTCGAGAAGGACGAGACCGGAGACTACGCGGTGAAGAAGGTGCACCACATCGGCACCTACGTGTTGCCGATGCCGGAAGGGCACCACATGAAAAAGGTGCTCTACCGCCAGCTGAAGAAGGCGCGGGTCGAGATCACCAACCGCTACATGGCGACCCGCCTGCTGCTGGATGCCAACGGCGCGATTGCCGGAGCCATGGTGCTCGACACCCGCGAAGGCACCTTCGGCGTGATTCGCGCCAAGTCGGTGATCCTGTGCACCGGCGCGGCCGGCCGGCTCGGCCTGCCGTCCTCCGGCTACCTGTTCGGCACCTACGAGAATCCAACCAATGCCGGCGACGGCTACGCGCTGGCCTATCACGCCGGCGCCGAGCTCTCCGGCATCGAGTGCTATCAGATCAACCCGCTGATCAAGGACTACAACGGGCCTTCGTGCGCCTATGTCACGGGTCCCTTCGGCGGCTACACCTCCAATTCCAAGGGCGAGCGCTTCATCGAGTGCGACTACTGGAGCGGCCAGATGATGATGGAGTTCTACAAGGAACTCGAAGGCGGCAACGGTCCGGTTTTCCTCAAGATGGATCATCTGGCGGAAGAGACGATCGGCACCATCGAACACATCCTGCACACCAATGAGCGTCCCAGCCGGGGCCGGTTCCACGAAGGCCGGCATCTCGACTACCGTCTGGGCATGGTGGAGATGCATATCTCGGAGATCGGCCTGTGCAGCGGTCACTCGGCTTCCGGCGTGTGGGTGGACGAGCATGCGGCGACCACCGTGCCAGGTCTCTATGCGGCAGGTGACCTCGCCTGCGTCCCCCACAACTACATGCTGGGTGCCTTCGTCTACGGCAAGTTCGCCGGCGAAAGCGCGGCCGACTATGCGCTCACGCATGCGCTGCCTGCGGTCGATGCCGCGCAGGTGGAGGCGGAGCGCAAGCGCGTGCTGGCCCCGCTGTCGAATCCGGACGGGCTGCCGCCCGCCCAGGTCGAATACAAGCTGCGCCGCTTCGTGAACGACTATCTGCAGCCGCCCAAGGTGACGAAGAAGATGGAGATCGGCCTCGATCGCTTCGCGGAAATCCGTGCCGACCTTGATTCCATGTCTGCAACGAATCCGCACGAACTGATGCGCGCCATGGAAGTGCATTTCATCCTCGACTGCGCGGAGATGGCGGCCCACGCCTCCCTCTACCGCACCGAATCGCGCTGGGGCCTGTATCACTACCGCGTCGAGCATCCGGAAAAGAACGATGCGGACTGGTTCTGCCACGCGCAGTTGAAGAAAAACGACGCGGGCGAAATGACCTGCTTCAAGCGACCCATCGAGCCCTACATCGTGGAACTCGACGATGAAGAGAAGGATGCCTACAACCGCCTGCGCGTCGTCAAGCAGGCCGCCACCGCCTAAGGAGAATTTTCATGCCCATGACCCTGAACCGGGTATCCGTGCCCGTGACCGTAAACGAGGATGCCTGCATCGCCGACAAGGGCTGCACGGTCTGCGTCGAATCCTGCCCGCTGGATCTGCTCGCCATCGATCTGTTGAAGAAGAAGGCTTACATGCGATACGACGAGTGCTGGTACTGCCTGCCGTGCGAGAAGGATTGTCCGACCCAGGCGATCCGCGTCGACATCCCCTACCTGTTGCGTTGAGGAGAGCCGAATGATGCCTGCAACCCATTCCGCCAGCATTCACAGTCGCCTGGCGAGCACCGACCCTGAAGTGCGTCGCATTGCGGTCATGGACCTTCTGGACAGCGACGAGGATGACGTCGATCAGTACCTGCTCGATGCGCTGAAGGATGCCGATGCCAAAGTGCGCGCAGAGGCCGCGCGCCTGCTCGAAGGCTACGAGACCCACGAGGTGGTCGAGGGGCTGATCGGCGTGCTGGATGACGACAGCGCGGAAGTGCGCGAAGCCGCCGCCGTCTCCCTTTCCGAACTGAAAGACGCGGCGATGGGGGACGGACTGCTTGCCGCGCTGCCCACCGCATCGCCAGCCTTCATGCAGGCAGCGCTGTTTCGCGCCCTGCGCGAACTGCGTCGCCCGGAAGCGTTCACGCCGGCACTGACCGCGCTGTCCTCAAGTGATGTCGGCGTCCGCTGCGCCGCGCTCGGCGTACTGGGGTATCTGAAGAACCCGGCTGCGCTGCCGGACATCGCACGCATCGCCGGCAGTGATGCCGAGGTAGAAGCCCGGCGCATCGCGGTCGGTGCGCTCGGCTTCGCCACCGAACCTGCTGCGGTGGTCCCGGCCATGAAGCGGGCGCTGATGGACGCGTCGTGGCAGGTGCGCGAGGAGGCGGCCGCCACGCTCGGCAAACTGCTCGCCACTGACGCAACAGACGACCTGATTGCCGCGATGGCGGACCCCTACTGGCAGGTCCGTCTCAAGGCGGCGCGCAGCCTGGGCCGGCTCAAGGCGAAATCGGCCTTGCCGGCATTCATCGAAGCCCTGGGCCACGAGATGAGCAACCTGCGCAAGGAAGCGGCTGTCGCGCTGGGCGAAGTGGGGGAGGTGGCGGCCATTCCCGCACTCGAGAAAGCGCTCGCCGACAGCGATTCGGACGTGCGCAAGCTGGCGCGCCTGGCCCTGACTCAACTCGCGAAATGAGGAGCACGACATGACCTATGTGGTGACCGAACCCTGCATCAATTGCAAATACGGTGACTGTGTTCCGGTGTGCCCGGTGGATGCATTCCATGAGGGACCGAATTTCATGGTGATCGATCCGGAGGAGTGCATCGACTGCTCGCTGTGCGTGGACGAGTGTCCCGCCGGCGCGATCTTCGATGAGTCCAAACTCCCCGAGGAATATGCGCGTTATGTGGCGCTTAACGCCGAATTGACGAAGACATGGCCCTTGATCAAGGACAAGCCCGAGCCACTGCCTGATGCGGATGAATGGGTCGATACGCAGGACAAGTTCAAGTATCTGGAAATGGCTGAAACCGCGTGACGCCCGCGCTTGGTGCACGCATCTGCAGGGATGCACTGCGCTGACCGGGACACAGCATTCGAACCGTTGGAAATGCACATAAAAACAGGCTTATTCGGATGGCATGGAGATTGCTGAATAAAAGTCTTGAAGGGCATGTGGCATGAACACTCAATCAATTCAACAGGAAGGAAGGCACGACATGAAAAGAACGCGCAGTTTCCCCACCCGAACGACAACAACCCGAAAGATGGGGGCCGCACTGGCATTCATCGGCGTGCTGATCGGAGCCGCCGCGCATGCAGAAACGGTGACCGTCGGCATTGGCACGCAGAACACGACCACCAACACCGTGACCGGCGGTATCGTGATCGACAAACTCGGCCTGTTGGACAAGTACCTCGCCGAACTGAAGAAGACGCCCAAATACAAGGACATCGACTTCAAGCTCGACTGGCAGAACTTCACCTCGGGTCCGCCCGTGACCAACGGCATGGTGGCGAACAAGCTGCAGATCGGCATGATGGGCGACTACCCGCTGCTGGTGAACGGCGCCACGTTCCAGGCGGGCACCGAGACCCAGAGCGAGCTGATCGCGCTGATCGCCTACAACGTCAACGGCGCGGGCAACGGCATGGTGGTGCACAAGGATTCTCCCTACTACCAGTTGTCCGACCTGAAGGGAAAGAAGGTGTCGGTGCCCTTCGGCTCCGCAGCTCATGGCATGCTGCTGAAGGCGATGGAGGACCGCGGCTGGAAGGAGGACTTCTGGGATCTGGCCAGCCAGAGTCCCGAGGTGGGCACCACCAATCTGCAGGAGCGCAAGCTCGAAGGCCACGCCGATTTCGTGCCCTTCGCCGAACTGCTGCCCCACCGCGGTTTCGCGCGCAAGATCTTCGACGGCGTGGAAACCAGGGTGCCGACCTTCCACGGCATCGTGGTGCGCAAGGACTTCGCCGACAAGTATCCGGAGTTCGTGGTGGCCTATCTGAAGGCGCTGCTCGATGCGAACGACTGGGTACGCAAGAACCCGGCGATGGCCGCGACCAGGATCGAGGAGTGGACCAAGATCGAGAAAGAGGTCGCCTACATGTTCCTCGGCCCCAGCGGCGTGCATACGCTCGACCCGAGCATCAAGCCGAAATGGATCGAGACAGTCAAATACGACCATGGCGTGCTGAGCCGCATGGGCCGGGTGAAGGCCTTCAACGCCGATGCCTGGGCCAACGAAACCTACATCAAACAGGCGTTCAAGGAGAAGGGGCTCGACTACGACAAGCAGAAGGCGAGCTATGCCGGCTATGAAATCGGCGGCACCGACCCGCTGTGCAAGAAGGCGATCAAGAGCCCGCGCGAGGGCGGCGAGGTCTGGGTCGAGGGCGGCGCGATCACGGCCTACAGTTCTGCCGCCTGCACGCTGGGTGGGGTGAAGAAGGCGCTGACGGAAGGCAAGAAGATCGGCGTGGCCTTCGTGTTCGACAAGACCACGGGCATCAAGCTGTTTGCCGACAAGGCGTTCTATGCCCTCAACGCCAAGAATCCGAAAAAGCTTGAGATCGTGCCCTTCCTGTTGAAAAAAGACGCCGAAGCCTGGGCTGCCAAGAGCGGCGGCCGCCTCGCTTCCTACACGGAAGTGCTGGCAGTCGCGAAAGTCGGGGGATAAATCATGCGAACCGCAACCAGTCTGAACCGCGTCGACCCCCAAGCTGCCGATGCAGCGCAAGGGCCCAGTCTGGCGCTTGCGCCGAAGCCCGAGGCCACGCTTCCCGGCGCGCCCTTGCCGGTGCAGCAGGCCGAGGCGCCGATCCGGCGCGTCGCAGCCTGGTTGCGGAGCGCACTTCCCAAATTACTGATGACGATGCTGTCACTGGGCTTGTTCGTAGCCTTCTGGTACTTCGCCACCAAATACAAGCTGGATTTCTATATCCGCTTCACCAACATTCCGAGTCCCGGAGAAGTATGGGATAACGCGGCCCGGCTGGCGCAAAGCGACAAGTTCTACAACAACATGTATGTCAGCCTGCGGCGGATCCTGCTCGGCTTCAGCATCGCCACCGTGTTGGGCGTGGCGCTGGGACTGCTGATCGGGCAATACCGCGGCGCAAGAGCCCTGCTGTTTCCGCTGTTTGAAACCTTGCGGCCGGTCCCGGCGATCGCCTGGGTTCCGATGGCCATCATGCTGTGGCCCACCAACGAGACCAGCATCGTGTTCATCACGTTTCTGGGTTCGTTCTTTCCCATCCTGCTCAATACCATCCATGGCGTGAACAGCGTCGATCCGGTGCTGCTGCGTGCTGCGCGATGCCTGGGCACGTCCGAATACGGGCTGCTGCGCCAGGTCGTCCTGCCTGCATCCTTGCCCCACATCTTCACCGGTCTTGCCATCGGCATGGGGGTGGCCTGGGTATCCCTGATCGCCGCCGAGATGATCTCGGGCCAGTTCGGCATCGGCTATTTCACCTGGGAGGCCTATGCACTGATCGAGTACGCCGACATCGCCATCGGCATGATCGTGATCGGGGTGCTCGGACTGATGTGCAGCGGCGCCATCCGCATGCTGGGCAACATGCTGATGCCCTGGATGGCAGGCTCCACTCATGGAGGACAGAAATGATGACGCAAGCCACCGAACAGCCCAATGCAACCGGCCACATCCTGGTCGATCACCTGCGCGTCCGCTTCGGCAGCAAGGCGGCCGCGGTGGAGGCGGTGAGCGACGTCTCCATGGAGGTGAAGCCCGGCGAGTTCATCTCCATCATCGGCCCCTCGGGCTGCGGCAAGTCGACCCTGCTCAACGTGGTGGCCGGATTCGTCAAGCCGAGCGAGGGCACGGTGACCATGGACGGCAAGGCGACGGACAAACCCAGCGCCGACCGCGGCATGGTGTTCCAGCAATACTCGCTGTTCCCATGGCTCTCCGTTCGCAAGAACGTGGAGTTCGGGCTCAAGCAGAAGGGGATGGATGCCAATCACCGTGAAGAGGCGGCGCGCACGCTGCTCGGTCTGGCCGGTCTGCTCGCCTTCGAGAACCACTATCCGGACCAGCTTTCCGGCGGCATGAAGCAGCGCGTCGGCATTGTCCGTGCATTGGCCACCAGCCCGCAGGTGCTGCTGATGGACGAGCCCTTCGGTGCGCTCGACGCGCAGACCCGTGTGGTGATGCAGCAGATCCTCACCAACATGTGGCAGCGCTTCCGTATCTCGGTGCTGTTCATCACGCATGACATCGACGAGAGCATCTTCCTGTCGGACCGGGTTTATGTGATGACGGCGCGGCCGGGCCGGATCAAGGCCGAGATTCCCATTTTGCTGCCGCGTCCGCGCACGCCCGACATGGCATTGAGTCCTGAATACCTGCGGATCAAGCAGCAGTTGCGTGACCTGATTACCGAGGAAAGTCTCAAGGCGATGGGCGGTGAGTTGAAGGACAGCGGGCTGGCTGGCTTCGACATCGAGGTTGGACCGAAAGGCGTAGCGGAACTCATCTGAACAACAGGCCGGCATGCCGGCCTGTTGTTCAGCTCAACTTGTTATGACAGGTAATGCCAATGTGGAAAGGACAAGCCATGGCGTCGACCCTGCAACTGAATCTTGATGGTTTCGAATACGAGGACGTGTATCGGGCCTCGCAGCTTCCGCTTCTGGACGCGCGCTTCGACGCATGGCTTGCCGGGCGCGACGGCGCACTCCGTTCGCGCTATCGCGACTACCGGAACGGTGGCGAGTGGGTCGGTCCCGATGAATCGAGCCTGCTGATTGCCGTGGCGTGCGAACTGGAGGATTTTCTGGTGGCGGCGTTCGGCGTCGGCCCTTCACGCGATGGCCTGCGCGCGGCGCAGGAACGCGACGCGGTCGTTCATGCCTTCAAGCGCGAGTTCGTCAAGCGACGCATTCGCAAGCAGCGCACACAGCCGACGCGGGATTTTGCCGAGCTCGACCCGTTGATCCCGGCGCGGCCAGATGCCGACCGCGAATGGAGCGTCGCCCGCTTCTGGGCCGACGCATCGGAGGGCGGCAACGCGGCGCAGCTGGCACTGCTTGAGGAGTGGTTGCACGCCGCGTGCCACAGCGAAGCGGGCCGGGCCGCGACCTCGGGCTGGGTCAGCCTCGCCCTGCCGCAGGCCACCGATTACTTCAAGCTGGTGCCGATCATGGCGGTCCCGGGAGAGGATGCAGGCCGCGTGGAAGGCGCTGCCGCCCCGCGCCGGCGGGACGGCTTCGACCTGACCGATGGCCGGCCGGGCCTGCGCGAAACCATGAACCAGGTGCACTACTGCGTCTACTGCCACGACCATTCCGGCGATGTCTGCTCGCATGGATTCCCGGCCAAGGAGGGGGCGGGCTTTCGCGCCAACCCGCTCGACGTATCGCTTTCCGGCTGTCCGCTGGAGGAGCGCATCTCGGAAGCCCACACGCTAAAGCGTGACGGCTTTACCCTGGGCGCGCTGGCCATGATCATGCTGGACAACCCGCTGCTGCCCGCCACCGGGCACCGCATCTGCAACGACTGCATGAAAAGCTGCATCTATCAGAAGCAGGACCCGGTGAACATTCCCGAGATCGAGACGCGCATCCTCACCGACGTGCTGGAATGGCGCTGGGGCTTCGAGCTTTATTTCCTGCTGACGCAATGGAATCCGCTCAACCGTGCGCGCCCCTATCGCCTGCCGTACAACGGCCGCAACACCCTGTGCGTTGGTGCGGGTCCGGCCGGGTTCAATCTCTCGCACCACCTGCTTCAGGAAGGCTTCGGTGTGGTCATCGTCGACGGCCTTAAGATCGAGCCGTTGCCGTCTGAACTGTTCGACGCCAGCGGCCGGCCGACGCAGCCGGTGGAGGATGTCAAAGACCTCTACCAGCCGCTCGACGCGCGCACCAATTCGGGTTTCGGCGGGGTCGCGGAATACGGCATCACGGTGCGCTGGGACAAGAACTTCCTCACGCTGATCCGGCTGGTGCTCGAGCGCCAGCCTGCCTTACGCGTCTACGGCGGCATCCGCCTCGGCGGCACGATCATGCTGGAAGACGTGCCGGCGCTCGGCTTCGACCACGTGACGCTGGCGACCGGGGCGGGGCGCCCCACCGTGCTGCCGGTGCGCAACAACATGGCGCGCGGCATGCGCCAGGCGAGCGATTTCCTGATGGCGCTGCAGCTCACCGGCGCGGCCAAGCGCGACAGCCTCGCCAACCTGCAGGTGCGCCTGCCGGCGGTGGTGATCGGCGGTGGACTCACGTCGATCGATACCGCCACCGAAGTGCAGGCCTACTACATCCGCCAGGTGGAAAAGGTGCTGGCGCGCTGGGAGGCGGTCGGCGAAACCCGTGCCGGCCTGTTCGATGCGTACGAGCGGGGCGTGTTGGAGGAATTCCTGGCGCACGGCCGGGCGGTGCGCGCCGAGCGCGTACGCGCGCATGTAGCTGGCGAGTTGCCCGATTTCACCCCGCTGATCCGCGCCTGGGGCGGCGTCACCGTCGTGTACCGCCGCGCCATGGCCGAATCGCCGGCCTACCTGCGCAACCATGAAGAAATCATCAAGGCGCTGGAGGAAGGCATTTACTACGCGGAAGCGCTGGAACCGACCGAGGCGGTCCTTGACGAACACGGCCACGTGCAGCAGCTGCGCTGCGTGCATACGGAAAGCGATGAAGCGGTCACGCTGCCGGCGCGCGCGGTGCTGGTGGCCGCCGGCAGCATCCCCAACACCGTGTACGAACGCGAGCATCCGGGCACGTTCGAGATGGACGGCAAGTATTTCGCCGCCTATCGCATCGATGATGCCGGGGAGATGGTGCGGGTGGCAACGACGGGGCATTGCAAGGGCGCGCAGCCGGGCTTCTTCACTTCCTATCGTGCGGGCGATCTCAGGGTGTCCTTCGTCGGCGACAACCATCCCTGGTACCACGGCAGCGTGGTGAAGGCGATGGCGTCGAGCAAGCATGCGGCACGCGACATCACCGCGCTGCTGGGGCGCGATTCACAACAGGCAGCCGTGCCCGATCAGGGCGCATTCGATGCCTTCGCTGCGTCGCTCGACGTCGCCCTGTGTCCCGAAGTGGTGGCAGTCGAGCGCCTGGCGCCGCATCTCACCAGTCTGACCGTGCGCGCGCCGCAGGCGACCAGGCACTGGCTGCCGGGGCAGGTATACCGGCTGCAGAACTTCGAGCGGCACGCGGAACATGTCGCGGGGCAGATGCTGGCGATGGAAGGCATGGCCATTGATGGCGTGCATGTGGACAAGGCGCGCGGCGAGGTGCAGCTGCTCATCAACAGCGTAGGCGTGTCGAGCCGGATTGCCGCGTCGCTCAAGCCCGGCACACGCGTGATCCTGATGGGACCGACCGGAACCGGCCTGCCCGTGCCGGAAAATTCAACCGTGACGGTGGCGGGCGGGCACTCCGCCGTGACCAGCACCGTGGACGGCGCGGCGATGTGGCGCGCGGCAGGCAACCGCATCGTGTTCATCGGCCATTTCCGCAATGTGGAACGGGCGCGTGCCGTGCAGCGCGTCATCGAGATCCTGACGGATCAGGCGATCTGGGTGCTGGACGAAGGACCGGCCTTGAGCTTGCGGCGACAGCAGGATGCCTGCTTCGTGCACGGGCTGGACGAGTTTCTGCAGTCCTGCACTGAGATGGAAGCGCCCTTTGCCGATTGGGTGCGCCAGACCGACCAGTTCATCGTGTCGGATCATCCGGAATCGATGGAAACCTTCCGCAGGATGCTGCGTGCCGAACTCAAGCCCGCCCTGAAACCCGGCTTCAATGCGATCGCGGCCGTGAACAGTCCGATGCAATGCATGATGAAGGAAGTGTGCGCCCAATGCCTCTGCCGTCATGTGGACAGCACGACCGGCGAGCCGTCCCGGTTTGTCTTTTCCTGTTTTAACCAGCATCAACCCCTGTTTGAACTCGACTTCGCGAACCTGCAGGCACGTCAGGGGCAAAACAGTGTTCAGGAAAAAATATCCAATGCCTGGCTGGGCTATCTCATGGATGGGGGGCCGGGGGGCATTGAGGCGGACGCGGGCAAGGCGTGCGTGGGGTGCTGTGAAGCTGCCGGTGTGCCTGCGGGGGAGGGTGAAGAAACGTAATATCGGAACGTCCGGGGCCGCCCCGGATGGTTGGTCTATTGATTGATGTCGCGGCTCGGTAGCGGGCACGCGCCCGCATCCCCGCGCCACAGCTGGCGCACCTTCAGAACCCCCCGATAGCCCCATTCCAGAAGCTGCACGACGCCTGCCAGCGCCGCCACACGGCCGGCCAAGCGAAACGCCGGCAGCGTCTGCCATGGCGCGGTGAACGCCTGCGCGCCCGACACCAGCCGGCCGTCAGGCCAGCGCGCGTGCTGGCGGGCAGTGGCCGCCTCGCGGCTCAAATCCGCTCCCAGATCTTCATCTGCGCATTGAGGCAGGTTGACCCAATGAATACGCTCGGCGCCGCGCCGGCGCTGGTAAAAGCCGATCTCGCGCGTGCATACCGGGCAGCCGCTGTCGTAATACGGGTTGAGCAGGGGAGCGGGCGTTGCATTCATGGTTGGGGGGGCTGCATGTCTGTTGAGGATGCCAGTTTCGAGTTGGCAGGACTGGATCGGGTTCATCAATAAAACGCTTGACAATGGTTCTAACACGAACTAAATTTGGTCCTTGTTAGGACTAAATGAGCGAGCGATGAACCAGCAAGCCGACTTCCTGCCGACCGTGCAAGCCCTGGTGCAGTGCTACCAGGCGTTCGAGGCCTACTCCGCCGCGGACATCCGCGCGCTGGGGCTAACGCCGCCGCAGTTCGACATCGTCGCCACGCTCGGCAACACCGCCGGGATGACCGCCACCGAGGTCGGCGAGAAAACCCTCATCACCAAGGGCACGCTCACCGGCGTGGTCGACCGTCTGGTCGATCGCGGCTGGGTCGAGCGCATCGCCCACGGCAGCGACCGTCGCTGCCAGATCATCCGCCTGACAAAGTCCGGGGAGGCCCTGTTCGCCCGGGTTTTTCCCGCACACATGGCACATCTGGCCGCGTGCTTTGCCGGGGCGAGCGCAGCCGAGCACAAGCGCTGGCAAGCTGCCCTACGCACGCTGGAACGAGTTTTCAGAAAGGAGCAGCCATGAGCGCCGTGATGCGTTATTCGACGCCGGCCATCGTGCTGCACTGGCTGGTGGCGCTGCTGATTTTCGTGGGGTTCCCGCTCGGTCTCTACATGGTCGATCTGCCGCTTTCGCCCGACAAGTTGAAGCTCTACAGCTATCACAAATGGATCGGCGTCACGGTGTTTTTTCTGGTCGCCGTCCGGTTGAACTGGCGGCTGACGCACACGCCGCCGCCACTGCCCGACAGCGTGGTCGCCTGGCAGCGGCGCGCCAGCGCAGTTGTGCATGGGCTGCTTTACCTGCTGATGATTGCGATTCCCGTGTCGGGTTGGCTGATGAGTTCGGCCAAGGGCTTCCAGACGGTGTGGTTCGGCGTGCTGCCACTGCCCGACCTGATTGAAAAGAACCGCGAACTGGGCGACCTGCTCGCCGGGGTGCACAAGGCGCTGAACTTCACCCTGCTTGGCCTGGTCATCCTGCACGTGGGCGCAGCCCTGCAACACCATTTCATCGAACGCCAGCCGTTTTTGCAGCGCATGGGCTGGAGCAGAAAGGAGCGCACATGAAAATCACCCAATTGGTCCTGCTGGCGGCGCTGGCTGCGCCGGCGGCGCACGCGGTGGAATACCGCACGGTGCTGCCGAAGCAGAGCACGATCCACTTCGAATTCCGCCAGATGGGCGTGCCGGTGAAGGGCGGCTTCAAGCGCTTCACTACTGAAATGGCGTTCGACCCGGCCAGACCCGAGGCCGCCCGCGCAAAAATCGAGATCGACCTTGCCAGCATTGATGCCGGCTCGTCCGAAGCCGACGACGAATCCGCCGGCAAGCTGTGGTTCAACCGCAGCGTGTATCCGAAGGCGACCTTCGTCTCCAGGGAGGTGCGCGCGCTCGGCAACAACCGCTTTGAACTCCACGGCACGCTCACGCTCAAGGGCAAGACCCGCGACATGACCGTGCCGGTGACCTACCTGCCCGGCAAGAATGCCGCCACCTTCGACGGCGGCTTCGTCCTCAAGCGCCTCGACTTCGGCATCGGCGAAGGCATGTGGGCCGACGTCGCCACCGTCGCCAACGAGGTTCAGGTCCGATTCAGAATTGCCGCCACCGGCAAATAACCCGTTGTTCATCCACCTCAAGGAGCCTCACATGAAACGTCTTGCCCTCTTCGCAGCACTCGCCGCCGTGTCCGTCACCGCCCAGGCCGCGCCGGTCACCTATACCATCGACAACAGCCACACCTATCCGCATTTCAGCTACAACCACCTGGGCTTCTCCAACCAGACCCACAAGTTCGACAAGACCAGCGGGACCGTGGTGCTCGATCGCGCCGCCAAGACCGGCTCGGTCGACGTGACCATTGACGCCACCTCTGTCAACACCGGCTACGCCGTGTTCAACGAGCACATCCAGGCTGCCGACTTCTTCGACACGAGTGTCTACCCGACCATCACCTTCAAGTCGAACATGATGAAGTTCAAGGGTGACCAGCCGGTGAGCGTGGCGGGCGACCTCACGATCAAGGGCGTGACCAGGCCGGTGACGCTGACCATCACCCACTTCAAGTGCCAGCCGCACCCGATGCTGAAAGTGGACGCCTGCGGCGCCAATGCGACCACCCAGGTCAAGCGCTCCGAGTTCAACATGGGCAAGAACGTGCCCTTCGTCAGCGACGAAGTGACGCTGACCCTGGCGATCGAGGCGGTCAATAAGCCGGCGCAATAAGCCGGGCGGGGGCGGTCTCCGGTAAAATACCGCTTTGCTGTCCGGAACACCCCCTGTGCAACCCCATCAACTTGAATTGCTCGCGCCGGCGCGCGACGCCGACATCGGCATCGAAGCCGTCAACCACGGCGCCGATGCGGTGTACATCGGCGGGCCGTCGTTCGGCGCGCGCGCGGCGGCGTCCAACGACGTTGCCGACATCGCGCGGCTGGTCGAACACGCGCACCGCTTCAATGCGCGTGTATTCGTCACGCTCAACACCATCCTGCACGACGACGAACTTGAGCCCGCGCGCCAGCAAATCTGGCAGCTTTACGACGCCGGCGTCGACGCGCTCATCATCCAGGACATGGGCCTCCTGGAACTCGACCTGCCGCCGATCCAGTTGCATGCGAGCACCCAGACCGACATCCGCACCCCGGAAAAAGCCCGCTTCCTGCAGGACGTGGGGCTCTCCCAGATTGTTCTGGCGCGCGAGCTCGACCTCGAACAGATCGCGGCCATCCGTGCCGTCACCGACCCCGCACGCTGCACCCTGGAATTCTTCGTCCATGGCGCGCTGTGCGTCGCCTACAGCGGCCAGTGCTACATCAGCCACGCCCACACCGGGCGCAGCGCCAACCGCGGCGACTGCTCGCAGGCCTGCCGTCTGCCGTACCAGGTCACCGACATGGAAGGCCGCATCGTCGCGCACGACAAGCACGTGCTGTCGATGAAGGACAACAACCAGAGCGACAACCTCGAAGCGCTGATCGATGCCGGCATCCGCAGCTTCAAGATCGAAGGGCGTTACAAGGACATGGGTTATGTGAAGAACATCACCGCCCATTACCGCACGCTGCTGGACCAGATCATCGAACGCCGCCCGGAATTCGCGCGCGCGTCCTCAGGCCGCACCACGTTTGCCTTCACGCCCGACCCCAACCTGAACTTCAACCGCGAGTTCACCGACTACTTCGTCGGCGGCCGCAAGGACGACATCGGCGCATTCGACACGCCGAAGAATCCCGGCCTGCCGGTCGGCTACGTCAGCAAGGTCGGTGACAAATGGGTCGAGCTGCAAACCGACTCGCCCGACGTCGTGTTGAACAACGGCGACGGCCTCTGCTACTACACGCTGCAGAAAGACCTGACCGGCCTCGCGATCAACCGCGCCGAAAAAGTGGGTGGGGGCATATGGCGCGTGTTTCCGAAAGACCCGATGGCGGGCTTCAGGGACTTGCGCGCGGGGACGCTGATCAACCGCAACCGCGACATGAACTGGACGCGCCTGCTGGACAAATCCTCCAGCGAGCGCCGCATCGGTGTGTGGCTGCGGCTGGAAGAAACCGCAGCCGGCTTTTCGCTGACCTTGACCGACGAGGACGGCAACACTGCGACGGCGGAAGCTGCGCACGCCAAGGAGCCGGCCAAGGATGCCGCCAAGGCCGAGGCCACCCTGCGCGAGCATCTGGGCAAGCTTGGCACCACAGCGTTTTCAGCTATGGGCATTTCCCTGGAACTGTCGCAGCCCTGGTTCGTGCCGGCGTCTTTGCTGAACGCGCTGCGCCGCGATGCGGTCGCCGCGCTGGAAGCCGTACGCGCTGCCGCGTATCAGCGTCCCCCGTGCGCAAAGCCGGTCGAGCCGGCTGCGATCTATCCCGAGGACACGCTGAGTTATCTGGCGAACGTCTACAACCACAAGGCGCGCGACTTCTATGCGAAGCACGGCGTCAAGCTCATCGCCGCCGCCTACGAAAGCCACGAGGAACCCGGCGAGGTCTCGCTGATGATCACCAAGCACTGCGTGCGCTATTCGCTTTCCCTGTGCCCCAAACAGGCCAAGGGCGTCACCGGCGTGCAGGGCACCGTGCGCGCCGCACCGCTGACGCTCGTCAACGGCAGCGAAAAGCTCACCCTGCGCTTCGACTGCAAGGCGTGCGAAATGCACGTGGTGGGGAAACTGAAACCGGCCGTCGCCAAAGCCGGCGCGCCACTGACGTTCTACAAAACGCGGGTCTAGAGTCCGTCGGCGAGCTTTTCCATGAAGGCCGTGTGCCGCGCTTCCGCCTTGTGGAATGCGGCGATCAGCCGCTCGGCATCGTCGGTCAGCCGACTGCCGGCGGGGCCGCTTTCCACCAGCGGCGACTGCCACGCGGCGTTCATCGCATCGACCGCGTCCCACGCCGCCTTGTAGCTCATTTTCATCGCCTTGGCGGCCTTCGAGATGGAGCCGGTTTCGCGGATGCGTTGCAGCAGTTCGACGCGGCCGCGACCGAGGAAATTCCTGCCGTCTAGGGTTAGCCAGAAGCGGCCGTCCGCCTTGAGTTGCGCTGTTTTGGATCGAGTCGTCATGAGCGAGTGTAGCAAACGACCCTTGCCGTTTATCGGCGCGCGGTTGAAAATCGCGCTTTGCCATTCCGGATGTCCAACATGAAAAAAATCCTTGCCGTATGCGCGCTGCTTTGCCTGCCGTTTTCCGCGCTGGCCGCCGAAAGCTACACCGTGCTGTTCAAGACCCAGGGCGCCTACCAGGACGTGCGCGACAATCTCCAGATGGCGATCGAGGGAAAGGGCCTGAAGATTACCAACACCAACAAGATCGCCGCGATGCTGGACCGCACCGGCAAGGACATCGGCGAGACCCGGCAGGTGTACGAAAACTCCGAGCAGTTCGAATTCTGCAGTGCCACGATTTCGCGCCACATGATGGAAGCTGATCCGCACTCGATCGTGATGTGTCCCTACAGCGTGGTGGTCTACACGATTCCCAACGACAAGACGGTGTACCTCGCTTACCGCAAGCCGGCCGTTACCAAGAATCCGGCGTTGAAGAAGACACTGGTCGAGCTGGAGAAGCTGCTCACCGACATCATCAAGGACGCGATGTAAGCGCCTGACCAGCCATGACCGCTTTCCTTGCCATCGGCCTGGGTGCGGCCATCGGCGCTTGGCTGCGCTGGGGGCTGGGGCTGTGGCTCAATCCGCTGTTTCCTTCGTTGCCGCTCGGCACGCTGGCCGCCAATTTGGTCGGTGGTTATTTCATCGGTTTTTTCATCGCCTGGTTTTCCGAGCATCCTGGCGTGCCGCCGGAAGCGCGGCTGTTTCTCATTACCGGCCTGCTCGGCGGTCTGACCACGTTTTCCACGTTTTCTGCTGAAGTCGTCACCGCACTGATGCGCGGCCTGTGGATGACCGGCGGCCTGATTGCGTTTGCCCACATGACGGGCTCCTTCCTGGCCACCGGGCTGGGGTTTTATTCGATGAGGCTTTTCAAATGAGCGCTGTCTGTTTGCAGGTGTTTGTGTCCGAAGCCAGCCGCCATCACGGCAAGCTGACTTACGAGTGGCTGCTCGATATGGCGCAGGGGCTCGGCATCAGCGGCGGCTCGGCGTTTCGCGCGCTGGCCGGGTTTGGCCGCCACGGCCGGCACGACGCGGGATTTTTCGAACTCGCGGGCGAGCTGCCGGTGGTGGTGGAGTTTTTCGTCGATGCGGCGATGGCCGACCAGTTGCTGAAGACCATCGCCGAGGCGGGCCTGAAACTGGTTTACGCCAGACTGCCGGCCGAAATCGGCGTCACGCTTAAGTAAGCGTGCTCGAGCAGCTGGTTCTGTTCGCCGCCTCGCTGGCGGCCAATTTCTTTTCGGCCTTGTCCGGCGGCGGGGCAGGGCTGATCCAGTTTCCCATGCTGATTTTTCTGGGGCTGCCGTTTGGCGTGGCGCTCGCCACCCACAAGGTCGCCAGTGTGGCGCTCGGCCTCGGCGCCACGCTGCGTCACCTGAAGGAATCGCATCTCGAACGCCGCTTCTCGCTGATCATTCTCGGCGCGGGTCTGCCCGGCGTGGTGCTGGGTGCGTTGACGATCCTGCACATTCCTGAGCGTATCGCCACCCTGGCGCTGGGTGTGCTGATCTTGGGGCTGGGGCTGTATTCGGTGTTCAAACCCAGGCTCGGCATGGACCATGCGCCCAGGAACCGGCAGGGTGCGGCGCTGATCGGCGGCATGGCGGGGCTGTTTGTCGTCGGCTTTCTCAATGGCTCGATCACCAGCGGCACCGGCCTGTTCCTCACACTCTGGCTGATCCGCTGGTTCGGCCTCGATTACACGCGCGCGGTGGCCTATACGCTGATCCTGTGCGGCCTGGTGTGGAACGGCACCGGCGCGCTGGTGCTGGGCATGATCGGCACGGTGGCGTGGGACTGGATGCCGGCGCTGCTGGCTGGGTCGATCCTCGGCGGCTATCTGGGCAGCCACCTGGCGATCAGGAAAGGCAACCTGTGGATCAAGCGGGCGTTTGAAATCGTGACCATCCTGATTGGCCTGAAGCTGATCCTGAACTGAGCGTCAGTCGGGGCCGAGGCGCTCAGTCTTCGTCAGTGTGAATGCGGTTGCGACCGCCGTGCTTGGCCTGGTAGAGCGCTGCGTCCGCGGCCTTGATCAGGGCATCGCCGGTTTGATAAAGCGGGTAAGTGGCGATACCGCCGCTGGCGCTGATGAGGAAATGGCTGTCGCCATAGGGATGGCGGATTTGCGCGAAATCCTGGCGGATGCGATCCATGATGGCAAATGCGTGTTCGGCATCGGTGTGCGGCAGGCCGATGAGGAATTCCTCGCCGCCGTAGCGACAGATAATGTCCTGCTTGCGCAGGCGCTGCTTGAGCAGCCACGACAGGCTGCGGATGACCTGGTCGCCCACGGGATGGCCGTAGGTGTCGTTGACCTGCTTGAAATGGTCGATGTCCATCATCACCACCGACAGGAAACCGCCCTCGTGCGCCACACTGGACAGCAACATGTCCAGCGTGTTTTTGCCGCTGGAATGGTTGAGCAGGCCGGTCAGGCTGTCGTGGTACATGGTGCGGCGCAGCGCCCGATAGCGCTCGATCTTGCTCTTGACGATCGCGTTGAGGAATACCGGGTTGAAGGGTTTGGTGAGGAAATGGTCGCCGCCCAGCCGCATGGCGTCGACCTGCAGGGCGACGTTGGTTTCGCCGGACAGGTAGACGATCGGGGTGCTGAGGAATTCGTTGTGCTGACGAATGATGCGCGCGGCCTCGACGCCGGTGCAGTTCGGCATGTACATGTCCATCAGGATCAGGTCCGGGTTGAACTGGCGTAGCGCACTCAGCGTGTGGCGCGGGTCGTTGACGATCGCGGTGACGATCTGGTTTTCTTCCAGCGTGCGGCGGATGAGATGACTGGCGGTCTTGGAGTCTTCCACGATCAGCACGCGATACGCTTCCTGCTCATGCCGCTCGTTCAGTTCCAGAATGTGTTCGACGATGGCATGCGGGGGCGTGCCTTCCAGCAGGCAGCTATCGCAACCGCCACGCAGGGCTTGTTGCAGCTGCTCGAAATCGGAGCGCACCCCGAGACAGATCAGTTGTCCCATCGCAAACCGTTGCCGCAGTGCCTGGATCCGGCTGCTCCACTCGGCTTCGGGCAGGCTGCTCATGTCGAGCAGCAGCAAGGGGGCGACCCCCGCGCTGCCCGGCAAGGGCTGTTTCCAGGTGGCGAACTGCGCGGTCATGCCGAAATAACCAAGCTGGGCCTGCAAGTCAGCCCAGGCCGCCTGGTCATGCCCGATCAGCCAGGACTGGCCCACCCGCATGTCATGGGCGGTGTGGTGTTGCGGGTCATGGCGCCGCTCGGACAGGCCGGCGGTGGCCGTGGCATGGGCATTCGCCATGCGTGCCAGCGCAAGTACGCGTTCGTTCAGGTCGTCCAGCGCGGCTTGCGGCAACGGATGCGCCACGTCCTTGCTGAACAACGTCAGCGTCACCTGCTCCAGCTGGTGGCTGGCGTGATGCAGGGCCGTGATGCCCTTGTCGATCAGGAACTCGGTAAAACTGTTGATCGATACCGCCAGCTCGACGAAGCTGTCAAAACTTGGCAGCGCTTGATAACGCTGCCAAGTGTTCGACAATGCCTGGTTTTTTTGCAGGAGTTCTTCGGGGGAGCAGAGCATGGAGCGAGATGGATAAGCTATTTCTTGTTGATGTATAGCTTGCAATTATCGCGCTATATGGATGAATTGGGATAACGAGAAAGCGATTCGCCGCGCCAACGTGGGTGAATTCGAGCGCTCCAGACCCTGGCGACTGCTGCGTTTACTCTCCGCCTTCCTGCTCCAGCCGCAAATAC
Organism: Thiobacillus sp.; assembly: GCA_035562135.1. Classification (GTDB taxonomy): domain Bacteria; phylum Pseudomonadota; class Gammaproteobacteria; order Burkholderiales; family Thiobacillaceae; genus Thiobacillus. The sequence goes on along the minus strand of DATMWS010000214.1, from coordinate 20,988 downwards.
TGGTTGTACGCGTTCAGCCGGTTGGCTTCGTCGAATGCCGGCATGGCGCGGTATTTCGACCAGTCGGTTTTTTCATAGGCTTCTTCGAAGGGAACCAGGTTGCGTGCAGCCGGGCCCATCTGGTCGCGCAGGAATTTCAGGTAATCGCGCGTGAAGACGAGGTCGGCGCGCGGCGTGCGCGAGAGGGCACCGTGGCCGGGCACCAGAACCTTGGGGTCGAGCACGATCAGCTTGTCGAGCGCGGCGATCCAGGCGCGGCTGTCGGCGTCGCCGACAAACGGCACGCGGCCGCGAAATACCAGGTCGCCGGCATAGAGCACGCGGTCTTCTTTCACCAGCATCGCCATGTCCTCGCTGGAGTGCGCCGGGCCGACGTAGCGCAGCGCGAAGTGGAGGCCACCCATTTCAAAATCGGTGTCGCCTTCGAGGAAGCGGTCTGCCTCCAGCAACTGCGTGGTGTCGTCCACCCAGGGAAAGAGCGCTTCCTTGCGCTGAGCAAAGCGCTCGGCCGCGCCTTCGCTGCGGGTGGCGCCTTCGGCGGCACGGTGCGCCCAGATTTCGGCCCCCAGCGCCTTGAATACCTGCAGGCCGTAGAAATGGTCGGCGTGGTAATGGCTGACGACGACGCGCTTGATCGGCTGCTTGGTGATCTTGCGAATCAGGCTGACCAGTTTTTCGGCCAGCGGCGGCGAGGCCAGCGCGTCGAATACCACCACGCCGTCGCGCGTGACGACAAACCCGGCATTGGACATGAAACCCTGGTTTTCGCTGGACGCCGCGCCAGGCAGGCCCTGCACGAAATAGCTGTGGGGGCCCAACTGCACGGCTTGCATCGGAACGGTCGCTTCGTTGATCCTGGGAGGCTGGGCCGCATGGGCGGCGGGCAGCAGGGTCAGCAACAGCAGGGTGAACAGCAGGCGAACGGTCATGACAGGCTCCCGAGAGTGCCCTGCATTATAGGCTTCCCATTCCACTGGACTGGGTCGGGATGACGTGTCCGCAACGCTGCATCTGCACCCGGACTCTGATAACGCTGCTGACTGAGACTTGCCGAAAAGCCAGTCCTGGTTAGGCATGTCGGTGATGCTCGGCAAGGTAAGGTGCATTGCGTGTCGGTTTCGACTTGGGGTGGGCGGGTTGAGCGCCGGACCGGTAGCGCTGGCGTGGCTGTGGTATCTTCTTTCGGAAGAAGAAGGGGGTCATTCGTGTTCAAGAAACAGTGGCCGGCATTTGTGCTGGCGTTCGTATTGCCGCTGCTGGCGGTGTTCTGGTGGTGGGGCGGATTCAGCTCGGTCAGCGTGACCGAAACCGAGGCGGGGCCTTATCGCTATGCTTATCTGGACTACGATGGCCCGATTAGCAACCTGCGCAAATCGCAGCGCACGGCGCTGGATAAATTCACTGCGGCCAAGGTGGCCGCGGGCGACACGATCAGCGTGATTCTCACCGACCCGCGCGCTGCCAACGGCAAGGTGCGCGCGCAACTGGGCTACATCCTGGCCGACAGCGCCCCGATCCCGGAAGGCCTGCAGGAAGGCCGCATCGAGCGTCGTCCGGTATATGCCGCGCAGGTGCAGGCAGCGGTGCTGCTGGCACCGTCCAAGGCCTATCAGGCGCTGTCCGATACGCTGGCATCGCACGGGCTAGCCATCGTCATGCCGACAGTCGAACTGTATCGACCGGCAGGTCAGGCAAGCCGCATCGGTACCTTTACCCTGGAAATGAACCGCTGATGGCTTTCTTCTCCGTTCTTGCCGCCGTTGCCCTCGAACATCTGCGCCCGTTGCGGCAGCCGATGCCGCACTACCAGCACTACTCCCGTTTCACCCAGTGGCTCGATCGTCGCTTCAATGCCGGCGAATACAGCCACGGTGCGATTGCCTGGGCGCTGGCGGTGCTGCCGGTACTGGCGGGCGTGTGGCTGGTTTTTGCCCTGCTCGACGGCATCAGCCCCGTCCTCGGCTGGGCGTGGAATGTGGTCGTGCTGTATTTCACCCTGGGGTTCAAATATTTCAGCGACAACGCCGAGCAGATTGCGCGTCTGCTGCGCGCCGGCGACCTCGATGGCGCGCGCGTGCAGCTCGGTGAGTGGCGAGGCGGCGATGCCAGCCAGTTCAGCGCCGACGACATCGCCCGGGTCTGCATCGAGCAGGTGATGGCAGCGAGCCACCGGCAGATGTTCGGCGTGCTGCTCTGGTTTGTGTTGCTGGTGCCGCTGGGTCCGGTCGGCGCGGTGCTGTTCCGGGCCGCATCGATTCTGGCGCGGCGCTGGGTGACCAGCCGGGGAAGCTTCGGGGTGTTTGCCCAGCGTGCGTTTCACGCCATCAACTGGCTGCCTGCACGGCTGACCGCGCTGACCTACGCCATCGCCGGCAATTTCGAGGACGCCACGTATTGCTGGCGTACCCAGGCGCCAGCCTGGCCGGAGCCGGAAGAGGGCGTGGTGCTCGCTGCCGGCGCAGGCGCCATGGGCGTGCGGCTGGGACAGAGCGTCAGCGTGGGCGGGGAAACCGTGTGGCGGCCCGAACTCGGCACCGGCCAGCCCCCTGATGCCGACTGCATCGACAGCGCCGTCAGCATGATCTGGCGCGGCCTGGTGATCTGGCTGGTGGCAGGGCTGCTGGTCGTCATCGCCGGCTGGGTGGCGTAACGCCCCATGCTCAACGCGCTGTGGATCGGCTTCTTTCTGGTCGCCTTTCTGATTGCGTTGTACAAACTGGTTTTCCTCGGCGATGCGGACATTTTCGCCGCACTGGTGAAAGCCTTGTTTACCAGCAGCAAGACCGCGTTTGAAATCGCGCTGGGTTTGACCGGCGTGATGGCGCTGTGGCTCGGCGTGATGAAAATCGGCGAGCGCGCCGGCATGCTCGAGGTGCTGACACGCGGCCTGGCACCCTTGTTTCGTCGCCTGTTTCCCGACGTGCCGGCGAACCATCCGGCGCTCGGCGCAATGACCATGAACATGGGCGCCAACATGCTGGGGCTGGACAATGCAGCCACGCCGCTCGGCATCAAGGCGATGCAGGAACTGCAAAAGCTTAACCCCACGCCCGACACCGCCAGCGATGCGCAGGTGCTGTTCCTGGTGATCAATACCGCGTCGGTCACCCTGCTGCCGGTGACCATCTTCACCTTCCGCGCACAGCTCGGCGCCGCCGATCCCACCGATGTGTTCGTGCCGCTCCTCATCACCACCTACATCGGCACCCTGGTCGGGCTCTTTGTCACCGGCTTCTTTCAGCGCCTGCACCTGTGGAATCGCGTCACGATGGCCTACCTGGGCGGCGCCACTGCGCTGATCGGCGGGCTGGTGGTTTATTTCGGCAGCCTCGACGCCGCGGCGATGACGCGGCAGTCGTCGATCCTGAGCAACGTGCTGCTGTTCGGCCTCATCGTCACCTTCCTGCTGATGGCGGTGCGGCGCCGGGTCAATGCCTACGAGGCCTTCATCGAAGGCGCCAAGGAAGGCTTTCACACGGCGGTCACGATCATTCCGTATCTTGTCGCGATGCTGGTGGCCATCGCCGTATTCCGCGCCAGCGGCGCGCTCGACCTGCTGATGGGCGGGATGCGCGGCGCGGTGCTGGCGCTGGGCTTCGACGCGCGCTGGGTCGACGGCTTGCCCACCGCCTTGATGAAACCGTTTTCAGGCAGCGGTGCGCGTGCCATGATGATCGACACCATGCAGACGCACGGCGCGGATTCATTTGCCGGGCGGCTGGCGTCGATCGTGCAGGGCAGCACCGAGACGACGTTTTACGTGCTGGCGGTATATTTCGGCGCGGTTGGCATCAAGCGCGTTCGCCATGCCGTCACCTGCGGTCTGATCGCCGACATCGCCGGCATCCTTGCCGCCATCGGCATGGCCTATCTTTTCTTTGGCAGCACGGCATGAACCTGCAAACCTACGACACCCTCGCCGCCGTCGACCTCGGTTCCAATTCTTTCCGTCTGGAAGTCGCGCGCGTGGCCGGCGACCAGCTCTATCCGCTCGATTCGCTGAAGGAAACCGTGCGCCTGGCCGGCGGGCTGACCGACGACAAGCAGCTCGATGACGCCACCCAGGCACGTGCGCTGGCCTGTCTGCACCGCTTTGGCGAGCGCCTGCGCGGCCTGTCGCCCGAAGCGATTCGCTGCATCGGCACCTCGACGCTGCGCATCGCCAGGAATGCCGACATCTTCATTCCCCAGGCCGAAATCGCGCTGGGACATCCGATTGAAATCGTCGCCGGGCGCGAGGAGGCGCGGCTGATTTATCTGGGGGTCGCTCATTCGCTGCCGGCCTCGCCCGACCGGCGGCTGGTGGTCGATATCGGCGGCGGCTCGACCGAGTTCATCATCGGCCACGGCCTGAAACCGCACGAGCGCGAAAGCCTGCACATGGGCTGCGTGAACTTTTCGCAGCGCTTTTTCGCCGGCGGGGTGATCGACAAGGCCGCGCTGAAAGCCGCCGAGATGGCGGCGCGCGTGGAGGTCGAGCGCATCGCCCGCGAGTTTTCCAAAGACAACTGGCAGCAGGCCATCGGTTCCAGCGGTACGGCCCGCGCGCTGCGCGAAATTCTCGAACAAAACGGGCTGTCGGAGAGCGGGATTACCGCCGACGGCCTCGCGCTGCTGCGCAGCCTGATGATCAAGGCCGGGCATGTCGACGCGCTGCAACTCGCCGGTTTGCGTAGCGACCGCCGTCCCGTCATCGCGGGCGGCTTTGCCATCATGGCCGGACTGTTTGCCGAACTCGGGATCGAGCAGATGGACGTGGCCGAAACCGCCATGCGCGAGGGCATCCTCTACGACCTGCTGGGACGCTTCCACAAGCAGGACATGCGCGAGGCGACGGTGGACGAGTTCATGCGCCGCTACCACATCGACACCCAGCAGGCGGCGCGCGTCAAACGCGTGGCGCTGAAGCTGCTGGCGACAACCGGAGGCGGTGGCGAAAACGATGTGCGCTTCCTCGACTGGGCTGCGCGACTGCACGAAATCGGCCTGTCGGTGTCGCACGGCGGCTATCACCGCCATTCCGGCTACATCCTGGAAAACGCCGACATGCCGGGCTTTTCCCGCACCGACCAGGCGCGGCTGGCCTTGCTGGCGCGTGCCCAGCGCGGCGCATTGAACAAACTGCCGGAGTTTGCCGCTGACGCAGCGGCCGTGTCCGACAATGACCGCTTGCTGGTGTGGCTGCTGCGCCAGGCGGCCATCCTCTGCCGCAGCCGCGCCGAACCGCGCCTGCCCAACGTGAAAGTGGAAGCCAGCAACAAGCGTTTTCGTCTGACCCTGCCCGAAGGCTGGCTGGAAAGCCGGCCGCTCACCCAGCGTGCGCTGGAAGAGGAGGCGCTGCACTGGCACGCGGTGGGGATGAAATACGTGTTCGGCTAACTTACTGGTTGAAATCGTCGATGCAGCCCTTCAGAGAGCCGACGTTCTTGGTATTCACGGTGAAGTTGCCCGACCTGGGCGGACGGGTCCTGCTGCCGTCGTTGCGGCGGCTGGCAGGCGCCTCCCGTTGGACATTGCGCGTGCCTTCGCCGGCGGCCAGCATTGCCAGCTGTTTTTCCGCGGCGTCGAGCTGCTGTTGTTGCTCGGTTGCGGACTTCGAGTGCTCGGCAAGAGAGGACGCCAGTTTTTCCTCCGCTCCGGTGCGCGTGGCCTGCTCTTCCTCAAGCGCCTGCCGGGTTTTGGCGCTGGATTTGGCGTTTTCCGCCAGCGCGGCTTCAAGACGCCGGTTTTCAGCAAACTGCCGGCCGAGCAGATTTTTGAGCAGGGAGTAGGAGTTGTCCGTGGATTCCGTGAACTCGGCGAAGGTGGCCGCGAGTTTTTTCTCCACCTTGTCGCGCCTAAGCAGTTCTTCCTCAAACGTTTTCAGGGTGTTGGCACTGGGTTGGGTTTTTTTCGCGAGCGCGGCTTCCAGCCCTCGGCTTTCCTCCAGCTGCCGGTCGACCTGTTTCTGGAACTGGGTGTAGGCGAGGGCGCCGCCCCCCAACCCACCTGCCAGCATGAGTCCGACATAGATCAGGAAAGCGCGCAGGCGGCGCTTTGGCTTGGGTGCGTCAGCCTCAACTTGGGGCGCAGCCGACCCTTGCCGTTCCTTCGGTCTGTCATTCCGCGCTCCGGGTCTGTCCTCGCCTTCCGTGGCGCCTTGCCCACCGCCGGCTTTCTTGCGCAGCTTTTGCAGGAACGCAATGCCGGCATCGAGAACGGCGGTGACCCTGGCGCGCAGCCTGGTAAGCAGCGCGCGTTTGGCGTGCGTGGCCAGACCCTCTTCCGCAGTCGGCGCTTCGTCCGGGGCACGGGAATGGTGGCTCACGGCAGGGGGTTGCTGTGTGTTCAAGAGAATCTCGCATCGGCGCCATGTTCGTGATGGAGGGATCGGCCCAGACGGGGAATAGTTAAATGCACGGCCGCTGGCGGACCGATTTTTCCGCCAATGCTCCCTTTGATTTACATTGACTCTTTGACTGGGCGTATCAAGGACAACTGGGTCGCGCCAAGGCTTGCAGGGTTGCGCCACGCGCATCAGTGACGAAGGCCACGACGCCAAGCTCAGTTGCTTTCCAGTCCGGATGCAGGGTAAAGCGGTAACTGACACGCAAAGAATCGAAAGGCCCCGCGAGTTTACGCACGACGTAATCGTGATGCAGCGTTCGCTGGGCGTTTTCGCCTGCGGTGACGTTCGAACTGAGGCGGTTCTCGGTCAGCGCCAGATATAGCTTTGCGTTGCGTACGGCGCCCGGGGAGGCGAAGCGGCTTTCGGCCTGGATCTCGATGTACTCGGGCGTTTGGGCGAGGGTGAGCGAGAGACTGGCTTGGGCTGGGGTATTCGAGCGGGTGGGTAGACCGCGATGCCAGCTGCGGAAGTCCTCGCCGTCGAGCATGACCTGCGGGGTGTATACCCAGCCGAGGCTGCTGTTGCGGTCGCGTTGACGCTGGCTGAAGGTGGCCTGCGCGAACCGGTCCTTCCAGCCCAGCCGGTCCCAGTAGTCCACATGGAACGCCAGCGGCACCACGCCGGAATCTTTGGGCAGTTGCGACAGCCAGCGGTCGGTCGGCGGGCAGGAACTGCATCCCTCCGATGTGTACAACTCGAGCAGACTGGTGCGGGTGGCGCCGCTGTGGGCGGTGCAGGTGGCCGCGTGCGCAGCGGGGGCGGCGAGGAGGCAGAGAACAAGGAAAGCGCGCATGGGGGACTCCGGTGTGGAATCTCTTGGTCGTGCCGAGGAAAAGGACCTTACAGGAGTGGGCGATCCAGGCGTTCAGTAAAAAAATAAGCGAAGCTGAGTTGCCCCGCCTTTTACTGTTTGCAACGAATCATTTAGCACCCGGGAGTATCCAGGCCCGCGGATTGGGCTCGAAGCCAAGCTTGGGGTAGTACTCATTGGCTTTCGGGGCGGCCAGCAGCACGATCATGCACTCCGGCTTGAGTCGCCGCCGGGTCTCCTCGATGAGTTGCCTGCCGATGCCCCGATTCTGGTACTCGGCGTCCACGGCGAGATCGGCAAGGTAAGCGACATACGTGAAGTCGGTCAGCGTGCGCGCAATCCCGATCAGACGGCTTGCGTCCCAGGCGGTAACCACGAGATTCGCGTTCCTCAGCATACCCTCGAAGATATCCGGCCGATCAACCGGCCGGCGCTCGCCCAGCGTCGAACGCTTATAGAGATCGATGGCTTCCTGAGTGCTGATGTTTGCGTTGTCGCGGTATTCGATATTCATTCGGGTCCCATTGTAAGGATGCTGACGTGCACATGGCGCCTTGCCGCGTGCACGCTCATTTTCATGCCGAATGGGGCAAGCAGGAAAGTTTGTACCGGGACTCTATGCCGTGCCGTCGTAGGCCTGCCGGATTGATTCCAGATCGATCTTCTTCATCTGCAGCATCGCTTTCATGGCGCGTTGCGATTTCTCGGAAGCGGGGTCGCCCACCCATTCGGTCAACACCTTGGGAAAAACCTGCCACGACAGGCCAAATTTGTCCTTCAGCCAGCCGCACTGCTGCGCCTGTTCGTCCCCGCCCTCGGCAAGCCTTGCCCAGTAAAAATCCACCTCCTGCTGGGTTTCGCACAGCACCTGAAACGAGACGGCTTCGTTGAACCTGAATACCGGGCCGCCGTTGAGCGCGGTAAATGCCTGGCCGTCGAGCTCGAATTCAACGGTCATCACCGTTCCCGCCGGCCTGCCGTGAATCTCGAAGCCTTCCTTCCCGTAGCGCGTGATTCTGCCGATTCTGGAATTCTTGAAGATGGCGGTATAGAAAGCGGCCGCCTCTTCGGCCTGGTTGTCGAACCACAAACAGGGCGTGATTTTTGGAGCGATCTGCATTGGGGGCCTCCTTTCTTCTGCCGGACGTGAAGGTGAGAGATGCGGCACGGGCGAAGCCAGCCGGCGGAGCATCCTTCTCATCCATCTTAGGAGGGAATGGTCGATGGTTATCAGAGAAAAAAGGCTTATTACTTCCTATACTCATTTTCAGGTCTGGATATTTTGTGGGGGTGTCATGTCTAGAGCATCTGAGTTGGTGAAATTGCCTGGCACTGTGGCCGCCGGTCTCTTTTCCAGAAAGGGTTTCCTGGAGGAGTTCGAGGGGGCGTTGACCGAAGCCGAAGCGGGAGAAATGGTTCACCTATGCACAGCCATTACGATGACTATGGAAATGCAGGGTCGCCTGCTGGGTCGCATGGCTGATCAATCAGGATGGGATAGCTGTTACGGCTGGATGACGTGGGGGCCTGAAATGTCCATCGTCACGATTCACGACAGTATGTGCATCGTGCAGGGGCGGCAAACCTCATTCAATCAGGTGATTAAGGCCATGACGGAATCGGCTGTTGCTGAAATCATCAAACCGGGTGGGAAAGGAGAGCCAAATGCCAGCATTGGATGAATTGATGTCTTTACCAGGGGTATATGGTGCGATCGAATTTTCTTGCACTGGCGAGTTAGGCCAAATGCGGGGTGACCTGAAGCGGGATTTTGCGGAGCTTGTTGCGCAGATGTGTGCCGCCAATATGGCGATTTACCGTATGCAGGCCACGGGATGGACGAAGCTGACAGGTCAGCAAGGGTTTCTTCCCGAACGCGGTTTTGCCTTTGTGACCCTGGATCACGTGGTGATGGGCATGAACGGCAATGCGATTCTGGCGCACAGCAAAGATTTCGATTACGACGCGGCTTACCAGCGCTTCAATGCCACCGTCTGAATTCGGCGCCTGTAAAAGGAGAATTGACCATGTTAGATTTGGAGAGCCTGTCTGTGCTCAAGGGTGTCGTTGCCGCAATCCGTTTCTATGACGATGGGACGCTGGCAGAGGCCGCAGGTCATTTGGATCAGGTTGATACGCAACTGGCTGCAGAGTTGTGTTACGCGAATGGACGGATCACCCACCATAACAGCGATATTCTCATGACCCTTTCCGGCACGCAGGGTTGGCCGCCCCGGGGATGGATGATGGCGGGTGATGAACTGTCCATTTGTGCAGTTGCAGAAGTGGCCTGTTTTGTACGTAATCGCGAGGTGTCTTTCAACGATGTGTTTCGCAGCCTGACGGAAATTTCCAAAAAATAAGCTGGCCGGGTGGAGATGCGGCCTGAATAAATTCTCCGTACTTACTTTGAATTTCGGCTGGATGGGAGCAAACGCTCATACTCATCTTTAACCACCGCATAGCACTCACACACTCGCTGTTCAAGTTTGGGGCGATCCACCACGGTGATGCAACCGCGTGTGCGAACAATCAATCCGTCTTTTTGTAACTGTCCAACAGTTTGGGTCACGCTCTCCCGGCGTACACCCAATAACTTCCCAATCATCTGTTGCGTTATCACTAATTCGTTGTCATGCAATCTATCCATACTCATCAACAGCCATCGGCACATTTGCTGATCCAGTGAATGGTGTTGGTTGCACACTGCAGTTTGAGATGTCTGGCAAATCAGTGCCTGCGTGAAAAGCAGTGCTACGTGTTGCAGTTGACCTCCTAACGAGAATTCTCGTTTCATCACTTTCCGGCTGAGTCGATAAGCATGGCCTGCGCTCTGCACTTCCGTGCTGGTAGGCATGCTCTCGCCTCCCATAAAAATGGAAATGCCGACCATCCCCTCGTCACCCACCAGAGCGGTTTCGCTAGAGGAACCGTCTTCCAGGGAGTAAATCAGCGAGACAATGCCGCTGGTCGGAAAATGCAGAAAATTTACATGGTCACCTGACTCGGACATCGTCCATCCCAAAGGCATCTCAATGAGTTCAAGATCGGGCAACAGCCGCTCGTAATCCTGCGCAGGAAGGGCTGCAAGGATGCGGTTTTGCTTTGGATCTGGGATCGAAGCGTGTGCAACTACTTTTTTCGACATGTCCAGTTTCTTCAAGTGTGTAATTCGTTGAATTGACGTGCGTCCGACCTTGATTATGCGTTGCTTCTGAATTTTATCTGGCGCCACTTTGGTAGGCATTTTCAGGCGCACGCATTTCGGGGCCTACGGCCGCTGTATAGCAAACCTTTCGCCAGGATGAGATCGTTGTGCGAGCGATCGCCTGCGAGCGGGTCTGAGCAGCAAGGCACCACTGCCAGGGTTACAGCTGCGACCGCAGCAACGCCATGGCGTGCTCAAGCAATTTTTCACCCCAAGGACGGCCCTGCCATGCCTCGTAGGTAATCTGCCGGGATTTTTTCAGATCGTCCTCAAAGATGTCGATCTGGCGTTGCGCAAACGCGTGATCGTAAATGTTGAGGTTGGCTTCATCATTGAGGCGAAACGAGCGCGAATCGAAATTGGTCGAGCCGACCGACACCCACACGTCATCGACAATCATCACTTTGCAGTGATACATGGTCGGCTGGTATTCATACATTTCGGCGCCCGCCTCGAGCAGGTCACCCCAGCGGGCCCGCGATGCGCGACGCACCGGTTCCGAATCGGTACGCGTGCCGGGCATGAGAATCTTGACCTTCACGCCGCGCTGCAGGGCACGCACGATGGTCTGAACCGACAAGTTGTCGGGTACGAAATAGGCATTGGCGATATAAACCGTTTTGCGCGCCGAGGCAATCGACAGCAAATACATCAAGCGCACACTTTCGCTGCCTTCTGACGACGAGCTTTTGAATACCTGCGCATAGTGCTCGCCGACCGGTTTGAGCGGCGGGAAATAGTCTTCGCCGTGCAACACTTCACCGCTGGTTTTCATCCAGTTGTCCATGAATGCCGCCTGCATGTGCGCTACCGCCGGACCTTCGATACGAAAATGCGAGTCACGCCAATGATCGGCATCCTGCGCATGCCCCAACCAGTTATCGGCAATGCCGACGCCACCGGTGAAGCCAATCTTGCCGTCGACTACCAACAGCTTGCGATGGGTTCGATTGTTCATGCGGGCAAGGTGGTACCAGTGCAGCGGATGGTATTTAAGGATCTCGACCCCGGCGTCTTTCATCAGCTGCAATAACTGATCGTCCATCTTGACGCTACCGGCCCAGTCGACCAGGACATGCACCTTGACGCCCGCACGTGCGCGTTGCGCGAGTGCCTCGGCAAATTCCTTGCCGATTTCGCCGGACCAGTAAATATAGGTTTCAAACGTGATGGTTTTTTCGGCGGCGCGAATGGCCGCCAGCATCGGCGGGAAAATTTCGTCGCCGTTGATCAGTTCCTTGACCTGATTGCCGGACACCAGGGGTGGACCGAGCAAATGGCTCATCGAGCGCAGGAACTGCGGGTCGTGTACAGCGTAGATTTCGCTGATTCGGGTCTGAACTTTCTTCTCGCCCGGAATAAAATTCAGCGCGATGATGGTGGCAATAATCGAGGCGACGACGATCAAGAAAACAAGCATTTTTTTGGTTCTTAAGAACGTTCCAAATTTATTAGACATGATTTCCATCCGGAAAACGCGGTCGGCCGGGTCGGAGCTGATTATCAGCTATTCCATCTGCCTGCGTCTGGCCGCCTAGGTGGACAGCCTCCCCGCGGTGAAATTGCCCATGGGGCGACTGGCCTCAGCATCCCGATGACGGCGACCTTGCCCCCGGCCGCTCGCCTGGTCGTAGTCGATCTTCATGACCCCCTTCCAACCCATCTTAGGTTGGGGTATCCGGGTGTAAAGCACCGCTGTGTGGATTCAGGGAAGCCACACGCGCGTCCAACCACTATGATGAGTTTTCCACCCATTGCTTACGGAGGACTCTCATGAAACATCCCTGTTGCAGCGGTCACGCGTTGCTGCGCATGCAGCGGCCCGGCAACTAAAGCATGACAGACCCTAGCGAAGCCGATCTGGCGCCGGCCAAGGCCGCCGTGGGCACCCTCCTGGACAGTTTGGGGCTTTCCGCACATCTCTATGCCGTCGAACCCCGGGAGGGAAGGTGGGCAATCATCGTGGAATGCGCCACCGAGTCCGGCTGGCAGCGCACGGAGTTGCAGGCAGGCCCCGAACTCCTGGCCGTGATCCGCGGTGACGCCGAAGCCCGAGCGGCCCTGCTCGCCGAATGGCGGATGCATCTGGCTGCCTGCAAGACAGGCTGACGCCGGACCTCCGCACGCAGCGTGCCATGACTGGCTTATGACCGGGCCTCAAGCGCCAACTGCCCCCCAAGCCCCTGCCTTCTCGGCAGGGGTGGTCGTCGCCCGCCGGGCCAACAGCGGCTGGCGCCTGCTGGTGCTGCGTGCATACCGCAACTGGGACTTTCCCAAGGGCACGGTGGAGCCGGGCGAAACGCCACTCGATGCGGCCATCCGGGAGACGGCCGAGGAGTCCTCGATCACCGATCTCGCATTTCGCTGGGGGGAGGGGTATTGCGAGACCGCACCCTATCGCCGCGGCAAGGTGGCGCGCTACTACCTGGCAGAAACCACACAGAAGTTCATCACCCTGCCGATCTCGCCGGAACTCGGGCGCCCGGAACACCACGAGTGGCGCTGGGTGGGCTTCAGCGAGGCCGCGCGCCTGCTGCCGCCGCGCCTGCAGCCCATTCTGGCCTGGGCGAGAAAACAGCTTGAGGCGTGAATGCGGCTTTCCAGGGTCAGGAAAGCCCGAAGGTCTTGCCCCATTTGTTTTCGCCCGGAAATATCCGAGCTTCGTCCCTTTGATGGGTAGCTGCTATGCGCCTGGGCGTCGTGCGGTCATCAAGAACACCGGGTAGTCCCGTGTCCCGGTCGCGTGTTCCTTGGCAATGCTGAACACGGTCTGAAACTGCATGTCGGCAAACCCGGCCTGTGCCGCGCGCAGGCTCAGGTCAGTCCGGTCGAAGCCATGGTGCACGTCGACCTCCGGGCCGTGGAAGGAGCCATCCTCCTTGTCCAGGTCGGCGATGCACAAATAACCGCCGGGCTGCAGCAGGTCGTGGAAGATGCGCAGGATGTGGTCGGTGTCGGGCACGTGGTGCAGCGTCATCGCGGTGACGATCAGGTCGAAGCGCTGCGCCGGCGGCGGGTCGGCCAGCAGGTCGAGCTGCATCGGCGTCATGTGGGTGACGCCCTGCGCGGCGATCTTCCCGGCCACCACCTCGAGCATGCCGCTCGAACTGTCCGCCATCAGGATCGCGCCGAGTTCATCCTTGAGCGGAAACGAAAGCAGGCCCGTGCCGCAGCCGTAATCGAGGGCGTTCATGCGTCGATGCAAAGGCACGGCTTTGCGGATGGCTTCTGCAATCATTAGTCCGCGTTCCCGGAATAAAGGGTTGTCGTCCCATTGACGGGCTTTGCTATCGAAATGCGAGGCGTCGAGTTTGGTGGGTTGAGTGTTGGTCATGATGATTCGGGGAATTTGGGATGATAGGAATAAAGCTGGATTAACACCGAATTCGATTCAATCTGAGCCGCCATCGCCATCGCATCCGCTTTGCTCCTCGCCAAACGATGCATCCGTGTTTGTTACGAGGCGAGCCGATACCTTTACCGTTGTTGCTATAAGTAGCAGGAGCATGCACGCGGCCAGCGTAGCCTTTGCTGGCGCGATGAAGGCGAATGACAGGAAGGCAGCGGTAAATAGAAGATAGTGCATGTATGTATCTCAGGAATAAAAGGGGGTCAGTTCAGAGCCCATTTGTTCGCGGCTGCATCAATGAATGAAGCCAGTTGAAAAACACGAGTGTATTTTCAATTTTGCAGTACAGCCGCCCAGCGCGTCAGTTTTTCTTCAAAAGGCATGGCTGCATGGGCAGGGCTGGTCGAGGGGAGTGTTTCGTAGCGGATGGCGCATACGGTGGCTGGCAAGCCGGGCAGCACGAGCCGCCGGTAGAGGTCGGCAGCCTTGCCGCCGTTGAAACAGATCAAGCCGATGCCCGGATGGGATTCGATGAACGAGGCGAGCGCATTAGGCACCACGCTTGAATGGACGATCGAGGCGTCGAGACTTCCCGGCCGTTGCGCAGAGGCGCAGACGTCCCACAGGGCGATCCCGTTCCGGACAAGGCGATGCGCGCGTTCCTCGTAGGGCAATTCCGGGCCTGCGCCAAAGAGTCGCCCCATGATTTTCCAGAACGCATTTTGAGGTTGGGCGTAGTACTGCTGCCGCTGGAGCGAAACCTGTCCGGGCAGGCTTCCGAGGATCAGAACCCGCGCGTGTGCGTCGGCGATGGGCGGAAAGCACTTGTCATGCATTGGCTAAAGCGAAACCGGGGCTGTCTCCATTTGTCTTCTTCTTGCCGGGGATTAGAAATATTTTCTAGCCAGGATATTTTCCAGGCCAGGCCCCGTTCAAAACACGTCAGCCGTACGTCCACGCCGAGCGACAGGGACCTCTTTGGCTGCACGCTTCCCTGTTATTCAGCCAACCCCGCTTTAATGGCGCGCAGCACCTCGGCGGCATCGGTGTAGTGGTGCGGAATAGCCTTGATTGCGCCATTCTGTTGCAGAAAAAGCGATGGGAAGCTGTCGCCCCCGATGCTGCGGGCGAAGCGGATGTCTTCCAGCAATGCCTGTTGGGTTGTCTCGGCATTCAACGCACGGGCGAATACGTCAGGATCCAGCCCGATCTGTTGTGCCAGTTCACACAGCGTGTCGTCGTCAGAGGGGTTGCGTGCCTGTCGGTAGTAG
Source organism: Thiobacillus sp. (assembly GCA_035562135.1). Lineage (GTDB taxonomy): Bacteria > Pseudomonadota > Gammaproteobacteria > Burkholderiales > Thiobacillaceae > Thiobacillus. The sequence continues at coordinate 5,961 of DATMWS010000214.1, read as the reverse complement.
GCATCCTGAATCGCGTGAATCATGGCGATTTCGAACTCTCTGCCGTGTTGGCGGGCGAGCAGCACCGCGCGGCAGGCGGGGTAGGTGGAACGGCGCGGCTGGCATTTTTCCCAGAACTCAAAGTTGAACAGCGTGCCGGGAATACGCTCGATGATCTTGTGCCACTGGCCTTGGATGTAGGCGCGGGTTTCTGGCGGCATGGGCTCATCGCTATCAGGCGAAAGCCCGCCAAGGACGTATTGCACACGAATGCCGGCGGGGAGCTGCTGCTCGATTTGTGTCCACACCGGACGGAAGGCGTAACACCAACTGCACATGGGGTCGTGGACGAAGTAGAGGGTGCCCTGGGCTTGCATGGCGGCTCGCGGGTTTAAGGGTGACGACTCATGTCGATCATATAAATGGGGTCAATTCAAGCTGGCCTCTTTAGTTGTTATCTCGCTTCCAGTAGCGACACAGTTCCTGCCGCTTTGCTTGGCTTGATAAAGCTGCCTGTCCACCGCTTCAATAAACGTGAGCGGTTGATCTTTATGGGTTGGAACGATGGTGCCTACCCCGAGGCTAACCGTCAGGAGCTGGCTGACTGGGGATTTTTCGTGCGGTATTTGTTCTTTGAAAATCAGGTTGCGGCACCGTTCAGCCAATTTTTTTGCAGACGCCGCATCCGTTTCGGGCAGGATCAGCGCGAATTCTTCCCCGCCAAAGCGGGCAAAAAGATCGCGTGCGCGCGTGGCGGCCGAACCCAGGGCCTGTCCGACATGTCTCAGACAGTCATCCCCTTGGATATGACCGTAGTGATCGTTGTACTGCTTGAAATAATCAATATCGATCATGATCAACGACAGCGGCTGATTATTCCGCCGCGCATTGGTCCATTCCACTTCCATGATGGAATCGAACATGCGCCGGTTGGCGACGCCGGTTAACCCGTCCTTGAAAGAAAGCGCTTCCAGTTCTTTCTGAAGCGCCATCAATTTCTGTTCGGTTTCTTTCCGCTCGCTGATGTCAAACATGAATCCGACCAGTGAATCGACTTCGCCGTCGTCGTTGCGAACCACGTGCACCACGTCGCGTATCCAGACGAAGCTGCCATCCTTGGTTTGCGCCCGATAGTCCGCCTCGTGATCGCATCCGTCCTTGGATTGCGCGACGCAAAAATCGACAACCCATGCCCGGTCTTCGGGGTGCATCCTTTCGGCCCAGTCCTGGGCGCTCACCCAGCTTGCGGGGGACCAGCCGAGCAGGCTTTCTATCTGGGGTCCGATATAGGCGAAACTCATCGTCTTCCAGTCGATTTTCCAAGGAATCGCTTTGGTGGATTCCAGCAGGGTTTTGTAGACAGCGCTGTCGGCGTCCATTTCATTTGCATTGTCAGTCATCGTTTTTGATTGCGCTCTGTCGTATCGACCGGGGCCGGATGGCTTGAACCAGTTTGGTTTCCATCCATGAAATCTTGCTGCCGATCGCGGTTGCATGGCCCTTCATACGGGTGTCCAAGCACATTGGACAATAAGGCGTAACGCTTGTACAGATGTCGTGGCTTGAAAATTGCCTCAGGCGTCCGCAGCGCGGGCCAAAAGCTGTAAAAGCGGCTCGGGATCGTCGTAAGCGATCCGCTTCCCGGCACGCAGGTCGCGGCGCATCAGCCGAATCATCTGGTCCAGCACCTCATCGGAGAACGTTTCCGGCAGGCGGCCCGTGACTTCGGCAAGCCGTCCGGCAATCACCGCCGGATCGCTGACGACGGGGCAGATGCGGTAACGGTATTCCCCGCCAATGGCTTCCGGGACCAGGTCCATGAATCGCCCCGCCTGCTGTCGAAAGAAACTCAGCGGCAAGCGGTAGGCATTGTTGCCCAGTATCGGTAGATCATCGGGAACCGGTTCGTCTTCATCCAGCACCTGGAGCCGTGTCGCCAGGGGGAGCAGCTGACCCAGGCGGTAGTCCTGCATATGCGCATTGCCGACACGTACCAGATTGGCGATCAATTCGCCCAAAGAAGCATGGCCGATGATCGCAGCGCGCTTGGGGAGCCCGCCCCAGGCGCCATCTGCGCCATTGAGCAGCGCCTCGATCACCGATGCGTTCTCGAAGCCACCACCGGCGTGGATATGCACCAGCAGCTTGAGCGGAGGCGGCAGGAAACACCGGGCGACAGCGGTGAACGCCCCCACCTGAAAGGGCAGATAGGTCCCCCGGTCATCCTCGATGCTGACGCCTTCGATCGGCTGTTCGGCAAGCAGGCTCACGATCGAGCAGACCCTGTCGGGATCCTCCGCAAAGGCGTCACAGCCGTCCACGATATTGATCAGAATGCGCGGCTTGCCGCCATCGTCACCGCGAACATTGTCATTGAGCCATTGGATGCTGGCCGGCAGACTGCGGCGCAGCGTTTCCAGATCGTATTGCCCTGCCATTCCCGCGTCACTCAGATAGATTTCGTGCAGCGTATTGGGAACGCCATACGCTTGCAGCTTGAGTTGCGAGGGAGAGGGCGTGAACGTGCCATCAGCCTGTGCGATACCGATATCGGTGAACGCAAAGCAGCCGGTCATGTCGATCTGATGATCGCGCAGGTACATCATGAAATCGTCATCCACCTCCAGCTCATCCGGCATGGCGTAATCAAGCGTACCCAGCAGGATATTGCTGAATCCGAACTCCCGAACCTTGGGCAGGATGGCCAGCTTGTCCGCAAGCGTCTGCCCGATCCGTGCGCCAACGGGGTTTTCCCGCAAGGACAGATCGATCAGATAGGGCTTGATGTCCCGAAGCGTGTCAATTTTTGCCTGTGCCCCCGCCAGAATGGAATGGGCATTTTCTAAAGCGGTTTGCAGTGGCGACATGGTTTTCCAAACGATGACAGGTCAAGGATCAGGCGGGAAGGAGGCCTGGCAGCGTGATGCGCAGGATGGCGTGCGAGCGGGTGAAGTGGAGAGGGCGAGGCATTGGTGAAATGGCAATCAGATTCGATCAATGGGGGGATCTGAAATATTTGAGCCGGTGGCCCCTTTAATTCAGTTCAAAACACGTCAGTCGTACATCCACGCTGAGCGACAGGGCCGTCAGCACAGCGGCGGCCGCGCGGCCCTCGGCCTTGGCGCGGTAGAGATGCGGCGTCATGGCCAGCAGGTCGGCAATCTGCCCGGCGCGGGTCAGGTCGATCGAGAAGCGCAGCGTTTCCGTCGGCAAGCGGCTAAAGCCTGCCGGGGTTTGCATCTCGGCCGTGCGTTCCGGTTTCAGGCTGGGGTAGATGATCTCGCGCAGTTCGCGCAGATGGTCGGGCCCGGCATCGACCTGCAACAGTTGACCGCCCGCCTTGAGCACCCGCGCAAACTCTGGATACACCGGGAAGCCGAACATGCACAGCACGCGATCCAGCGTGCCCGACAGCACCGGCAGGTTGGCGTTGCTGCCCACCACCCAGTTGGGTCGCTTGTCCTGTTTCGCGGCCGACAACACCGCCCATTTGGAAATATCCAGCCCCAGCAGCGCCAGTGTTTGCAGATCAGGTACCGCAGCGGCCAGCTGGCGCAGGTAGTAGCCTTCGCCACACCCGGCATCGAGGCAACTGCTGGTTGCGTCAGCCGGCAGATTGGCCAGCACGGCCTGGCTCACCGCAGCGGCAATCGGCTGGTAAAAGCCGGCCGTGAGAAAACGCCGCCGCGCCGCGACCATCTCCTTGCTGTCGCCCGGATCGCGCGAGCGTTTGTTCTGCACCGGCAATAGATGCGTATAGCCCTGGCTGGCGATGTCAAAGCTGTGGCCGGACGCGCAGCGCCAGGCGGAACCGTTGCAATGCAAGGGCGTGCCGTCCAGCGGGCAGGCGAGCGCCTGGAATGGGGTGATGCTCATTGACTAGTGCTTTGACAACCCAAAATACGCGTTAAGGTGATGGAGCTAGAGCGTGGCGCGGAAATCGGGGTTCCCTGTTGTCCGCGAGAAAATGAATACGAAGCTGGACCCCTTGGGTCGCAAGCCAGCAATCAATCACGGCGTGGCATGAAGCTTGACGCCGAGGGCACGGATCACCTTGAAGATGGTGGAAAAAGCCGGATTGCCTTCAGTGGAAAGCGCCTTGTAGAGGCCCTCGCGCGTCAGACCAGTGTCATGCGCAAGCTGCGTCATGCCGCGCGCACGGGCAATGTCACCTAGCGCAGTACGGATCAGACTCCCGTCGCCGGGATCATCCTCGAGGCAGGCATCCAGATACAGCGCCATATCCTCTTCCGTATCGAGATAGTCTGCTACATCCCAGCGGGAAAACTTCTCGGCCATGATTCACCCCTTCCAGTCATGGGCAATTTCAATCGCCCGGTTAATGTCGGCATCCTGCGTTCGCTTGTCGCCACCCGCCAGCAGCACAATGATCGTCTGGCCGCGTTGCAAGTAATACACCCGGTAACCCGGACCGTAATCAATACGCATTTCATGGATGCCATTGCGTATCGGCTTCACATCCCCAGGGTTGCCCAAGGCCATCCTGACAATACGCGCCTCGATCCGGGCGCGCTGTGCGATCACGCAAGCCGAGCAGCCATTTATCGAAAGTCGCGCTTTTGAGGATTTCGATCATGGCTGGATAGTAAACCATGGTTTACACGCATTTAAGCTGCCAACCAGGCTGTGAACAGCAAACCGATTTACGTCGCGCCTTGTAATGCCGCCTGCATCGCCTGCTCGGTCACCGGGTATATCAACACGGCATGGATGGGAAACAGTTCCAGCAGCTTGCCGATATGGGGCTCTTCGCGGGGATGCATGAACACAATCATCTTCGCCTGTGGCGCAAAGCGTTGCAGGGACCTGATGGTGACATCCAGATTGGAGACGTTTGCACCAGCGTAATTGTTGCCCCAGCCGTAAATGAATTCCCCCACAAAAATATCTGGCGGCTGTTTCTGCAACGCTCTGTGCAGATTGCGGGCAGTGTCGAAACGCTCCGCCACAATGCCAAGCTTCTGATACAAGGCACTGAAATCGGGGTTGAATGGGGACTCGATCAGGGAAAAAAGTATTTTCATGCTGCTGCCGTTTACATGGGCGCTCATTGACTACGAAAACGGGTCTTGCATTGACGGATTGGATTGCAAGACCCCGTTGCTGTGGTTGCTCAGGCGAGCTTGAGTAGCGCCTTGATCTTGGCCTTGATTTCCGCCATCTCGGTGAGCGTGGTTTGGCCCTTGCGCTCCGCCTGACGGGTTTTCCAGTCGAGGTTTTTGACTTGATCGGCTAGCGCCGCGCCTGTCGCACCGCTTCCGCTGAGCACGACTTCGAAGGGGTAGCCCTTGATCTGGTTAGTGATCGGGACACAGATCAGCAATCCCGCACGCTGGTTGTAGGTCTTGGGACTCAACACCACGGCAGGCCGCCGACCTGCCTGCTCGTGCCCGCTCTGTGGCGTGAAGTTCAACCAGATGATGTCGCCTTCATCGGGCACGTAGGACGCAGCCATTAAAGCAGCTCCTTGCCCTGTGCTTCGCCAAAGTCCTGCTCACCATGGCGGTTTTTCGCCGTGATGCCGGCCAGAAGCTCATCCAGGGAGTAAGACGGCGATGCCGGCTCAATGATGACCCGCCCGTGTTCTACTCGTACCTCGACTGGCTGATCCAGCGTGAGATGCGCCGCTTCCATGATCGCCGCAGGCAAACGTACTGCCGGGCTGTTACCCCATTTCTTGACAAGCTGAAGTGCCATGACTGCCTCCAAAGTTGAAACGTGTGTAGATACGTGGAGAGTATAGGCCATCACCTCAAGAGTATCAACGAAAGTATCTACTACCCTCAAATTCAAGCACTCAGTGACCGCATCAACAAGGGGATATCGTGTCTGAGAATCATCTAGCCGACCTCCCACCGCGGTGAGGCGGAGGAGTAAAAAGCGAAGTGCGAACTTTGTTTTTTTACTCAAAGGAGGCCGAGATGAGATTTTGTGGCATAGACCTGCATTCAAACAATAGCG
>DATMWS010000213.1:0-21324 GCA_035562135.1 Thiobacillus sp. | reverse complement strand
TTTCTGGGGGCAGACCGCCAACCGCATGGTCGAGTCCTTTGCCCACCGGCGGCCGTTCTGGTGGTATCTGCCGCTGTTGCCGCTGCTGCTGTTTCCCTGGTTCGTCTGGCCGGAATTTTGGCAGGCGCTGGCGCATCATCGGCGCGCCGGGCTCGACCGCGGCATGCGCTTTTGTCTGGCCTGGATGCTGCCGGTGTTCATCGCGTTTTCCTTTATCAGCGGCAAGCAGCCGCATTATCTGGTGCCGCTGTTTCCGGCGTTTGCGCTGCTGGCTGCGCGCGTGCTGGCAGACCGTTCGAGTTCCCGCGTGGGTCTGCCGGCGCTGCTGGCCATGGCGTTGGGGTTGGCACTGATTCTGGCAGCCAGTGGGAAAATCGCGGCAGTCTACGAACAGGTTGCCGTGTTGCCGCCGAGTTGGCCTGGTGTGGTGCTGGTGTTGCTGGCACTGGCGGCCTGGATGGCCGGGCGGCGGGGTTTCCCGCCGGTGCTGAATCTGGCGCTGCTGGGGACGGCTACGCTGGCGCTGGTGCAACTGGCCGCCACGCGATCGATCGACCCCCTTTATGACATCAAGCCGATGGCGCAGGCGATCAGACAGGTTCAGGCACAAGGATTGCCTGTGGCGAATGCCGCGACCTACCATGCGCAATACCAGTTTCTGGGCCGGCTGGAAGCGCCGCTGGTCGTACTACATGGCCCCGAACTGACGCGCTGGCTGACCGCACATCCCGAAGCCTATGTAGTGATTTATCTGAAGGACGGGCAGAACCTGGACACGATTCCAGCCCGCCATAAGCAGGCTTATCGCGGGGGATCGGTTGTTCTGGTGAACGCGCAGACAGCGGTTAGGTTGCTGCCCGCTCACGTGGAATAACGGAGCTCAGGCCTCGGCGTCGCGCGGCGGCAGCACCACTTCGCGCGAGGGCGAGATGGTCGAGATAGCGTGCTTGAAGATCATCTGCGCGGCCTGATCCTGGCCTTTTAGCAGCACCACAAACTGGTCGAACGATTCGATCCGCCCCATCAGCTTGATGCCGTTGACGAGAAATACCGACACCGGAATGCCTTCTTTGCGCAGCGTGTTGAGGAAAACATCTTGCAGTTGATTATGTTCTTTGGCCATGTTTGGCTTCCTGTCAAGTGAAGGCGGGGCGATGCCCCGCTTACTCAATTATTAGCTGATTATTCGATTTTTGCACCCGCGCGTGCTGCCGCGATGGCATCGCGCTGACGTTGTTGCTGCAATTGCTTGACGATTTCGCCGCGCACCGCATCCAGCGGCGGTAGCTGCGGCTGGCGTGTATCTTCGAGGCGGATGACGTGGTAGCCGAACTGCGTCTTCACCGGCGTTTTGGTGGTTTCGCCTTTTTTCAGGCTGGCCAGGGCGTCTGAGAATTCTTTCACGTACGCACGGCGGTCGGACCATTCAAGCGCCCCGCCGTTCTTGGCCGAGCCGGGGTCTTGCGACTGTTTCTTCGCAAGATCTTCGAATTTGGCCTTCTTGCCGAGGTCGGCAATGATCTTTTTCGCCTCGGCTTCGGTTTTCACCAGAATGTGGCGTGCGCGGTATTCCGGCTCGATGGGACCCGCTTTGGCCTTGTCATACGTGGCCTGGATTTCTGCGTCGGTTACCGGGTGGGTTTTGACGTAGTCTTCCAGGAAGGCCTTCGCCAGCATGTCCTTGCGGCGGATATCCAGCGCGGCGGCCAGATGCGGCTCCTTGTCGAGCCCCTTGTCCAGGGCGGCGCGCGACAGCAGTTCCAGAGTGATCAGCGACTCGCGCACGCGGGTGTCGAGCTGCGGGGAATCGGGCTGGCCCTGGGCCATTTCACGTTTAACCAGTTCGCCATACAGGGCGGGGATTTCCTTGCCGTTAACCACGGCCAGCGGCTTGCTGGCATCAACTGCAGGGGTGGCCGCAGCCGGGGCAGGGGTCTGTGCTTGCGCCAGCGGGGTGAGGGCCAGCAGGATCAGAGTGGGGAGTAGGGCAAGACGCATGTGGATTCCTTTTAGAGTTCTTCGGGGGTTAAGGCAGTGATCGATAGCGCGTGAATTTCGCGCTGCATGAGCTCGCCCATGGCTTCGTACACCAGCCGGTGGCGGGCGAGGGTGGAGAGGTTACGGAATTTGGGTGACACCAGGGTGAGACGGAAATGCCCGCCGCCCGAGGCGGCACCGGCATGGCCCTTGTGTTGGGCGCTTTCGTCTTCCAGGTTGAAGGTTTCGGGTTCCAGCGCGGCGAGGCGCTGGCGGATCAGATCGGCCGTGCTCATGCGGGCAACACTTTCTTGAAGGGTTTGACGCTGACACCGGCATAGACGCCTGCTGCAACGTAGGGGTCGGCCTCGGCCCATGCCTGCGCGTCGGCCAGCGTGTCGAATTCGGCGACGATCAGGCTGCCGGAAAAACCCGCGGCGCCGGGGTCGTTGCTGTCGATGGCGGGAAAGGGGCCGGCCAGCAGCAGCCGCCCGGCCTGCTGCAGGGTGTGCAGACGATCCATGTGCGCGGGGCGGGCTGTGAGCCGCTGATTCAGGCTGTCGGGCACATCCTGTCCGACGATGGCATAAAACATTATTGCTTTTCTTCCTTTTCCAGATCGGCCTTATCCAGATACCGGGTCAGCATCATGCTCTGACCGATCACAAATACCAGCATCAGCCCCAAGCTGCCGAACAGTTTGAAATTCACCCAGGCATCCGTCGAGAAGTTGAAGGCGACAAACAGATTTGCAACCCCCATGAAGGCAAAAAATCCGCCCCAGCTTGCATTCAACCGACCCCAGGCGATGTCGGGAAGTTCCATCTGCGCGCCCATCAGGCTGCGGATCACGTTGCGGCCAAGTGCAGCGGCGCCAAAAATGATGGCGGAAAAAATCCAGTACAGCACGGTCGGCTTCCATTTGATGAAGCTCTCGTCGTGCAGCCATAGGGTGGCGCCGCCGAACACCACGATGATGCCGAGGCTGACCCACAGCATGATCTCGACCTTGTGGCCGCGCAGCTTGACCCAGCCGATCTGCGCGAAGCTGGCGACGATGGCGACCAGGGTGGCGAGGTAAATGCCGGGCTTTTCGCCCGCGCCCACCGCCTGCGGCAGGCCGATCCCGGCCATGAAGGCGCGCGTGGCCTCGGCATTGGCGTCGCCTATTTTGTAGGCGATGAAAAAGATGATGACGGGGAAGAGATCGAACAGCAGTTTTTTCATGATGCTTTTTTCATTCAGGGGGTGCTTGCAGCCCACTGCAAGTCGGGTGACTGCTTATTTTGCTATGATTCTCCCTCCTGACCAAGCGCTTTTGGCCTTGGTCGCCTGATCCTGACCATCGATGCTCAATATCGATCTGCATTGCCATTCCAATGTGTCCGACGGGGTGTTGCCGCCCGCCGATGTGGTCGCGCGTGCCGCGGCCAACGGTGTGCACGCGCTCGCGCTGACCGACCACGACGACGTGTCGGGGATCGCCGCTGCGCAGGCGGCAGCAGATGACGCAGGGCTGACGCTGATTGCGGGCGTTGAAATCTCGGTGAGCTGGGGCGGACAGACCGTGCACATCGTCGGCCTGCGCATCGATCCCACGCACCCCGAACTGGCCGGTGGTCTGCACCGCATCCGTCTCGGGCGCATCGAACGGGCGCAACGCATGGGCGTGGATCTGGCGCAATCCGGCATCGTCGGCGCCTTTGAAGGCGCCTGCAGCTATGCCGCCAACAAGCAGATGGTGGGGCGCACCCATTTTGCGCGCTGGTTGGTGGCGCAGGGCCACGCGCCCGACATGCGCACCACATTCAAGCGTTTTCTCACCCGCGGCAACCCGGGCTACGTCGAGCACGAATGGACCACGCTGGAAAACGCCGTTGGCTGGATCCGCGCCAGCGGCGGCATGGCGGTGATCGCGCACCCCGGGCGCTACGCCTTCAACGCGCGCGAGCTGCACCTGCTGCTCGACGCTTTCCGCGCGCTGGGCGGCGAGGGCATCGAGGTCATCACCGGCAGCCACCATCCGTCCGAGTACGGCAAGTTTGCCGATCTGGCGCGCGCGTTCGGCCTCAAGGCCTCGCGCGGCGCCGACTTCCATGCGCCGGGCGAAGGCATCGACATTGGCCGCCTGCCTGCGCTGCCGCATTACTGCCAGCCGGTGTGGCAGGGCTGGCCGGAACTCGCAGCACATCTATCCCTTTCACTGGCCTGAGCATGTATGGCGCAATTTTTCAATATCCATTCCGACAACCCGCAGCCGCGGCTGATCCAGCAGGCGGTCGACATCCTCAAGCGCGGTGGCGTGATCGTCTATCCCACCGACTCGTGCTATGCGCTGGGCTGCCACATCGGCGACAAGGAAGCGGCCATGCGACTGTTGTCGGTGCGCGGGCTCGACAGCGGCCACGACCTCACGCTGATCTGCAGCGACCTGTCCGAACTCGGTCGCTATGCCCAGGTGGACAACACCCAGTTCCGTTTTTTGAAGGCGCACACACCGGGCGCTTACACCTTCATCCTGCGCGGCACCCGCGAAGTGCCGAAGCGACTATTGCACAAGAAGCACGACACCATCGGTTTGCGGGTTCCCGATCATCCGATTGTGCAGGCGCTGCTGGCCGAACTGGGCGAGCCCATCCTGTCGTCCACCCTGTTGCTGCATGGCGAAGACGTGCCGCTGACCGAACCGTGGGAAATCCGCGAACGGCTGGAGCACCTGGTCGATCTGGTGATCGACGGCGGCGCGTGCGGTCTCACCCCGACCACCGTGGTCGATCTGACCACCGACACGCCCGTCGTGCTGCGTTTTGGCAAGGGTGACACCTCGGACTTCGAGTCCTGACCCCGCATGGAACTCTCCCTGATCCAGAAAATTGCGGTGTTTGCGTTGCCGGTGATCTTTGCCATCACCCTGCACGAAGCCGCCCACGGTTACGTTGCGCGCTACTTCGGCGACATGACCGCGGCCTTGCAGGGCCGCATTACGCTCAACCCGCTCAAGCACATCGACCCGGTGGGAACCATCCTGGTGCCGCTGGTAATCCTGCTGACCAGCAAACTCCTGGGCGGCGGCGCCATCCTGTTCGGCTGGGCCAAGCCGGTGCCGGTCAACTTCGGCCAGTTGCGCCGACCCAAACAGGACATGCTGTGGGTCGCCGCCGCCGGCCCTGGGATAAACTTCGTCATGGCCGTTTTCTGGGCGCTGATGATCCAGTTGGGCCATGCCATCGGCAGCGGCTTTGCCAGCGCGCCGCTGATGCTGATGGGCGCCGCAGGCGTGTTCATCAACGTCATCCTGATGGCCTTGAACCTCATTCCGCTGCCGCCGCTCGACGGCGGCCGCATCGCCGTCAGCCTGCTGCCGGTGAAGCAGGCGATGTTGCTGGCGCGTATTGAACCTTATGGACTTTTCATCCTGCTTGGCTTGATGTTCATCCCGATGTTCGGCACATCTATCCTCGGCATCATCCTGTGGCCGCTCATCAGCCTGTTCATCGGCCTCGTTGCGCTGGTCACCGGCCTCGAGCCTGCGCAACTGGCCAGCCTGATCCAGGTTGTGCTGTCCTAACCCCTTATCCCTGAATCCTTATCTAACATGTATTCCGACCGCGTTCTCTCCGGCATGCGCCCCACCGGGCGCCTGCATCTTGGCCATTACCACGGTGTCCTGAAAAACTGGCTGCGTCTGCAGAACGAATACCAGTGCCTGTTCTTCGTCGCCGACTGGCACGCGCTGACCACGCATTACGACACGCCGCAGGTGATCGACGAGAACGTGCGCGACATGGTGATCGACTGGCTCGCCGCCGGCGTCGATCCTGCGCAGGCCACGCTGTTTATCCAGTCGCGCGTGATCGAGCACGCCGAGCTGCATCTGCTGCTGTCGATGATGACACCACTTGGCTGGCTCGAACGTGTGCCCACCTACAAGGATCAGCAGGAAAAGCTGTCCAGCAAGGACCTCTCGACTTACGGCTTCCTCGGTTATCCGCTGCTGATGAGTTCTGACATCCTGATTTACCGCGCCAACTTGGTGCCGGTCGGCGAAGACCAGATTCCACATATCGAATTCACCCGGGAACTGGCGCGCCGCTTCAACCACATGTATGGCCGCGAGCCGGGGTTCGAGGACAAGGCGCGCGCCGCCGTCAAGAAGCTCGGCTCGAAAAAGGCCCGGCTGTACGAGGAGTGCCGCACCGCCTATCAGGAAAAGGGCGACGACGAGGCGCTGGAATCGGCCCAGGCGCTGTTGAACGACGCGCAGAACCTGTCGATGAACGACCGCGAGCGCCTGTTCGGCTATCTTGAAGGCTCCGGCAAGATGATCCTGGCCGAGCCCGAGGCGCTGCTGACCGAGGCATCCAAGATGCCGGGTCTCGACGGCCAGAAAATGTCCAAGTCCTACGGCAACACCATTGCCCTGCGCGAAGACCCGGAGGTGGTGACCAAGAAAATCCGCACCATGCCCACCGACCCCGCGCGCGTGCGGCGCACCGACCCCGGCAACCCGGCCAACTGCCCGGTGTGGCAGTTCCACCTGGTGTATTCCGATGACGGCGTGCGCCAGTGGGTGACCGCAGGCTGCACCAGCGCCGGCATCGGCTGCCTCGAATGCAAGCAGCCGGTGATCGACGCCGTGCTCGCCGAACTCGCGCCGATCCGCGAGCGCGCGGTGTATTACGAGGACAACCCCGACCAGGTGCGCAACATCCTCGCCGACGGCTGCGAGAAGGCGCAGGAACTGGCGCGCGACACCATGCGCGACGTGCGCGAGGCGATGGGGTTGACGTTCGGTTAAGAAAAGGGACGTGCGCAGGGCCCTGCAAAACGGGCGTGCACCTGGAGATTAATTCAGGTATCCGGTGAGCGGTCGTTCAAGAAAACCGGGGCACGTCCCCTGTTCGTGTCGCCGAACATTTCAACCAAAAAAAGCCCCGTTCCCGGCGCTGCCTCATCCCAGCAGGCGCATGAATTCCGCCGCTGGCACCGGCTTGCTGAATAGATAGCCCTGATAGAGGTCGCAGCCGCGATCGCGCAAAAAAGACAGCTGTTCATCGGTTTCCACGCCTTCCGCCAGTACGGTAAAGCCGAGAACATGCGCCAGCTGAATGATGGCAGTGGCGATTTCCATATCGTCCCGATGGCGCGGAATATCGCGCACGAAGCTCTTGTCGATTTTGAGTGTGTCGAGGGGAAAATGCCGCAAATAGGAGAGCGACGAATAGCCGGTGCCGAAATCGTCGATGGCGAGCCGCACGCCCAGCGTTTTGAGCTGATTCAAAAGCGCCGCCGCGTCGCCACCTTCCGACATCAACGCGCTTTCGGTGAGTTCCAATTCCAAGCGCTTCGGATCGAATCCGGTTTCATGCAGCACGCCGAGAATCTGTCCGGCCAGATCGGGGTGCGCAAATTGGCGCGGGGAGAGATTCACCGCCAGGTGGATAGCGGGCAGGCCGGCATCGCTCCATGCCTTGGCTTGCCAGCAAGCGGTGCGCAATACCTGTTCGCCGAGCGGGATGATGAGCCCCGATTCTTCAGCAATACAAATGAAGCGATCCGGCATGATCATGCCGGCTACCGGGTCAAGCCAGCGCACCAAGGCCTCGGCACCGACGATACGACCGCTCGCGATCTCCACTTGCGGTTGATAGTAGACTTGAAACTCGTCTCGCTCCAATGCGCGCCGCAACCGCGCCTCTAATGAGAGCCTGTCCTGCGAGGCCCGGGTAAGCGCCTCGGTGTAATAACGATAGGTGTGGCGCCCCTGGCCTTTCGCCAAATACAAGGCGGCATCGGCATGCTGGGTCAGTTCGCTGGGCGTGGTGCCGTGCTCGGGGTAGAGGCTGATGCCGATGCTGGCGCTGATGCCGACCTCGGCGCCACTGTCGAGCCGGAACAATTGCAGCAGGGCGTCGATGATTTCCTGCGCGACACGGCCCGCGTCCTGCGGGTGCGCCAGCCGTTCCAGCAGCACGACGAATTCGTCCCCGCCCAGGCGCGCCAAGGTGTCCTCCTCGCGCAGCCGCTGCCGCACCCGTTCCGTGACTTTCTGCAGCAATTCGTCGCCCGCCGGATGGCCGAGGCTGTCGTTCACATCCTTGAAGCGATCGAGATCGATGAGCAGCAGCGCGACTTGCGCGCCTTGCCGGTGCGCGCCCTCCAGCGCGTGTTCCATCCGCGATTGAAACAGCAGCCGGTTGGGCAACGCGGTCAAGGGATCGTAATGGGCCAGCCTTTCCAGCCGCGCCTCGGTCTGCTTCAACTGGCTGATGTCGGTGAAGACCCCCACATAATTGGTCACCTCGCCCTGATCGTTGTGCACCGCACTGAGGGTGGTCAACTGCGGATAAACCTCGCCGTTCTTGCGCCGGTTCCAGATTTCTCCCTGCCAATGGCCGGTTTGTTGGATGCTGCTCCACATGCTTTGATAGAAGGAGCGGTCATGCCGGCCGGATTGGAGGAAGCTGGGGTTTTTGTCCAGCGCTTCCTGCTCCGTATAGCCGGTAATCTCCTGGTAGGCGTGATTCACCGCGAGAATGCGCGGCTCGGTATTCGCGATCACCACGCCATCCTGGGTGCTTTCGAAAACGGTGGCGGACAAACGCAACTGGTCTTCCGCTTTGCGGCGCGCGGTGACATCCATCACCACGCCGTCCAAAATGACGTCCCCATTGTTCAATTGCGTTGGGATAGATTCGATGTGCAACCAGTGGACGCGCCCGTTCACCACGAACCGACCTTCCCAGGCCAGGGGCTCCAGCGCACGCCGCGCTGCTTCGTGCAGGCGCATGAATTCCGCCATCTCATCGGGATGCACTTGGGCAAAGGCACGATCGACATCGGCCAGCAGTACCGCTTGCGACAGATCGAGCATCTCGCAGAAGCGCGGGCTCGCGTAGTCGAAGGCCATACCGCCGGTTTCCCGCATGCGGAAACGGTAGATTCCCACCGGGATGCGCGTCACCAATTCCTCGTAGCGATCCTGGCTGCGTTTGAGAGCGGCCTGTTCTCGCGTCAGTACCGCGCGGTGATAGGCGCTTTCCAGCGCGAACGGCAGTTGGTGCAGATAGCCGGGTTGCTTCACCAAATAATCGGAGAACCCCAGACGCAGCACCTGCACCGCCAGCTCTTCGTTGCCCTGCCCGGTCACCAGCACCATAGGCAAATCGATACCATGTTCGTGGCGCAGCACCTTGATTAGATCCAGCGCATTCAAACCGGGCAGTTGATAGTCGAGCAACAACACATCGCAGGCTATCGCCGGCGCCGATGCCAGCAAACGCTCAAGCGCCTGGGAAGCATCCCCCACCACCTCCAGCTGGATATTGGGTGCGTACTGCGCCAGATGGCGGCGGGTGAGATCCACGTCGAAAACATTGTGTTCGACATACAGTACCTTCAGCAACCGGGCCTTGCGTGCGGCTTCGTCACGATGGCGAGCCAACGCCGCCTGCAAAATATTGGGCAGGCGTTGCACGTAGTCCCCGCGCTTGACAATGTAATCGTCGGCCCCGATTTTAAGCGCCGTCACGGCCGCCTCCTGATCACCGGAACCGGTCAGGATCACCACCGCCAGCGGCTGGTTTCGCTCGCGTATCCACGCCAGCAGATCCAGCCCGCTGCCGTCGGGCAGCCGTAGGTCGGACAGCACCAAATCGAAGTCATGCGGCGCTTTCAGGCGCTCGCAAGCCTGCGCCAGCGTCGGCGCGATGTCGATCGCATAGCCGTTCTCACGCGCCAAGCAACATTGCACTAAGTCCGCATCGGCGACGTTGTCCTCGACGCACAATACTTTCACGATGGCTTTACTCCGTCGACGCCGGAACGAAACGACTTATTCAGCACGCACCAGTAAAGTTCAACCTGCGCGGCCATTTCCATGAACTTATCGAAATCCACCGGCTTGACGATGTAGGAATTCGCGCCGAGTTGATACGCCCTTTGCATATCGACGTCTTCGCTGGACGTGGTGAGCACCACCACCGGGACGGCGCGTAAGATCGGATGCGCCTTGAGTTGCCGCAGCACCTCCAGTCCATTTACTTTCGGCAACTTCAAATCCAGCAGGATCAACGCCGGCCATGGCTCTCCCGATTCCCAACGGGGAATCCAGGACAAGGCTTCGGCACCGTCGCGGGCCACCTGCATCGGATTGGTCAGCTTACGCTTAGCGAGGGCGCGCAAGGTCAGGTCCAAATCCACCGGATTGTCTTCCACCAACAAAATCGGCTGATTCATCGGTTCGGGACTCATAGCGGCAATTCCAGATAAAAGGTGGCGCCCTGTCCCGGCGTGCTTTCCGCCCAGGCCCGGCCGCCCATGCGTTGCAGCGCACGGTGCACGATGGCGAGTCCGATGCCGGTACCGGGAAAATCTTCGGTGCGTTGCAAGCGCTGAAATATTTCGAAAATGCGTTCGTGAAATTTCATATCGAAGCCGATGCCATTGTCACGCACCCAGAGGATACAGGCACGGGTTTCCCGGCGCATGCCTATTTCGATCGTCGGCCGGGGCGCGTCGCGGGTGAACTTGAGCGCGTTGTCGAGCAGGTTGCGCAGCGCCATGGCCAAGCCCTCCCGGTCGGCGATGACCGCTTGGGGGGGAAGGTCGACCTTCATTGTCACGCCGCGTGCGCCGATCTCCTCGGCGCGTTCGGCAATCGTCGTCTGCACCAGGCGCGGCAAATCCACCTGATCCGTCTGCAAGACGCGGCGCTCGATGCGGGAATAGGCCAGCAGATCCTCGATCAATTGCGCCATCTGCCCAGCGCCCTGGCGGATATTGGCGAGAAAAGTGCGTCCTTCCTCGTCGAGTTCGGCGGCATGGTCTTTCAGCAGCAACTGGCTGTAGCCGTCGATCCCGCGCAGCGGTGCTTTCAAATCGTGGGAAACGGAGTAGGCGAAGGTCTCCAGTTCTTTGTTGACGGCCTGCAGCTGCGCGGTGCGCTCCGCCACGCGCTGTTCCAGGACGACATTGAGTTGGCGCACCTCGTCTTCAGCCTGTTTGCGTGCGGAAATATCGTTGATGGAGGAAAAAATCGCCGGTTCGCCTTCGAATTCGATGAGGGCGGCGGAAATCTGCGCCCAGAATGGCGCGCCGTCCGCGGCGCGCAAGCGCAATTCCTCATCGGTGACGGTGGTCTCGCGCAGCAGGCGATCCAGAAAGCGATCCCGCTCCGCAGGATCCAGATAAAAATCGCTGGCGGGCTGGCCGATGCCCTGTTCGCGCTTGATGCCGAATTGCGCTTCCGCGCGCCGGTTGCCATAGCGCAGGATGCCGTCGCGCAGACGGGTGATCGCCACCGGAAACGGCGCTATTTCCAGCAAGGTGCGATAGCGTATCTCGCTCTGGCGCAGCACGTCCTCCGCCTGCTTGCGCTCGGTGATGTCGTGGGGCACGGCAATGCGCGCACCCCGCTCCTCGAAGTCGATGTCGTGGGAATAATCGACGATATCGATCAGCGTGCCGTCCTTGCGCCGGTGATGCCATTCACCGACATGAGCGTGGCCATGCAGCTGCGGGATCAGGGCGACGATCGCCGCTTTTTCCCGCTCCGGATAAAGGTCGGGCAGCAGCAGGCCCAGCGCCTCCTCCCGGCTGTAGCCGTACTGGTGCAGGAAAGCCTCGTTCACCGCCAGCAGCCTCAGGCTGGCGCGCTCGTACACCAGCATCGGCGCCGGGTTGCGCTCGAACAGCAGACGGAAGCGCGCTTCGCTCTCGCGCAGCGTTTGCTCCGTCCGCTTGCTGTGGATGGCCAGTGCCGCCAGGTTGGCGGCGGTGCGCAGCAATTTATCGTCGTCCGCACCGAGGTCGCGCGGTTCGGGAAAATATACTGCGAACGTGCCGAGCACGCGCGAATCGCTGGAGAGAATCGGTTCCGACCAGCAGGCGCGCAAGTTGGCCTGCGCGGCCAGGTCGCGATAATTTTCCCACAGGGGATCGACGGCAATGTCTGCCGCCACGACGCGCTCGCCGCGAAACGCGGCGGTGCCGCACGACCCCACGCCCTCGCCGATCTCGGCGCCGTAGACAGCTTGATTGAAGAACTCGGGCAAGCCGGTCACCGCGCCCTGGCGCAGATGTTTGCCGTCGGCATCGAGCAGCAGCACGGAGCCGATCGCGCCCGGCAGGACACTGCCGATGAGGTCCGTCAGATGCGTCAGCACGGCGGACAGCGGCTCGCCCATGGCCAGCGCTTCCAGCGCCAGCGCGCTGCCGCGCTGCAGCACTTCCATCCGGCGGCGCGCGGTGATGTCCTGCACCGTCGCGACGAACAACTCCACTTCTCCGCTCGCGCTACGCACTGCCTTGACGTCGAGGGTGGTGTAAATGATGGCGCCGTCTTTGCGCACGAAACGCTTGTCCAATAGGTAGCCGTCGATTGTGCCTTGCAATGCGCGCTCGAACTCGGCGACATTGGCGGCGCGATCGTCCGGGTAAGTCAGTTCCGCCCAGGTCAGTTCAATCAATTCTTCGCGCGCATATCCCAACATTTCGCACAAGCAATCGTTGACGTGCAGCCAACGCTTGGTGACGGGCGAAGTAATGGCCATGCCGACGAACGGCAAGTCGAAAAACAATGTCAGCAGCCGGTCGCGTTCGGCGGATTGGGCGACCAGTTCCAGGCGATGCGCGCGCCGCAGCCGCCACCCCATCATGAGCGCCACCCCCGCCACGGCGGCAACGACAGCCAGCGCCGCCGCACTCACCCAGAAGATCAGATACTTGAGCGGCACCCGCACCGCCGCATCGCTGCGCCATGCCGTCATCCAGGCCTCGACCTGACCGGCAGTTAATCCGGCACTGCCAGCCTGCCGGTGTTGCAAGCTGTAAAGATGGACAATGCTGAAGCCGACCAGTAAGACGATGAGCAGGACAAGCAGGAACATGCCGACCAGGACGCGCGCTCGAGGGAAGGAAGGCACCGCCTCCCGGCCGGCCGCCTCTTCCGTCCCGCCCCACGCCCGCAGCAATAGATAGAGCAGCAGCGACGTGACGGTGACAAAAACAAAGCCTTTCAGCGTGCCGACCCAGCCGAGCAAGAGCGGATCTTGCACCGCGAGCGTCAATAGCTGATCGGAGCCGTAGATCCAGAGCGCGGCGAAAGCCGCATAGGCCAGCACAATTTTGAGGCGGTTTCGCATGGTGATGCCCCTCCCGATCTATCTTCCAACCCTTTTCCCGCCGGGTGAAGGGGTCATGGCCCGCCTTTTATAAGCGGTGAGCGGCACGCCTTGCGCCTAGGGGACAGACCACAATTTACACCAGGTCAGCTGTCCGTCCCTGGTTTCACCGTGCGGAGTTTCTTGGTTTCCCCCCGCCGCTGTTTGCTGTCCAGACGGCGTTTTTTGGATGCCAGCGTGGGGCGGGTAGGGCGGCGCGGCGCCTCCACCTCGCAGGCCTCACGAATCAGCGCGACCAGTCGTTCCAGTGCATCGTCGCGGTTGCGCCGCTGGCTGCGATAACGTTCGGCTTCGATAATCAGTACGCCGTCCCGGGTGAGGCGACGGCCTGCCAGGGTGATGAGACGGGCGCGCACCGGATCGGGCAGCGAGGGGGAGCGGGCGACGTCAAAGCGCAATTGCACCGCGGTGGAAACCTTGTTGACGTTTTGTCCGCCGGGACCCGAGGCGCGCACGAAATCTTCCTGGATTTCCCGCTCGTCGAGCTCGATCTGGGCATTGACCCGAATCATGCCGGCGGACTTGCGATTACCACTTCACCACGTGCACGTTGTTGAGCGTGCGTCCCAGAAAGCGCTCGGCGATGGTCTGGAAGCGCAGCGGAACGTCGGTGACATAGAAGTCGTAACGCGGCTGGGCTGGACCGGGATTGGCCAGCCGTTTTTCCGCCAGCAGCGCGGCAACTTGCTCGGCCATGGCTTCGGCGGAATCAACCAGCGCGACGTCGTCGCCCACCACCTGGCGCAGCAGCGGTTTCAGCAGCGGGTAATGGGTGCAGCCGAGCACCAGAGTGTCGATGTGCTCGGCCAGCAGCGGCTTCAGATAATCCTGCGCGGTGAGCCGGGTGACTTCGTGATCGAGCCAGCCTTCCTCCACCAAGGGCACAAACAGCGCGCAGGCCTGCGAATGGATGCGCGAGTCGGGCGCGTACTCATGGATGGCACGCGCGTAGGCGTTGCTGTTGATGGTGGTGGGGGTGCCGATCACGCCGATTTTCTTGCCGCCGCGTGCCGACACCGCGCCGGCGTCGATCACGTCCAGCACCGGCACCGGCGACAGGTCCTTGACCACCTGCGCCGCCACCGCCGCCATGGTGTTGCAGGCGATCACCAGCAGCTTGACGTCCTTTTCCAGCAGAAACTGCGCGATCTCGGTGGTGAAATGGGCGATGGTCTCGACCGATTTCACGCCATAGGGCACGCGCGCGGTGTCGCCGAAGTAGACGATGTTCTCGTAGGGCAGGCGCTCCATCAGGGCGCGCACCACGGTCAGTCCGCCGATGCCGGAATCGAATACGCCAATGGGGGAGTGTGCATTCGTGGACATGGGTGGCAAGATGGCGCGATGGGAAAAACGGCATTTTACCCGCAGCGCTGCATTGCACCGCATTCGTCGGGGCGGTGTTCGGCATGAGCGAGTGCGGTTGCGATTCGGTGTGCAACACGGCGCCGCCCGATCCGGGCTACCGGCGCGCGTTGTGGATTGCGCTGGTGCTGAACGCGCTGATGTTCGGCGTCGAACTGGTTGCGAGCTTCGCGGCTCAATCGGTGTCGCTCTTGGCCGACGCGGTCGATTTTCTGGGCGACGCCGGCAACTACGGCGTGGCGCTGTTCGTGCTGGGGCTGGCACCGGTGTGGCGCTCGCGCACTGCATTGTGGAAAGGCTGGCTGATGGTCGGCTACGGCGTCTTCGTGCTCGGCAAATCGGCCTGGCAGTGGTCGGCCGGCGTGGTGCCGGAACCGGTCATCATGGGCTGGGTGAGCCTCTTGGCACTGGCGGTCAACGTCGGTGTGGCGGCGCTGCTGTATTCGCATCGCCAGGGCGATGCGCAGGCGCGCTCGGTGTGGCTGTGCTCGCGCAATGATGCGCTCGGCAATCTGGCGGTGATGGGCGCGGCGGCCGGGGTGTGGGCGACTTCGCACGGCTGGCCGGATATTGCGGTGGCACTGGTGCTGGCGTCGCTGGCATTGACCTCGGGCGTGTCGGTGATCCGCCATGCGCGGCGGGAACTGCGGGCGGCTTAAATTTCCCTCTGGCGCGCAAGCGCCCATGCCACGTGTTCGCGCACCAGTGCGGACGGGTGATCCAGCCGCGCGCCGAGCGCGGTCTCAATGGCGGGAGAGGGTTGCGCGTTGCCCAGCGCGACCGCGATATTGCGCAGCCAGCGCTCGTGTCCGATGCGGCGGATCGGCGAGCCCGCCAGCCGCGCGTTGAAATCGGCCTCGCCCCAGGCAAACAGGTCCACCAACTGGGCGCTGTCGAGTCCGTTCCTCACTTCAAAATCCGGCAGCGTGGCGGTCTGCGCAAAACGGTTCCACGGGCATACCAGCTGGCAGTCGTCGCAGCCGTAGATGCGGTTGCCCAGCAGCGGGCGCAGCTCAAGCGGGATGCTGCCCTTGAGTTCGATGGTCAGGTAGGAAATGCAGCGCCGCGCGTCGAGCGTGTAGGGCGCTACGATGGCCTGGGTGGGACAGACGTCGATGCACGCCTGGCAGGTGCCGCAGTGGCCGGCTTCCGGAGCGTCCAGCGGCAAGGGGAGATCGGTATAGATCTCGCCGAGAAAAAACCACGAGCCATGCTGCCGGTTTAATAGCAGGGTGTGCTTGCCGCGCCAGCCCAGTCCGGATTTCGCGGCGAGTTCGACTTCCAGCACCGGCGCGCTGTCGGTGAAGACGCGGAAATGATGTTCGCCGATTTCTGTGCCGATTTTTTCGGCCAGGCTTTGCAGGCGGTTGCGCAGCACCTTGTGATAATCACGCCCCAGCGCGTAGCGGGAAACATAGGCAGCGTCGGCGTCGGCCAGCACCGCATGCGGGTCGGCGGACGCGGGCGGAAAATAGTCCAGCCGCGCGCTGATGATGCGGATCGTTCCCGGCACCAGTTCGGCCGGCCGGCTGCGCTTGGTGCCGTGCACCGCCATATAATCCATCTCGCCATGAAAGCCCCGATCCAGCCATTCCTGCAAGCCTGCTTCGGCCGCACTCAACTCGCCGTCGGCAATGCCCACCGCGGCAAAGCCGAGCTCGTGCCCCCATTGCTTGATTTTCTGCGCCAGTCGACTTAAATCCCGCTCATGCATACCGCAGATGATACCGTGCGCTGCCGCAGCCATCTGGCCGACGAAGCCGCGACGCTGGCATTCGGCGCGCAACTGGCGCGGGAACTGATTCCCGGACTGACGTTCTACCTCAAGGGCGATCTGGGCGCGGGCAAGACGACCCTGGTGCGCGGACTGCTGCGCGCGCTGGGGCACGGCGGGCGGGTCAAGAGCCCGACCTATACCCTGGCCGAAACCTATAGCCTGCCCGCGTTTGAGCTGTATCATTTCGACCTGTATCGACTGCACGACCCGCGCGAATGGCTGGACGCCGGGTTTCGCGACATCAGCGACGGTCGGGCGGTGAGCCTGATCGAATGGCCGGAAAAGGCCGCCGGTTGGCTGCCGCCGCCCGACGTGATCATCCGGCTGACGATTGCAGACGACGCGCGCGAAATCGAATGCG
This sequence comes from Thiobacillus sp., assembly GCA_035562135.1. Taxonomy (GTDB): domain Bacteria; phylum Pseudomonadota; class Gammaproteobacteria; order Burkholderiales; family Thiobacillaceae; genus Thiobacillus. The sequence goes on along the minus strand of DATMWS010000213.1, from coordinate 4,661 downwards.
AGGCCGCAAGCCCGCGTGGTGCTCACTATCTGGAGACATGTTGCACGCCCTGCTGAAAATTTTCCTGCTGTGCGGTTTGCTGGCGTCGGGCTGGGCCCAGGCGCTGCAGCTTTCCACAACGCGCCTGTGGCCATCGCCCGATTACACGCGGATCACGCTGGAGGCGACGCAACCGGTCGCGCACAAATATTTCACTCTGTCGAATCCCGAGCGGCTGGTGATCGACCTCGAAGGCGTGGAGGCGGGCGCCGCGCTCGACGCGCTCGCCGGGCAACTGACCGCGGAAGATCCCTACGTCAGCGCGATCCGGGTGGGCGTGAATCGGCCCGGGGTGATGCGCGTTGTGCTTGACCTCAAAACCGCGATCAAACCCACGGTGTTCCAGTTGCAACCGCTGGCACAGTACGGCCACCGGCTGGTCGTCGATCTCTATCCGGCCCAAGCCGCGGATGCCGCTGTGAACCTGCCTGCTGCGCCATTCCCGGTGATAGCCGAAGCCGCCAAGCCGGCCAAACCGGGGGTGCCGCAATATGTACGGCTGATTACCGTGGCGATCGATGCCGGCCACGGCGGCGAAGACCCGGGGGCAGTCGGCGCCAGCGGGTCGCACGAGAAAGACATCACACTGGCGTTGGCGAAGAAGCTCAAGCAGAAAATCGATGCGCAGGAAAACATGCGTGCCGTGCTGATTCGCGACGGCGACTATTTTGTGCCGTTGGCGCAGCGCGTCATCAAGGCGCGCGCGCTGAAGGCCGACCTGTTCATATCGATCCACGCCGATGCCTTCATCAAGCCGCATGCGCGCGGTTCGTCGGTGTTCGCGCTGTCCGAGAACGGGGCGACCTCGGTTGCCGCGCGCTGGCTGGCCAAGAAGGAAAACGAGGCCGACCTGGTGGGCGGCATCAACATCGACGTCAAGGATCCCTTCCTCAAGCGCACCCTGATCGACCTGTCGCAAACCGCCACCATCAACGACAGCCTGAAGCTGGGGCACGCCGTGCTGAAGGAAATCGGCGGGGTCAACACGCTGCACAAGGCGCAGGTCGAACAGGCGGGGTTTGCAGTACTGAAGGCGCCGGATATTCCGTCGATCCTGATCGAAACCGCGTTCATTTCCAACCCGGAAGAAGAAAAACGCCTCAACGATCCCGCCTATCAGGACACGCTGGTCGCCGCCATCGTTGGGGGCGTCAGGAATTACTTCGACAAACACCCGCTGACTGCGCCGTCGCGGCTGACGCGCAATCCATGACCGCTCGTTTGCTGGGCGCGGCGGCCCCTGGGTTCGACCGGCCGCTCGATGTGCTGGAAGCCTGTCACGGCCGCATCGCCAAACAGTGCGACACCCTGGCCAAGCTGCTGGCGCATCTGCCCGCACACGGCGCCGACGCGCAGGCGCAGCAGGCAGCGCGCGCGGTGCTGGCGTACTTCGACACCGCGGCGGAGCATCACCACGACGACGAGGAGCGCAACCTGTTTCCGCTGCTGGAACTGGCCGGGGCGCCCGGTGCCTGCGATCTGGTTGAGCTCCTGACCCACGAACACGACGCGCTGGCGCTGCTGTGGCGGCGGCTGCGCGTGCTGCTTCAACAGATCGAAACGGACGCCGCTGCCACGCTGGACGCGGCGCTTGCACATCGCTTCATCAGCCTCAACCGCAGCCACCTCGAGTTCGAGAACATGCGCGTGTTGCCGCTGGCGCGCCAGGTGCTGGGCACGGCCGATCTGCAGCGCCTGGGGCGCTCCATGGCCGCGCGCCGTGGCGTGCCGTTTGCGGGCCAGTCGTGATCATTCGCGTATTGCCCGATGTGCTGATTTCGCAGATCGCCGCCGGCGAGGTGGTCGAGCGGCCCGCCGCGGCGCTGAAGGAACTCCTGGAAAACAGCCTCGACGCCGGCGCCACCGATATCCAGGTCGAGCTCGAGCAGGGCGGCATCAAGCGCATCCGGGTCAGCGACAACGGCAGCGGCATCGCGCGCGACGAACTCATGCTCGCCTTGACCCGCCACGCCACCAGCAAGATCGCCAGCCTGGCCGATCTGGAACAGGTGGCCAGCCTGGGGTTTCGCGGCGAGGCGCTGGCATCGATTGCCGCCATCGCGCGGGTGCAGCTCACCAGCCGCAGCGCAGACGCCGAGCACGCCTGGACGCTGCAGGCCGAAGGCGGCCACCTCAGCGCGCCCGCGCCGGCGGCGCGCGCGATCGGCACCACCATCGACATCCAGGACCTGTTTTACAACACACCGGCGCGGCGCAAATTTCTCAAGACCGAGGCCACCGAATACGCCCACTGCGCCGAAACCGTGCGCCGGCAGGCGCTGGCGACGCCTGGCACGGCATTCACCTTGACCCACAACGGCCGGGTGCAGCTGCGCCTGAACGCCGAGCCGGCGGCAGACAGGGTGCGTCATGTGCTGGGCGAGGCCTTCGAGCAGAACACGGTGGCGGTCGATGCGGCCGCAGGGGTGTTGCGGCTATCCGGCTGGGTGATCCGCCCCGGTGCCGCGACGGCGAGCCGCGATAGCCAGCATGTGTTCGTCAATGGCCGCTATGTGCGCGACAAGCTGATCGTCCACGCGCTGAAGGAAGCCTACCGCGACGTGCTGCACCATCAGCTGAACCCGGCGTATTGCCTGTTCATCAGCCTGCCGCCGGACCTGGTGGACGTCAACGTGCATCCGGCCAAGACCGAAATCCGCTTCCGTGACAGCCGCGGCGTGCACCAGTTCCTGTTTCATGCGGTCGAGCGGCTGTTGTCGGCGCCGGTGGCGACCGACAGCCTGACTGATGCGGCCAATGACCCCGCCGCGCCGAGCTTCAGACCGGCCTATGGCATCTCGCAGCAGGCATCGATGCCCTTGCCGGTGAACGAAGCGATGGCGTTCTATGCACCCTTGGGTCAGGGGTCAGGGCTCAGGGGGCAGGATTCCGGGGCGGGGGGTGCGCCAGCGGCGCAGCCTTTCCCTGCGCACGGGCAGGGCGATGCGCCGCCGCTCGGCTATGCGCTGGCGCAGCTGCACGGCGTGTACGTGCTGGCGCAAAACGCGCAGGGGCTGGTGCTGGTCGACATGCACGCCGCGCACGAACGGGTGGTCTACGAAAAGCTCAAGACCGCACTCGATGCCCGCGCGGTGCCGGCGCAAACCCTGCTGATTCCGGTGGCGCTGACGGTGGATGCGCGCGACGTGGCGGAAATCAGTCCGCATCTGGATCAGCTGGGTGAAATCGGCTTCGAGCTGTCGATCACCTCGCCGACCTCGGTGGCGGTGCGCTCGGTGCCGTGGCTGCTGAAGAACGCCGATCCAGTGGAACTGACCCGCGCGGTGCTGCACGAAGTCGCCGAATACGGCGTGGCGCGCCTCTTGGCCGAGCGCCGCAACGAACTGCTGGCGACGCTGGCCTGCCACGGCGCGGTGCGTGCCAACCGCCATCTGGCGCTGCCCGAAATGAATGCGCTGCTGCGCGAGATGGAAGCCACCGAGCGGGCCGGACAATGCAACCACGGCCGTCCCACCTGGTTCCAGGTCAGCCTCAAGGAACTCGATTCCATGTTCATGCGCGGGCGCTGATTTTGCGACCGGCGCATTTAAATATAAGCTTTGGCTAATTAAACAGGTTAAGCGAGACCATCATGAACGAACGCAGCGAACGCAAAACCATCCCGATCCAGGACCTCAACGAGGCCAGCAACTGCTCCAGCGCCGAGCCCTACGCGCTGATGGTGCTGGGCGACTCCATGATGCCGGAGTTCGAGGAGGGCGAAATCATCGTCGTCGAGCCGTCCGGACTGGTCAAGGATGGTTCCTACGTCGTGGCCTACGTCAACGACGAATACATCTTTCGGCAGATCGTGCAGCATGACGACGGCTGGATGCTGAAGCCGCTGAACCCCATCTACGAGAACATCCCGATTGCCGATCTGGATGCGGCCAAGGGCGTGGTCATCATGAAGAAGCGGCCGGGCAAGCGCAGCGAGCAAAAGCGCTACGTCTGACCGGACTGAATAGTCATTCGTAACCCGCTGAAATATAAATGGTCGCTTCGCCTCTTCATGTATTCAAATGGTTGATGCCTGCATTAAAGGATTAAATATAATAGTTGACTAATACACTCGGGTATATACACTGGAGCCCTGTTCAACCCTTTCCAGCAGGAGATAAACCATGAGTGGACTAATCGCTAATTTTCCGACCGACGGTATCGTGACCATTAACCGGGTGGTGCTGAAACCGGAATACACGGTGGATGACTTGCAGGAACGGGTGGCGTTCCTGTGCGAAAACGTCAAGACTTACCATTCCGACACCGGCTTCGTCGGCGGCTTCGTCGCGCTGAACTCGGGTCAGGTGTCGAACGAAGGCTCGACCATCGGTCAGGCAGTCGAAAGCCCGATGAAGGGCAAGGAGGCGCTAATCGTGACCTTCTGGAACACCTTCGAAAACCACGAAAATTCGCACCGTTCCGAAACCTTCCAGCCGCTGTTCCAGAAAGTACTGGACCTGTGTGTAAACGGCAATGAAGAAATCGCCTACGAAATGCTGTGGTCCGGCAAGGCCTACGGCCCCGACGAGATCGCGGCGGCGCGCCAAGCCAAGGCGCAGTACGCCAACGCGGCCTGATTGCGTTAGCAGACAAAACCAAAGCGGCGAGGGGAAACCCTC
>DATMWS010000212.1:0-2559 GCA_035562135.1 Thiobacillus sp. | reverse complement strand
ACCCCAGACCGCTCGGCCGTCCGCCGCCCCTACTGCCGCCGACGTCACCATACTGGCCAAACAAACCCAGCGCTGGCTCGCTACCGCTGCGCCCGGCACCCACGTCATCCAGGTCGCCTCGGCTAAAGAAGCCGTTCAGGCAGCCGTATTACTGGGGAGCTTGAATACCGCCACCCCGCAACCGGTGCGGGTATTGCACGGCCTGAGCCAGGGCGCACCCGCCTGGATGATCCTCGCAGGCGAGTTTCCCAGCCGTGACGCGGCAATGGAGATAATGCGCACGCTGCCTGCCTCGCCGGGTAGCGCCCCGTTTTTACGCACGGTCGGCAAAATGCGCACCGTAGTCTTACCAACAGGATAAGGGCTCGTTAATGAACGCTGTGTTGAAACGCTCCGTATTGACGGGCCTGGCGCTGACCAGCCTCGTGCTGCTGGGTGGCTGCGTGCCCCCACGGGCGTTTGACACCTCGCCCGGCCACATCGGCCAACCCACCCAGCCAGCCGTGCCGATCGCCCCACCGCCCGCACCGGTGAAGGCAGCGCCTGCACTGGCCCCGCCCAAGCCGAGCGCGCCGGTGCCGACCTACACCGTGGTGGTCAACGACGTGCCGGTGAAAGACCTGCTGTTTTCCATCGCACGCGACACGCAATACAACATCGACCTGCATCCGGGGATTTCCGGAAACGTCTCGCTCAACGCCGTGCAGGAGCCGCTGCCCGCCATCCTCGACCGCATCGCGCGGCAGGCCAACCTGCGCTACGAAATGAACGGCCGCACGGTGTCGATCATGCCCGACACGCCTTACGTCAAAACCTATACGGTCAATTACGTCAACGTCATCCGCAACACCACCTCCAGCGTCGGCGTGGCGGCGCAAATCGCCAGCACCGGCGGCAGCGCCGGTGCTGGCGGCGGCGGAGCGGCCGCAACGGGGAACTCCTCCACCACCACCGTGACCAGCCAGTCCAACAACGACCTGTGGACCGTGCTCGCAGACAACATCCGCACCATCCTCGCCGGCACCCGCGCGGTCATGCAAAGCAACGAAGAACGCGCCGCCCGGCTCGATGCCGAGAAGACCGCGCGCGCCGAACGCGTGTCACAGGCCGAGGCCGCCAGCAAGGCCGGCGCGGGGGCGGCCAACCTGTTTACCGCCGCCTTCGCCAATCAGCCGGCGAGCGACGGTAAAAACGATGTCGCGATCAACCCGGTGGCGGGTACCGTCACTGTGCTGGGCACCGCCAAGCAGCAGGAACTGGTGCAGCAGTATCTCGACCGCGTGATGCAGTCCGCGCAGCGTCAGGTGCTGATCGAGGCAACGATTGTCGAGGTCAGCCTCAAGGATCAGTACCGAGCTGGAATCAACTGGCAAAGTTTGGCTTCAGGTGTCACCGGATGGACGGTCAACACCGTAGGCGCAGGCGTCGGAGGATCCAATCTGGCCAATGCTCTGTCGCCATTCCTCAACATTGCCTACACCAACAATGACAAATGGGATTTCAAGGCGACGATTGACCTACTTGAGTCCTATGGCAACACCAAGGTGTTGTCGAGCCCCAAGTTGATGGCGCTGAACAACCAGACCGCGCTGCTCAAAGTGGTCAACAACCTGGTGTATTTTTCCATCGATGTGGCAGAGGGAACCGTCACCGCTTCTGGGCTTGTGCTGCCATCAACAGTCAAAACAGAAGCGCACACGGTTCCCGTGGGTGTGGTCATGAGCGTGACCCCTCAGGTCGGCGAGAATGGTTTAGTCTCCCTCACAGTACGCCCCACCATCACGCGCAAGGTCGGCGATGTGGAAGATCCCAGCCCGCTGTTGAAGCAGGGTGGGCTTAACATCAGCAATAAAGTCCCGGTTATCCAGGTGCGCGAAATGGAATCGCTGCTGCAAATACGCAGCGGCCAGACCGTCATCCTCGGCGGACTGATCCAGGACGACAGCAACAACGCGCGCGATGGCCTGCCGGGCTTGTCGCGTCCCGAAGGCATCGGCGCCGTGTTCGGCCAGCACGAACGCATCAGCAGCCAGACCGAACTGGTGATCTTTCTGCGGCCTATCGTGGTGTCCAATCCCACACTGGAAAGCGATGAACTGCGTCAGTTCCAGCGTCTGCTTCCCAGCAGCGCACGGAGCAGCCCTTGAGCCTGCTGCTTAAAGCACTGAAGCAGGCCGAGGCTGCCAATGCGGACAAGCCCGGCTCGGACAAGTCTGGGCCCGCCAGCCGGATCGAGGACGACCTCGAACTGGAGCCCGTGGCCGCATCCGGCACGGTCCAGGCACACGAATGGGTGGAGCCGCCGGGCCTGCTGTTCGGCAGCAGCGGACTCACCCCCGAGCCACGCCGCGCACCGGCTTTCCGCTGGCCGCAACTCTCGCTGGTGCCGCTCACCGCCCTGCTGGCCGCGCTGATCGCGCTGAGCTACGGCATTTATCTCTACTTCGCCCTGCAGCCGCCGGCGGCTGTCACCCCCCCTGCCAACGTCGCGGCGCCCGTCGCGCCCGTCGCGCCCGTCGCGCCTGCCGCCATACCGGTCGACCCCGCTGCAGTCGACCC
>DATMWS010000211.1:0-9207 GCA_035562135.1 Thiobacillus sp. | reverse complement strand
GGTCCGAGGTCATGCCCAGCAGCACCTCGCGCGCGTGCGGACGGGCCGCCATGGGCTCGACCACGATGCCGTCGAGGGTGGCGTCGGGGCGCAGACGCTTGACGTCGGCCAGCATCTCGCCGAAGGCGGCGCGCACCGCCTGGCCGCTCGACAAGCCGAGGCGCACGCCGTTGACGTCGGACTTGTGGGTGATGTCCGGCGAGTTGATCTTCATCGCCACCGGGAAGCCCATCTGCTGCGCCATCAGCATCGCTTCCATCGGATCGCGCGCGATCAGGGTCTGCGCGATCGGGATGTGGAAAGCCGCCAGCAGCGCCTTCGATTCCACCTCGTTCAGCAGGTGGCGGCCGTGCGCCAGGGCGCTCTCGATGATCAGGCGCGCGCCTTCCACGTCCGGCTCGGCCTGCTGCGACAGCGGCCCCGGCGTCTGCATCAGCAGGCGCTGGTTCTCGTAAAAGGCGGAGAGGAAGGAGAACACCTCGACCGCCGGTTCCGGCGTGGTGAAGTAGGGAATCCCGGCCTGCTTGAACAGGCGCCGACCCTCATGCACCTGCGCCTCGCCCATCCAGCAGGTCAGCACCGGCTTGCTGGAGGTCTTCGCCACCTCGATCACGGCCTGCGCCGCTTCGGATGGCCGCGTCATCGCCTGTGGCGTCAGCATCGCCAGCACGCCGTCGACGTTGTCGTCACGCAGGCAGGCGTCCACCGCCGCGCGATACCGCTCGGCGGTGGCGTCGCCGATGATGTCGAGCGGATTGGCCTGCGACCAGTTGGGCGGCAACACACCGTTGAGCGTCGCGATCGTCGCCGGTGACAGCTCGGCCATGCGCACGCCCAGATCCACCGCGAGATCGGTCGCCATGACGCCGGGGCCGCCGCCGTTGGTGACGATGGCGAGGCGGTTTCCGCTGGGCTTGATGTGGGTGGACAGCGCCCGCGCCGAGGCGAACAGCTGCAGGATGGTGTTGACCCGCACCACGCCGGCGCGCCGCACCAGTGCATCGAACACCGCGTCCGATCCGACGAGCGCGCCGGTGTGCGACTGCACCGCCTTGGCCCCCGTCGCGTGGCGCCCCACCTTGACCATGACGATGGGCTTGAAGCGGGACGTCGCACGCAATGCACTCATGAAGCGGCGCGCGTCGCGAATGCCCTCGATGTAGAGCAGGATGCCGCGGGTCTGGGTGTCAAAGGCGAGGTAGTCGAGGATCTCGCCGAAATCCAGATCGGCCGACGCGCCGGTGGAGATCACGCTGGAAAAGCCGATGCCATTGGTTTCCGCCCAGTCCAGCATGGCGGTGCAGATTGCGCCGGACTGCGACACCAGCGCGAGGTCGCCGGACAGGGTCGCGCCCTGGCTGAAGGTGGCATTGAGCCCGATGGACGGCCGCTGGATGCCCAGACAGTTGGGGCCGATAAAGCGGATGCCGTGTTTTTTGGCCACCGCCTTCACGCTGTCTTCCAGCGCCGCACCCTGCGGGCCCACCTCGCGAAAGCCGGCAGACAGCACGATGGCATGGCGGATGCCACGCTGTCCGCATTCCTCCATGACCTGCGCCACGGTTGGCGCCGGCGTGGCGATCAGCGCCAGTTCCGGGGCCGCCGGCAATTCGCTGGCCGAAGCGTAGCAGCGCGCGCCGAACACCGTCTCGTGCTTGGGATTGACCGGATAGACCTCGCCGCTGTAGCCGGCATTGCGCAGGTTGCGGAACAGGATGCCGGCGACCGAATCCTCGCGTTCGCTGGCACCGAAGACCGCCACCGAGCGGGCGTTAAACAGGGGGTGCAGATAGTGTTGGGGCATGGTTTGCAAGGGGACGGATTGCGGAAAGCCGATCGGATCAGAGACAGCCTATGCTAGGCCATCCCCTGTTACGGCGCCATCCTGCCGGGCTATAGTTGGTGCATTCAATTTTCTTTCCGCGACCATGCATACCGCCTACATCACCCACCCCAGCTACCTCCTGCACGACATGGGCAACTGGCATCCGGAAAGTCCCGCGCGCCTGCGCGCCATCGACGACCGGCTGCACGCCGCCCACCTGTTCGATTTCCTGGCGCATCACGAAGCCCCGCGGGTGCATCGCAGCCAGTTGCTGCGCGTGCATGACGCCGCCTATATCGACACCATCGAAGCCGCCTCGCCCTCCGAAGGTTTCCACGCGCTCGATCCCGACACCAGCATGAACCCGCACACCCTGGAAGCTGCCTATCATGCCGCCGGCGGCGCGGTGATGGCGGTGGACATGGCCGTGCGCGGCGAGGTGGCCAACGCCTTCGTCGCCTGCCGCCCGCCCGGCCACCACGCTACTCGCAACCAGGCCATGGGCTTCTGCTTCTTCAACAATGTCGCCGTGGCGGCTGCGCAGGCCCTGGAGGCGCACGGCCTCGCACGGGTCGCCATCGTCGACTTCGATGTGCACCACGGCAACGGCACCGAGGACATCTTCAAGGACGATCCGCGCGTGATGCTCTGCTCCACCTTCCAGCATCCCTTCTATCCTCACTGCGGCGCGGACACCGCCAGCGAGCACATCGTCAACGTACCGCTGCCCGCAGGCACCACCGGCAGCCCCTACCGCGAAGCCTTCACCGCACAAATCATGCCACGCCTGGAAGCGCACCGTCCGCAGATGCTGTTCTTCTCCGCCGGCTTCGATGGGCATCGCGAAGACGACATGGCGCAGTTCGGCCTGGTGGAGGCGGATTACGTCTGGATCACGGAGCAGGTCATGGGGGTAGCCGCGCGCCATGCCGAAGGCCGCATCGTCTCGGTGCTCGAAGGCGGCTACGACCTCAGTTCCTTGGGGCGCAGCGTGGCGGCGCACATCAAGACCCTGGCGGCGTTGTGAGCCGCGCCTTCGATGCGCCCGAAAGTGACATTGCGCGCGGCGAGCGCGCCGGCGGCGCGAAATCGCCATCCAGGGAATGCCGCGCAGGAAGCCATTGATGGTGGTGCCTGCCGTGCCGGAATACACCGTGTCGTCGCCCATGTTGGCGCCATAGTTGCTGCCGGAAATCACGTGCGCCATCGCGCCGGGCGCTTGCTCTCGTAGAATTCGAGCATTCCGTTTCGAAGACGCCATGGGACATCTATCAATGACAGCGGGAATCGCCATGCAAACAAGCCCGATCGACAAGCAGACCGCCTCGCCGCCGAGGATGCGTTCGTCGCTGCCCTATGTCGCCGCCATGCTGGCGCTGATCGCTGCCGCCTTCAGCGCCGAGCCGCGCGCCGCCAAACTCGCCGACAGTGCGGCCATCCCGCATCTCGATGCCCGCGGCCAGGCCGCCTACCGAGAGTTTCTCGCCGCCGAGCCGCACCGCGCCTTCGCCATCGCCCCCGGTGGCGGCTGGGGCTGGAGCCAGGACGCGGCGACGCCGGAGATGGCGCAGGCGCAGGCGCATGCCACCTGCAGTCAGCATGCGCGGCAGACCTGCGTGCCCTACGCGGTCGACAAGCGCGTGGTGTTCGACGTGCGCGCCTGGCCCACGCTCTGGCGCCCCTACCTCAGCGCCGCCACGGCGGCCAGGGCGCCGACCGGCACCCTACGCGGCGAGCGCTTTCCCGACCTGGTCCTGAGCGCGCCCAACGGCAAGCCCTGGCGCCTGTCCGGCCAGCGCAGCAAGGTGGTGGTGCTGCATTTCTGGGGCTCCTGGTGTCCCACCTGCGTGCACGAACTACCGCAATTCGAAAGCCTGCAAAGCGCCTTCAAGGGCCGCAACGACATCGTCTTCGTCTACACGCAGGCACGCGAATCGGCGGCGACCGCGCGGCAATGGCTGCGACAGCGCAAGCTCTCGCTCGCCTTGCACGATTCCGGCGTGCGGGATCAGCGCGATAATCAGTTCCGCCTCGCCGACGGCCGCGCCATCGCCGACCGCGACATCGCGCCGGTGTTTCCCGCCACCTACGTGCTCGACCGCAATGGTGTGGTGGTGTTCAGCCTGCTCGGCTCGGCGCGCGACTGGACGGAGTACGAACCGTTTCTAAGGGATCTGTTGTCACACAAGTAGTCGGGCACAAAAAACCCGACGAACTGCCTCATCCGGCACGAGCGCACGGGGGCGGCGACCCGCGCCGTAGGGCAGTCGACATCGTAATCTGGATTGAACTCGGTGATTTCCAACGCCCGCAGGGCGGGTTAGTCGCGCAGTTCGCGCACCATGGCCAGCATCGGCGCGGGATGCGGACCCTCCGGCAGGGAGACAGCCTGCGCGCGGTCGCCCGGCGCAGGCTTATGGATTCCTAGCGTCTTAGTCCCCCTCTTCCCAGCCCGTGATCATCGCCTTGATGTGCGACGTCGGCGTGTGTCCGGCGGTGGCCAGATACACGTGGGCGATGAAGAAGATCAGGATCATGAACGCGCCCAGCGTATGGAAGAACGCCACCCACTGCAGCGATAGATAGGCATCAAGGCCCAACGCCGCCCACTTGTCGTAGAACAGATAGAACCAGCCGGTAAACCAGATCAGCGGCGACATCACGAGCCAGAAGCCGAGGTAGGCCAAGCGTTGCAGCGGGTTGTGCTTCTTCAGCACGGTCTGCTTGAACGGGTGCGGAGCGTGCGTGAAGATGCCCGTCAGGTAGTACTTGAACATGGCACCCACCTTGTCCATCGTCGGGATGTATTGCTTCCACTCGCCAGTCGTGAAATGCCAGAACACGGCGAACACCCATAGGACGACGAGCGACCAGGCGGAAATGGTATGGATGTTCACCGCCTTCTCGAAACCGAACAGCTTGTAACTACCGTGCACCTCGAAGCCGCTCAGCATCAGGGTGATGATCAGCGCGGCTTGAGCCCAGTGCCAGAAGCGCTCGAAGCGTTTGAAGACGTAGATGCGCTCGCTCATTTCTTTTCTCCTTTGCGGTTGGAGTAAATGCGGCCGGCACCGTGCACGACGACGCCCAGGAAGGCGAAGCCAGCGATCCCCCAGCCCAGTGTGTCCAGCAGCGGATTGGCGTGGCGACCGGGCATGTAAAGTCCAGGCACCTTGTCCAGGCGCCCCGGTGCGGCATGGCACTGCGCGCACGCCAGGGCGTCCTGCTTGGGCGCCACCATGTGGGTGATCGGCCAGGACATCTCGGTGCTGACGAAGGCATACTTGCCGCTGTACTCGGCGCCGATTTCCTTCATGCCGAACTCAATTGCCTTGTCCCACTTGAAGTTCGACCACAGGGCGCTGTCGTCCTTGCCGTAGGTGTGGAACACCAGCAGCTGGTTGTTGCCGATGTCGTACGGCTGCTTCCCGACGAAGCGCTTGATCGGCCAGATCTTCGACTTGCCATCGTTGGGCGCGCCATTGAAGTGGTTGATCTCGATCACCTTGCTCGGGTCCAGCTTGGTCTCGCGCAGCGTGTAATCGATCTTGCCGTTGAACCAGATGTACTCCGGGATGACGTTGGATTCGTAGCGGAAATCGCCCTTCTTGCTGTCGTAGGAATCATGGCCGGCCGAATCCTTCAGCTTGAACGGCTTGCCGTCCTTGTCCAGCTTTCCGGCGGTGGACCAGTCCCACATCATCTTGGTCGGCTGTGCGCGCGCGAACTCGGGGACGTGGCATGTCTGACAGGCCAGCTTGTCGGTATGCGCGTTAAGGCGCACACCTTTCTTGCCCGGATGCGGCTTGCCGCTGTGGCACGACTCGCAGGTGGCGGGGTTGCCCTCCTCGCGGCCGCGCATATGCATGCGCTGTACATCGGCGTTCTTGCCTTCTGCCACCGTCACGGCGTAACGACTGCCCGGCACATCATGGCCGGAAGTCACGTGGCAGGTGCCGCAGGTGAAGTTGAGGCCGTCCTTGGCCATGTGCACGTCGAGGTACTTGCCGGGATTTTTCAGCGAGCTGTCGAGATCGCCGTGCTTCACCGCGTCGCCGCCGCCGCCGTAGAAGTGGCAGGCGCCGCAGGTATCGCGGCTGGTCTTGCCGACTTTCTGCGCCACATTTTTCAGGTCCGGCGCCTTGACGATCTTGCCGGATCCGGCTGGAAACTCGACGTCCTTATAGGTCGGGTGGCCGGCAAGACCGGGCAGCTTGCGGTAGGTGAGTGTGGTGTCGTGGCAGGCCAGGCAATCGACGTTGGTCTCCGAGGTGAAATCGTAATTCTTGTCCTTCCAGCCGTAGCCGACGTGGCAGGCGGTGCAGAACTCGTAATTCGACGGTACTGCGGTACAGAAGTTGTTGATGACGTTCTTCTTGCCCAGGCGCTGTTTCGTCTCCGGGTTCATGAACTCCCAGGTCCAGTGCTTGGTCTTGTGCACCTGCTTGGCCGCCTCGGTATGGCAGCTCAGGCAGGCCTTGGTTACCTCGGGCCCGCTCTTGAAATCCTGCTGCAGAATCTTGAAGGCACCGTGGTCGGCGGTGGATTTAGAGGTCCTCGCGGCCACTGCCGTGCTGGCCTCGGGGTCGCTGGTGGCAAGCGCCGGCGTGACCATCACGCACAGCGCCAGCAGCGCATTTCCTAGTATTTTCAGCATATCGCCTCCGCTGCGGGGTTTCGGTATCACTTTGTACACGCGGCCGCCATCAGCAACCGCCACCACCGCCGCCACCCTGCGCGGCGCCACCGGCGGTTGGCAGAATCATCGGCGGCGCTGGCGTGCTGGGATCAAAGGTGAGGAATTTCTTCTGGTCTTCCGCCACCTTGCCCATGACGTCACCGACCATCGGGCCGAACATCCTGCCCATCAGGCCGGCGTTCATGTTGCCGATGTAGGTCTTGCCGTCGTTCTTCTTGTACACGGTAATCTTGCAGGGCATCAGGATGGACAGGAAGCGCACCGTATCATCCTTGAGAATGGGCCCGGAGTACTTTGTGCTGCACGCCTCGACCATCATCACCGGCAGCACGTTGCCGCCGTCCCGCTGCACCGCCTTCGCCGGATTGCGCAGGCCGGAAAGCTCCCAGCCGTTGCCGGTTTTCTGGATGTTGTGCTGGATGCGCGCCACCGTTTCCTCCACGCCGAACGGACTCTCGGTTTCCGTGAACATCAGGCTGCTCATCATGCTATAGGCCAGACCCATGGTTAGTAACAAACCCAGTACCACGCCACCTAGAACTTTCCACATTGCTCTTCTCCTTAGCGGTTTAAATGCGGACGCGTCGGTCAGGGAACACGCATGAACCGATGCTGCACGTCTTCGCGTTTTCTGAAACAAACTTCAGTTTCATTTTCGGACATGAAACTCAATATATCAAGATAAAAATATAGCAATATTCATAAATACTAACAGACTCCGGAAAAAATCCAGCGCCTCACCCAGACTGCCGTCGCCGGTTGCCCCCCATGCTGGGGAGCTTGCCCTTGGGTAGATTCGACTTAGGATACAGCGCGCGCGAAAACCCCAGCTTGGCTGGTTTCCTTCAAGCGCCCCTGGCCGCGGGCAGATGTCGCCGGCCAGGCCGACCGTTTTCTTTACGCACCCTCAAATCAATACTTCAGGGTCAGCCCTTTTTGTTTGGAGAAATACAGCGCCAGATCAAGCATGTCCGCATCGGACAGGGTTTGTACCTGGCCAGCCATGATGGGGTTTTTGCGCTTGCCCGACTTGTAATCCTTGAGTGAGTGATAAAGATAGTCGCGCTGCTGGCCCGCCAGCTTGGGGAAGGAGGGCACGGAACTGACGCCGTCCGCGCCGTGACAGGCGGCGCAGGTGGTCGACTTGGCCTTGCCCGCTTCATAGTTGCCCGTGGCGTGAACCGGCAGGGAAAAACCCAGTGCGACCGCAGCGAGGATGAACAATGTTTTTTTCATGGTGCTGTCCTCGGTTGTTATTTGGCAGGGCCGGTGTAGGACGACGCGTAATACGCCGCGAGATCTTCCATGTCCTGCTCGGACAGGCTGCCCGCAATGCCCACCATGCTGGGATGGCTGCGTTCGCCACTCTTATAGGCTTTGAGCGCCGCGACCAGATAATCGGCATGCTGTCCGCCCAGCTTGGGAACGCTGTATACGCTGGGATAGGCGGTGCGCCAGCCGGGAATGCCGTGGCAGCCGGCACACATTGAGGTTTTGAGTTGTCCGGCCTTGGGGTCGCCCGCTGCCTGTACCGGCACGGCCAACACCATCAGCACGGACGCGCACAGCGTCATCGTGGTGGTTTTCATCTTCCTCGCTCTCTCTGGTTGTGTTGTCGTTGAGACCCCGTCTGACGCAGGGTTTGCTCCGGATTATAAAGCCGGACAGCCCGATTGGTGAACGCAACCCGAAGCAAAAATCCTTTTATACCAACGGGTTATAATACTATTCACTAATATACTTCTGGAGTTTGCGTGATCGATCTCAAGGCCTGCCCGCTCTGGCTATACCGCCTGTTGCCATGTCTACGCTGGTGGCCCAACGTCACGCCGCAAACCTTCAAGGCCGACACCATCGCCGCGCTTACCGGTGCGCTCATCGTGCTGCCAC
This sequence comes from Thiobacillus sp., assembly GCA_035562135.1. Taxonomy (GTDB): domain Bacteria; phylum Pseudomonadota; class Gammaproteobacteria; order Burkholderiales; family Thiobacillaceae; genus Thiobacillus. The sequence goes on along the minus strand of DATMWS010000211.1, from coordinate 793 downwards.
AGGCGGTGGCGTTTGCCACCATTGCCGGACTGCCACCCGAATACGGTTTATATGCGGCGATGGTGCCTGCCATCGTCGCGGCGCTGTGGGGATCGAGCTGGCATCTGGTGTCGGGGCCGACGACCGCGATCTCGATTGTGGTGTTTGCCTCGATCAGCCCGCTGGCCGAGCCCGGCAGCCCGCAGTTCATCGGCCTGGTGCTCACGCTGACCCTGCTGGCCGGCCTGATCCAGCTGGCGATGGGTCTGGCGCGGCTGGGCATGCTGGTCAACTTCATCTCGCACACGGTCATCATCGGCTTCACCGCGGGCGCGGCCATCCTCATCGCCGCCAGCCAGATCAAGAATTTCTTCGGCCTGGAGATGCCGCGCGGCGCGCACTTCCACGAAGTGCTGATTCAGTTCGGCAACCACCTCACGGACATCCAGCCTTGGGTGCTGACGGTGGGCGTGGTCACGCTGGTGTCGGGCATCCTCGCCAAGCGCTATCTGCAGAAGCTGCCTTACATGATCGTCGCCATGGTGGCGGGCGGCGTGGTGGCGGCCTTCCTCAACGCCGAATACGGCAGCGAGCAGACCGGCATCCGCACCGTCGGCGCGCTGGTGGCATTGTTCCCACCGCTGTCGCTGCCGGACTTCTCGCTCAGCGCCATCCAGCAGACCCTGTTTCCCGCCACCATCATCGCGATTCTGGCGCTGACCGAGGCAGTGGCGATCGCGCGTTCGGTCGCGGCCAAGTCCGACCAGCGCATCGACAGCAACCAGGAATTCATCGGTCAGGGGCTGTCCAACAT
>DATMWS010000210.1:0-2633 GCA_035562135.1 Thiobacillus sp. | reverse complement strand
ATCGCCGAACGAGCGCTTCCTGGCAACGACCAGCGACGACGCCACCGTGCGCGTATGGGATCTCGCAGATATATCGGCAGGCGTGCCATGAGTCTCGCCCGGATCAAGGATCAAGGGAGACGAAAGCGACGAAAGGGGACGCCCATTAGCCAGCCCCCCGCAAGTGAACAATAGTTTTCCCGCCAACCACGTTGGCAGTCCTTGAAACGTCACCATCGTTTCGCCTCGTTCGCGCCTGGTCTTTCTGTTGTTGACGTCGGAGACAGCCCACCCGCATCAGTCACCCATCGGGATCAAGGCACACGGTACGGCGTTATCCGTTTGCCCCTGGCGCTTGCGCGCCCCACAAAATACTCAGTTCCACACCGTGTCCAAAACGTTGATCACAGAGTCTGTGGCTCAGTCTGTCGACCGTCCACCCCTTGAGTGGTTCGCGGTGTGGGCGAATGGCAAACACGATGGCGCACCCGGGTGTCCAATCAGAGTGTCGGTGGTTTACGCCATCCCCTTTCTGGGGCTCACCCGGGCCGCCAGACCTTACGCAAACAGCCGTTGCGCGTCGAACGGCGTTTGGTCCTTCAGCATGTAGTAACTGGCCCGCGCCAACTTGTGCGCGGTGGCGCGGATCGCCACGATGCCGTTGGTCTTTTGCCGTTTGCGCTCGTAGAAGCGCTTGGCCACGGGCTCCCAGCGCACACAGAAGTGCGCGGCCTCGGCAAACGCCCACGACAAGTACTTGTTGCCAGCCTTGGCGTTGCCGGCGCCTTTCTTCTTGCCGTTACTGAGTCGTTCGGCCTTGACCAGGCGGCAGTAGGAGCTGTAATCGCCCACGCTCGGGAAGCGATGGATATCGCCGGTCTCAAGCATGATGGTGAGGCCGAGGATCGGGCCCACCCCCTTGATGGTCTTGAGTATCGTGAACTCGGGCCGAAGCTGCACCGCCTTCAAGGCCGCTGCTTCCAGGCGCTCAACCTCCTGCGCCACGGTGCGCAGCACGGCGAGGTGGCTCTCGGCCGCGAGCTTCTCGTAGGCATCGGGCAAGGCTGGTGCAAAGTTCTCCTGACGGATGGTGTTCGACGGCACCCGGATACCGGTCGAGCGCCAGATCTGGCTTTGCACGGTGATGAGCTGCTGGGCACGGGTGTGGACGAGCTGCAGTCGCCGGCGCAGGAGGTCGCGCACCGCCCGCTGCGCACGGGGGTAAATGTAGCCAGTGGGCAGGATCCCGAGTCGTAGGAGATGCGCGAGAAAAAAGGCGTCGTAGCGGTCTTCGGTGTGCTTCAGGCCCTGGTATTGCTGGATCGCGGCGGTGTTGGCGAGCTTTACCGAATAGCCCGCGTCCATCAATCCATCGACCAGCCAGTACCAGTTGAAGGTGGACTCCACGACGACGCCCGCGAGTTGCTCGCGGTAGGGTTCGAGCAGTTTGAGTGTCGAGGAAAGCTCGTTGGGTAACCGTTTCTCCACGAGCCGGCGATCATCGTCATCGATGATCACGACCACGTGGTTGTTGGAATGCAGGTCAATTCCGCAGTACAGTGCCATGACAGCCTCCTGGGTTGGGTTGAACAAGCAACGCCAGTGTACTCACACCGGCGCCAACCACTCAGGAGGCTGGCTAGAGGATTATCAGAGGGATTAAACTTTAATCCCTCCGCCCCTTTAACCAATAAGCGCCCCTGCGCACCACGATTTTACCGGTGCGCAGGGGAGCATCGTATGCTCAGGATGTTTTGCAGGTATTGAAACCGATCAGGCTGTAGGCCGGGCAGTAACCGATGAGCCCCGTTAACAGCGGTACCGCGCCGATCCAGCCCCACGCGGTCTGGGGCCCGATAAACACAAGGCTCAGAATCCCAAGCCCGGCCAGTACGCGAATCACGCGCTCCGTTTTTCCTACGTTGCAAGTCATACCAATTACCTCCGATAGTCAGATTGGGTTGAAGCATCGCCAGACTACCGTCAGCGGCCGGGGCAGTTCAGTGACTAAATTACAGAGCTATTGACCGGTCACGCGCTCGAGCGACAAAAACGGGCGGAATGACTGTTACATTTCGAAACATTTCGTTACCTGCCCGAGAAGCGCCCGCGCCGGCGGCCGCCTAGTCTGATCCTCGTCGTACCCCATCAACCAAACGAGGAGTCAGATCAATGAAAAACCGAACCCGATACATTGTCGCCATTCTCGGCGCCGTGGGTATCGCCGTGGCCGTCGCCGGCTGTGGGCATGGTTACCGCCATCACGAGCCGGGGGATTATGCCGTGCGGCATATCGAGAAGCTTGGCAAGGAGCTGAACCTCAACGAGGCGCAGACAGCCAAGCTGAATGCCGTCTCCGAGACCCTGCGCAAGGGTCGCGATACCATGCGTGCCAAACATGACGAGAAGCAGAAGGAGGTGCTGGCGCTGCTGGATCAACCGAAGCTCGACCGGGCGCGTGCCCTTGGTCTTGTGCAGCAAACCACCCGCGACATCAACGACCACGCGCCGGAGATGATCGCCGCCATGGGCGACTTCTACGACAGTCTTACGCCGACGCAGCAGCAGAAGCTGCGAGAGGAAGTGAAAGAGCGCATGGCGTATGCCGACCGTTGCCGCTGGCACCACTGATTGGTTTCGGCACTAAGGAAGCT
>DATMWS010000209.1:0-6469 GCA_035562135.1 Thiobacillus sp. | reverse complement strand
GGCAGCATGCGCGACGCGCTGTCGCTGGCCGACCAGGCGATTGCCTATGGCGGCGGCAAGGTGGAGGTGGCTGCAGTGGAGGCCATGCTCGGCACGGTTCGGCGCGACTATCTGTTCGATCTACTCGATGCGCTGGCGGCGCACAACGGCGATGCGCTGCTCGACCAGGCCCGGCAACTGGCCGAGCGCGGCATTGCGTTCGACGCCACCCTGCAGGACCTGGGCAACCTGCTCACCCAACTGGCCTTGCTGCTGCACGCGCCGGGTGCGGTGGAAACCGCCGACGACGCCGAGCGCATGCAGGTTGTGGCTGCGCAGCTGGATGCCGAAACGGCGCAGCTGTATTACCAGATCGCGCTGAATGGCCGCCGCGACCTGCCGTATGCGCCGGACGAGTTTTCCGGGTTTTGCATGACACTGCTGCGCATGCTGGCGTTCGCCCCTGGCTCAGGGAACAGCATGCCGGGCACATACGGTTCCACACGCGTTGAAGCGCGTAGTGGATCGGAGTCCTTTAGGGCAGCCGCGACGGATCGCCCCGCGCCGCTGCGTGCGGCGCCCATCGCGCGTGCCGAGCCGACGCCGCGTGCCGCCGCATCCGAGCCGCCGCCCGCCATGCCCGTCCCGAGCGCTGCGCCGGCTGCCGAGACTGCTTTACCCGAGTCGGTCGCGACACCTGAGCCGTTTGCACCCTCTGCCCCTCCGCTGGTTGCCCGCGAACCCGCGCCGCGCGCGGCCTGGGACTGGCTTGCCGTCGTCGCCGGATTGCGCCTCGGCGGCATGGCCAAAATGCTCGCCGATCACTGCGAGTTGGTGTCGCAGGCGGGCGATGCGGTGACGCTGCGCGTGGGTGAAGCGCACAAGCATCTGCTCGACCGCACCTATCAGGACAAGCTGGTGGCGTCTCTGCGCGACAAATTTGGAGCAGCACTCAACGTGACGTTCGAGATCGGCGCCGCTGGCGAGCAGACGCCGCAGCAGGTGCGCACGCGCATCAAGGACGCGCGCCAGGCCGAGGCCGTGGCCGCCATCGAATCGGATCCTTTCGTGCGCGAGCTGGTCGACCAGTTGGGCGGCCAGATCGACGCGACTTCAATACAGCCATTAGGCACCATACAGCCACTAGGAGAATCAACATGATGAAGGGCGGCATCGGCAACATGATGAAGCAGTTCCAGCAGGTGCAGGAAAACATGGCCAAGATGCAGGCCAAGCTTGCTGATATCGAAATCGAGGGGCAGAGCGGCGCCGGCATGGTCAAGGTGGTGATGACCTGCAAATACGATGTGCGCCGTGTCACGATCGATCCCGGCCTGATGGCGGACGACAAGGAAATGCTGGAGGACCTGGTGGCCGCCGCGGTGAACGATGCGGTGCGCAAGGTCGAGTCCACCGTGCAGGAAAAGATGGGCAGCGTGACCGCCGGCCTGCCGATTCCGCCGGGGATGAAGCTGCCGTTCTGAGCCGTGCAACCTGCCGCGCTGGAAAATCTGATTGGCGCCCTGCGCGTGCTGCCCGGGGTCGGCCCCAAGTCGGCGGCGCGCATGGCCTACCATCTGTTGCAGCGCGACCGCCACGGCGCCGAACAGCTCGCCGGGGCGCTCAACCATGCGCTGACGCATCTGCATCACTGCCGCCTGTGCAATAATTTTTCCGAGGCGGAAGTGTGCGAAGTCTGCACCAGCCCGCGCCGCGACAAGCGGCAGCTGGCGGTGGTCGAAATGCCCACCGACTTCAATATGATGGAAGCCACGCAAAGCTACAGCGGCCTGTATTTCGTGCTGATGGGCCGGCTCTCCCCGCTCGACGGTATCGGCCCACGCGAGATTCATCTCGACCGCCTGATTAGCCGTGCGCTCGACGGCGTGGTCGAGGAAGTGATCCTGGCGACCAACTTCACCCCGGAAGGCGAGGCCACCGCGCACACCATCGGCGAACTGCTGAAGGCGCGCGGCATCAGGGTCAGCCGGCTGGCGCGCGGGGTGCCGGTGGGTGGCGAACTGGAATATGTGGACAGCGGCACCCTGGCGCAGGCCGTGCGTGATCGGCGCACCGTTTAACTGAATGAACAATCAAACCGGATGACACGATGGAACTGACCGCACTCACTGCCCTATCTCCGCTTGATGGCCGCTACGGCAGCAAGACCGCGCCGTTGCGCGACTTTTTCAGCGAGTATGCGCTGATCAAATACCGTGTCATCGTCGAGATCGAATGGCTGAAGGCGCTGGCGGCCGAACCTGCGATTGCCGAAGTGCCGGCGTTTTCCGCCGCGGCCATCGCGCTGCTCGACGGCCTCGCCGACACCTTTTCGGTGGCCGACGCCGAGCGCGTCAAAACCATCGAGGCGACCACCAATCACGATGTGAAAGCGGTGGAGTATTTCCTCAAGGAAAAGTCGCAAGCCAGTCCCGAAATCGCGGCAGTGTCCGAGTTCATCCACTTCGCCTGCACCTCGGAAGACATCAACAACCTGTCGCATGCCTTGATGCTCAAGGGCGCACGCGATGCCGTGCTGCTGCCCGCGCTGGAAAAGCTGATTGCGCGCCTGACCGAGCTGGCGCACGCGCTGGCCGATCTGCCGATGCTGTCGCGCACCCACGGCCAGCCGGCGTCGCCCACCACCGTCGGCAAGGAACTCGCCAACGTCGTTTACCGCCTGCGCCGCTGCTACATCGCCATCGGCGATATCGAACTGCTGGGCAAGATCAATGGCGCGGTCGGCAACTACAACGCGCATCTGTCGGCCTATCCAGACCTCGACTGGGAGCACTTCGCGCGCGCGTTCGTGATGGAACTGGGACTCACCTTCAACCCCTACACCATCCAGATCGAGCCGCACGATGCCATGGCCGAGCTGTACGACGCCATGGCGCGTGCCAACACCGTCCTCATCGACCTCAATCGCGACCTCTGGGGCTATATCTCGGTCGGCTATTTCAAGCAGAAGGTCAAGGCGGGCGAGATTGGATCAAGCACCATGCCGCACAAGGTCAACCCGATCGATTTCGAGAACAGCGAGGGCAACCTGGGTCTGGCCAACGCGGTGCTGCGGCATCTCGCCGAGAAGCTGCCGGTCTCGCGCTGGCAGCGCGACCTCACCGATTCCACCGTGCTCAGAAACATGGGTGTCGGCTTCGGCTACAGCCTGCTGGCCTACGAATCCTGCCTGCGCGGCCTGTCCAAGCTGGAGGCCAACCCGGCCGCGCTGGCGGCGGACCTGGACGCCAACTGGGAAGTGCTGGCCGAACCGATCCAGACCGTGATGCGGCGCTACGGCGTGGCCAACCCTTACGAACAGCTGAAGGAACTCACGCGCGGCAAGGCCGGCATGACGCGCGAGACACTGCATGCCTTCATCGACGGACTGTCTATACCCGACGCCGAGAAGGCGCGGTTGAAACAGATGACACCGGCATCCTATACCGGCATGGCGGCCGAGCTGGCCAGGCAGATTTAAGTTGGTCTGATTTAAGCCGGGTGGGGGCTACCCGGAAGATTGAAGCGGAGTTCCCATGACTGAACATTCCCTCGACGTCGGCCTCGCCGATTTTCAGCAAGCCGTTCTCGATGAGTCGATGCGTCGTCCGGTGGTGGTCGATTTCTGGGCACCGTGGTGCGGCCCCTGCAAGTCGCTGAAACCCATCCTGGAAAAACTCGCCGCCGAATACGACGGCAAATTCCTGCTCGCCAAGATCAATTCCGACGACAACCAGGAACTTGCCGCGCGCTACGGCGTGCGCGGCATTCCCAGCGTCAAGGCCTTCATCAACGGCGAGCCGGTCGACGAATTTTCGGGCGCGCTGCCGGAAGGCGAGGTGCGGGCCTTCCTCGATCGCCTGGTTCCCAGCCCGGCAGACGAACTGCGTGCACAGGCCGCCGAACTGCGTCTTGCGGGCGATATGTCTGCCGCGCTGCAGAAGCTGGCCGATGCTTCGAAAATCGCACCCACCCATGTCGGCGTGCGGCTCGACGCCGCGGAAATCATGCTCGACCTGGGCGAAGCCGACGAAACCCGCCGCCTGATTGCAGGCGTTCCGGACGATGCCGACCCGCGCGTGCCGCAATTAAAAGCCCGATTGCAGTTCATGGGCGCGGCTGGCGAAGACGAGGCGGCGCTGAGCGCGCGGGTGGCGGCGAACGAAAACGATCTGGAGGCGCGGCTGAAGCTCGCCAACCTGCTGGTCGCCGCCGGGCAATACGAGGCCGGGATGGATCAGCTGCTGGAAATCATCCGCCGCGATCGCGGCTTCGGCGACGACATCGGTCGCAAGACCCTGTTGTCGGTATTCAACCTGCTGGGCAGCGGCGATCTGGTGAGCCGCTACCGGCGTCTGCTGGCAAGCGCGCTGTACTGAGTCTGCTGTCGGCAGGCAAGCGGCTCAATCGATGGCCTGATAGCGCACCTCGACGATTTCCACCTCGCGCCGTCCGTCCGGCGTTTGCACGCTGACGGTATCGCCTTCGCGCGCCTTCAGCAGCGCGCGCGCCATCGGCGAAATCCAGGCGATGCGCCCGCGTCCGGCGTCGGCTTCGTCGATGCCGACGATGGCGTAGGTGGATTCGCGGCCGTCCTGATCCGCGACGGTGACGGTGGCACCGAAGAACACCTGGTCGGTGTCCTCGCGCGTGGCAGGATCGACGACTTCGGCGTGTTCCAGGCGCTTGGACAGGAAGCGGATGCGGCGATCGACTTCGCGCAGGCGTTTTTTGCCGTAGATGTAGTCGCCATTTTCCGAGCGGTCACCGTTGCTTGCCGCCCAGGAGATGGTTTCCACCAGCACCGGTCGTTCGACTTTCCACAATTGATTGAATTCGGCGTCGAGCTGCGCATAGCCCGCCGGCGTCATGTAATTCTTCAACCCGGCAGGCAGCGCCGGCGCAGCGACGTCGTCCTCGTCGACCTCGGCTGCGTCGGATTCCTTAACGAAGGCTTTGTTCATCGGCCAAATAAATACGCAAGTAGCGAGAGCGCCAGCGACATGAGAATGACGCTGGTGAAGGGGAAATAAAATGTGCCACCCGCCCGCTTCACCCGCAGGTCACCCGGCAACCGTCCCAGGCCCAGGCGGTTGAGCCATGGGGTAAGCAGTCCCAGCACCAGCAGGGCTGCAATCAGGGTGATCAACCATTTCAACATGAGCCTATTGCTGCGCCGCCTCGTCCATTTGCCTGCGTTGCGCCTCCGCTGCCTCCATCACTTGCCCTTCCACCGCACGCGCTTTTTCCATCGCCTTGATCTGTGTTTCGAACGCCGGATTGGGTTTGCGTTCGGTTTCGGGCTGCGGGGGAGGGGTGGGGTCGCAAGCGGCCAAAATCAACACAAGCGGAATCAGGGTTCGTTTCATCATGTGTTCTCCAGTAAGCCGGTGGGCAGGCCGTCGATGCTGACCTGGTTTTTCTCGCGCCAGTAATCCAGCAGGCCCACCGTGCCTTTCTTTTCGGCCCAGCGCGCCAGGGTGTCGCGCTCGCCCTGGTAGGCATACATCGGCACGGCGTAACCGCACGAGGTTTGCACCGATTCGATGTCGAGCACGATGATCTGGCGTTCGCCAGGCAGGGCGGGAAAGTGGCGGCGCAGTTCGCTCCACGTGGGATCCTGCCGGCGCACGGCGCGGCCGCGCCCGTACAGGCGCAGGATCAGCGGGTCGGCGTCGAAGCTGCACCACATCATCGTCATGCGGCCATCGTGCTTCAAGTGGGCGGCGGTTTCGTTGCCGCTGCCGGTGAGGTCGAGATAGGCCACGCGGGTGTCGGAGAGCACGCGCAGGCTGTCCATGCCCTTGGGCGAGAGGTTGAGGCGGCTGTCGGCCGTGCCGGTGGCGGTGAAAAACAGTTTCTGCGCAGCAATGAAATCGCGATGCTTGTCTTCGAGTGCGGGATAGAAGCGCGCCATCAGTTGATCTGCTTTTTGAGAAATTCAGTGAGGATGCGCAGGCGCGTCACGCTGTCGTTCATTTCCAGCAAATTTTGTTTGATGGAGAGTTTGAGCGGCAGCACTTCGGACAGCCGGTAGCCCACCCACACCGCGTTGTCGAATTCGTGTGGCGCTGGAAAATGGGCTTCGCCGTATTCGTCGATGATATGACGCAGGATTTCAACGGCAAGCTCAAAATCGTTGGGCACGGCAGTGGCCGCCTCGCTGCTGACCGCCTCCACGGTGCCGATCAGCAGACCGCTGGGTTCGGTGCGGGTGCTGCGGATGATGAAGCGTTCCTGTGCCTGGGTGTCGATGTGGAGGATGCCGGTCTGCGGCATGTCCCAGTCGGTGATGCGTACGCGGGTGCCGATGGCGTAGGGGACGGCAGGGGTGCCGGTCTCGGTGCCTTCGCGAATGGCGCAGATGCCGAATGGCGTGTCGTCGGCGATGGCCTGTTTGACCATGTCGAGATAACGCTGCTCGAAAATGCGCAGCGGGAGCTGTCCACCGGGGAATACCACGGTATTCAGCGGGAATAGCGGTAGCCTG
>DATMWS010000208.1:0-16532 GCA_035562135.1 Thiobacillus sp. | reverse complement strand
AGTAGCCCTGCGCCTGCAGCGCGGTGGCCTCGCCGAGGATCTTGATCGAGTTCTTGTTGGCCGACACCGTGCCGTCGGCGCCGAGTCCCCAGAACACGGCGTGTTGAAGCTGACGCGCAGCATCGGTGCGGAAGCTGGCATCCCACGGCAGCGACAGATGGGTGAGGTCGTCATGGATGCCGACGGTGAACTGGCGCATACGATCTTTCACAGGCTGAAGCCCGCGAAAGATCGTATGCGCCAGTTCGTCGAACACCGCCTTCACCATGCCGGGGGTGAATTCCTTGCTCGCCAGGCCATAGCGGCCGCCGGTGATTTTTGGCATCGCGCGCATACCGTCTGCCGCCGCCTGCGCCAGCGCGGCCACTACATCCTTGTAGAGCGGTTCGCCGTCGGCGCCCGGCTCCTTGCAGCGGTCGAGCACGGCGACGGAGCTTGCCGTGGGGGGCAGCGCATCGAGCAGCGCGCCCGGCGAAAACGGCCGGTACAGCCGCACCTTCAGCACGCCCACCTTCTCGCCACGGGCAAGCAGATGCTCGACCGTCTCGTGCACGGTCTCGGCGCCGGAGCCCATGAGCACGATCACCCGCTCGGCGTCCGCCGCGCCGACATAATCGAACAGCTTGTAAGTCCGGCCCGTGAGTTCGCCGAAGCGGTCCATCGCATCCTGCACGATCCCTGGAAACGCGTCGTAATAGGGATTGGCGCGCTCGCGCGACTGGAAGAACACGTCCGGGTTCTGCGACGTGCCGCGCAGTACCGGGTGTTCCGGCGACAGCGCGCGCCCCCGGTGCGCCGCAATGTGGCCGGGGTCGAGCATGGCGCGCACAGTCTCCGTTTCCACTGCGACGATTTTCGCCACCTCGTGCGAGGTGCGGAAGCCGTCGAAGAAATGGATCACCGGAATGCGCCCTGCCAGCGTCGCCGCCTGCGCGATCAGCGCAAAGTCCTGCGCTTCCTGCGGCGAGTTGGCGGCGAGCATCGCGCAGCCGGTGGCGCGGCAGGCCATGACGTCGGACTGGTCGCCGAAGATCGACAGCGCGTGGGTCGCCAGCGTCCGCGCCGCCACATGCAGAACGAACGGCGTCAGCTCGCCGGCGATCTTGTAGAGGTTGGGAATCATCAGCAAGAGCCCCTGGCTGGAAGTGAAGCTGGTGGCCAGCGCGCCGGAGGTGAGCGCGCCGTGCAGCGCCCCCGCCGCACCGCCTTCCGACTGCATCTCGATGATTTTCGGCACCGCGCCCCACAGGTTGGGCCGTGCCTGCGAGGCCCACTCGTCCGCCCACTCGCCCATGCTGGACGCCGGCGTGATGGGATAGATGGCAATCACCTCGTTGCCAAGGTAGGCCATGCGGGCAACGGCCTCGTTGCCATCGATGGTGAGCGTGGTTCTTGACGCTTTATCCGAAGGTGTATCCCTTGGGACAGCGTCTTTAGAACCACGGCCTACCCCTTGCGGGTGGAGCGTGGTGGTCATGGCAGGCTCTTACAGGACAAGTCTGTCCTTATTCTAGACCCGGGTTGCGAATCAACCAGCCTCCCTGTCCGGGGCACGCCCTGCGCGCCGATCAAATCGACGCGGGCACATCCGGTAAACTCAAACCCTCCCCATTCACCGGAAATTCGGCCGGCCGGCCTGCCGGTTCCCTGTTATGCCGCACAGTGTCGAACTCATCACCACGATCACCGCCGCGCTGGGGCTGGCGCTGATTTTCGGCTTCATCGCGGTGCGAATCAGGCTGCCCGCACTGGTCGGCTATCTGCTGGCGGGCATCGTGATCGGGCCCTTCACGCCGGGTTTTGTGGCGGATACCGCACTGGCCGGACAACTGGCCGAGATCGGCGTGATGCTGCTGATGTTCGGCGTCGGGCTGCATTTTTCGCTCGACGATCTGCTGTCGGTGAAGAAGATTGCGCTGCCGGGCGCGGTGGTGCAGATCGCGGTGGCCACGGCGATGGGCATGGCACTGGCCAGCTGGTGGGGCTGGGATCTGATGGCGGGGATCGTGTTCGGGCTGTCGCTGTCGGTGGCCAGCACGGTGGTATTGCTGAAGGCGCTGGAAAGCCGCGGCGTGCTGGCCACGCCGAATGGCCGCATCGCGGTGGGCTGGCTGGTGGTGGAAGACCTGGTGATGGTGCTGGTGCTGGTGTTGCTGCCGCCGCTTGCGGGCTTGCCTGGCGACAGCACGGCTGCGAAACCGCAGGGCAATCTGCTGGCGACGCTGGCACTGACCATCGGCGAGGTGGCGGTGTTCATCGGGTTGATGCTGGTGGTCGGCAGGCGTTTTTTCCCCTGGCTGCTGTGGCAGGTGGCGCGCACCGGCTCGCGCGAGCTGTTCACGCTGTGCGTGGTGGCGGCCGCGCTTGGCATCGCCTACGGCTCGTCGGCGCTGTTCGGCGTGTCGTTTGCGCTGGGCGCCTTTTTCGCCGGCATGGTGCTGCGCGAATCGGCGCTGAGCTACCGCGCCGCCGAGGAATCGCTGCCGCTGCGCGATGCGTTCGCGGTGCTGTTCTTCGTCGCGGTGGGCATGCTGTTCGATCCGCGCGTGCTGATGGAACAGCCCCTGCAGGTGCTGGCGGTGGTTGCCATCATCGTGTTCGGCAAGTCTCTGGCGGCGTTTCTGCTGGTGCTGGCGTTCCGCTACCCGCTCAATACCGCATTGACGGTATCCGCCAGCCTGGCGCAGATCGGCGAGTTCTCGTTCATTCTGGCGGGGCTGGGGGTGGCGCTCGGCGTGCTGCCCGTCGAGGGGCAAAGCCTGATTCTGGCCGGCGCGCTGATTTCGATCGCGCTCAATCCACTGCTGTTTCAGGTGGTGGAACCGGCACAGACCTGGATCCGCGCGCGCTCAAGGCTGGCGCGCCAGCTGGAGCTGCGCGACGACCCCCTGTCCGAACTGCCCGCCCACGTGGCTTCGCACACCTTGAGCGGCCACGTGGTGCTGGTGGGATACGGCCGCGTGGGACGGCACATCGCCGAGGCGCTCGCCGTGCAGGGACTGCCCTACGTGGTTGCCGAGCAGCAGCGCGAAGCGGTCGAGAAGCTGCGCGAGCGCGGCATCCACGCCGTCGCAGGGGATGCCGCCGAACCGGCCGTGCTGATCCAGGCCCACGTTGCCCGCGCGCAGATGCTGGTCATCGCCACGCCTGACGCTTTTCAGGCGCGGAAAATGATCGAGATTGCGCGCACGCTCAACCCGCACATCCACGTCGTGGTGCGCAGCCACAGCGAGGACGAGGCGGAGCTGCTGCGCCGCGAACAGGCGGTCGAGGTGCTGGTGGGGGAACTGGAGCTGGCGAACAGCATGGTGCGCCATGTGAGCGAACACGCCGACGCACGCGCCGCCGGGCAGCCCTGAGACGGCTCAGCCCCTGGACTGCACGCGGCTCCCGAACTGCATCAGCGCAGCGGGTGTGCCGGGCATCACCTGGTACCCGGCGACAGCACCGTCAGGGCAGGTGATCTGCGGCTTCGAGCGGGGTGCGGTGCGCCTGCTCGCTGTGCAGCTGGGGCTGATACCAGCCGAGCTTTTCGCGCAGCTTGACGACGTTGCCGACGATGATGAGGGTCGGTGCCTTGAGTCCGGCTTCCTGCGCCAGCGCGGGCAGGGTGGTGAGGTCGCCGGTGATGACGCGCTGGGTGGGCAGCGTGCCGTGCTGCACGATGGCCGCCGGGGTGTCGGGCGTCAGGCCGTGCTTGATCAGCGCCTCGCACAGCAGCGGCAGGCCTTTCAGCCCCATGTAGATGACGATGGTCTGGTCTTTCCGCGCGATGCCTTCCCAGTTCATGTTGAAGGTGTTTTCCTTCAGATGCCCGGTGACGAAGGCGACCGACTGCGCGTAGTCGCGGTGGGTGAGCGGGATGCCCGCATACGACGCCACGCCGGCAGCCGCAGTAATGCCCGGCACCACCTGGAACGGCACGCCGTGCTCGGCCAGGGTTTCGATTTCCTCGCCGCCGCGGCCGAAGATGAAGGGGTCGCCGCCCTTCAGGCGCAGCACGCGCTTGCCTTCCTTGGCCAGGCGCACCAGCAGGAGGTTGATTTCCTCCTGCGGCACGGCGTGGTCGTCGCGTTCCTTGCCGACGTAGATGCGCTCGGCGTCGCGCCGGCACATGTCGAGAATCGGCGGCGAGACGAGGCGGTCGTGCACGATCACGTCGGCCTGCTGCATCAGCCGCAGCGCGCGGAAGGTCAGCAGATCGGGGTTGCCGGGGCCGGCCCCCACCAGATACACCTCACCGCGGCTGATGTCATGTTCGGCACCATCCTGGATCATGGCGTCGAGTTGCGCCTCGGCCTCGACGTCGCGCCCGGAAAATACCATTTCGGCGACCGGCGAGAGGAAAACCTTTTCCCAGAAGGCGCGCCGCTGCTCCGGCTTGATCGCCGCGCGCACGCGGTCCTTGTAGCGCGAGGCCAGCGCGCTCAGGCGGCCATAGGCCGCGGGGACCAGGGTTTCCAGCCGCGCGCGCAGCATGCGCGCCAGCACCGGCGATTCGCCGCCGCTGGAGACCGCGACCATGATCGGCGAGCGGTCGATGATCGACGGCAGGATGAAGCTGCACAGCGCAGGCTTGTCCGCCACATTCACCGGGATGTGCCGCGCGCGTGCCGCATCGGCGATGGCCTTGGCGATGGCCGCATCGTCCTCGACCACGATCACCGCGTCCTTGCCGTCGAGCAGATCGGGCGTGAACGCATCCGCCACCCGACTCAAATGCCCGGCATGCGGCAGACGCGCGAAACCTTCGTGCAGTTCGGGCGCAGCGACATCGACGCGCGCACCGGCGCGCAACAGCAGTTCAGCCTTGCGCGCGGCGGTCTCGGAGCCGCCCACCACCAGGCAGTGGCGGTCGCGCAGGTCAAGGAAAATGGGCAGGTAGTTCATGGGTTCACTCGGCGGGGGCGGCTTCGTCGGCCGACTCGGCGGAATACGGCGGAATGAAAATGAAGCGCAGGTCGCCCGGGCTCATTTCGACGAAGTCGAGCGTCACCCCCTGCAGGTAGGGGGTGCTGGAAGCGGCGATCAGAATCGCGATGCCATTGACGATGAGCTGCTCGTCGGCCTCGCGCTCCTGGTCGAAGCCCATGCCGTAGTTCACGCTGCCGTCGTCCTCCTGATAGGCGGCGACGCGCAGCGCCATTCCGTAGACGTCGGGGTTGTTGGAGACAGCGCGAATCTGTTCGGCAGCGGCGTCGGTAATCTTGATCATGGAATGTCCTTCGAAATTTAAGCGGCCGCACGCGCCTTGTGCGCACGCACCTGGTTCAGAAACGGGGTGATCCAGCCCTGCCCGCCTGCGCCCCGACGGTGCACGTAAGCGGCCAACAGGTTGTGCTGCTGATAGCCGTCGTGCTGGCCGTCGATGCCATGGCCGCGCGTCACCTGGTAGGCATATATGGAGTCGGCAGGCAGGTTTTCCAAGCTCGAATAGTGAAATTCGTGCGCCGGGATGCTCGCCGCTTCCTGCCAGCGGTCGTCGCCGGTCGGTTGCAGGCGCGCGTAGCCGCGGCCGACCGGTCGCTCGTGCATCACGGTGTCGCCCGGCACCACGCCGACCATCTCGCGCGTCTGTCCCTGCCAGCTGAGGCTGCGCGACAGATACATCAGGCCGCCGCATTCGGCGTAGGTCGGCAGGCCCGCTTCGATGGCGCGGCGGATACTGCGGCGCAACGGCGCGTTGGCTTCGAGTTCGGCCATGAACACTTCGGGGAAGCCGCCGCCGATGATGAGGCCATCGACCTCCGGCAAGGCCTGCGCGTGCAGCGTGTCGAGGTCGACCAGTTCGACATTGGCCGCGCGCAGGGCGTCTAGATCCTCACCGTAGTAAAACCCGAACGCCTGGTCGTGGGCGATGCCGATGCGCACCCGTTCGGCGGGCGCTGCCGCCTCAGCCGGCGTTGAAATATTCAAGGCCGGCGCGCTGTCGGCAATCGCCAGCAGGCGATCCAGATCGACCTGCGCCGCCACGCGTTCGCCGACGTGCCGAATGCGACCCAGCGCGGCCTGCTGCTCGTTGGCCGGCACCAGCCCCAGATGCCGTTCGGCGATCTGCATGGTGGCGTCGTGCTGCACCGCACCGATCACTTCGACGTCGGTGTAATGCTCGATCACCGCACGCAGCTTGGACTCGTGACGGCTGCCGCCGAGGTTGTTGAGAATGACGCCGGCGATGCGGATCTCCGGGTCGAACGCCTGATAGCCCAGAATCAGCGGCGCAACCCCGCGCGTCATGCCGCGCGCGTCGATCACCAGCACCACCGGCGCACCCAAGAGCTTGGCGAGCGCCGCATTGCTGTTGCTGCCGTCGAGATCGAGCCCATCGTACAGGCCCTTGTTGCCTTCGATCAGGCTGAGGCGCGCGTTGACTGCTGCGCGGGCAAACTGCTGCTCGATTTCATCGCGCTGCATCATGTGGAAATCGAGGTTGTAGCAGGGGCGCTGCGCCGCCATGCCCAGCCATAACGGATCAATGTAATCGGGCCCTTTCTTGAAGGGCTGCACCGCGTGGCCGCGGGCGTGCAGGGCGGCGCACAAACCGAGCGTCAGCGTGGTTTTGCCGGACGACTTGTGGGCGGCCGAAATGAAGACGCGGGGCATAGGAGCCCCGCGCTTCGCAGATTCGTTTGGTTTGGCTTGCAGATTCATGCCGGACGATCCCCTGCCAAGCGATCGCTTGGCAGGTTGCAATTAGTGCTCCAGCTTGGCGACGGTGGCGTCGTCCAGGCTGGCCGGCAGCAGACGCAGCACCTTGATCGCGAACACGGTCACCAGCAGCGCGATCGCCACCCCGCCGAGGCCGAGGAAGAGTTCGGGCACGCTGGGCGTGTAGCTATGCACTTCACCGTCGAAGAAACTACTCCTCTCGATCAGGCCGGGGAACATATCCAGCGGGTAGGCCTGCGCACCGATGATGGTGACGTACATTTGCGCGACACCGCCCAGGATGACGAGCGCACACGCAATCATGATCCACATGCGCTGTTTGCCCAGACCGCTCAGCAGGATCACCAGCGGCGCCACGCAGCCGATGACGATCTGCCCCACCCAGAACAGTGCGGTGAAGATGCCGCCGTCGCGCAGGATGAAGGCTTCCACCGCGTGATACTTGGTGAAGTAAAGGTTGGTCATGTGGTGGACGACGACGAAATACAGTACCGCCGCGACGAACACCACGAGCAGGGTCTTCAGCCGCATCATCACCGCATCGCCCAGCGTACGGCCGGTCCAGGCGTAGGCCGCGGCCAGCACCATCAGGTAGATGGCCAGGCCATAGGCAAACGACATGATGATGAACATCGGCGCCAGCATGGCGGTGCCGTACAGTTCGCGTGCGATCAGGAAGCCGAACAGCGAGCCGGTACCGGTCGTCAGGACCAGCCGCCAGATGAAGGCCGCGGTACCCGCCGCCTTGGAGTAGGACTTGACGCTGCGGTCCAGCATGGTCCACAGGTAGATGCCCACCAGCCCGAAGAAGCCGGAATACAGGAACACGTTCCAGGTGAACATCGACTTGAAGTTGAAGTTCGTCATCGCCACGATCAGACGGTCGGAGCGGCCCAGGTCAAGCACCAGCACCAGCAGGCCGCCCAGCATCAGCGCCAGCGACAGGACCGCCGACAGCGGCGCCAGCGGCTTGTACATCGGCTTGTTGAACACCGAAGCGATCGACGCCACGTTCAGCGCGCCGGAGGCCGCGACGATCAGGAACACCGCGAACACGTGCGGCAGGCCCCAGACGATCTGGTTGTCCATGCCGGTGACGACGTGCCCGTGGTGGTGCATGGTGTTCCAGGCCAGCGCGCCGAACAGCACGAACAGGCCGAGGAATCCGAACAGCGCCCAGTATTTCGGGCTGCTGCCTTCTACTTCGCGGAAGGTAATGCTTGCCATGTTGATTTAGATTCCGTGATAGCGAACGCCAAGATTGAGATTCAGATCGGCACGCACCTGCTTGGTCGGCAGCTCGCGCAGACGCTTCGAAATCTCGCTTTCGGGGTCATTCATGTCGCCGAACAGCAGGGCGTTGTGGCCCGCAGCGGTACACGCTTCGGCACACGCGGTGTTGCCATCGCCACGATCGACCTTCTGCACGCACAGGGTGCAGGATTCGACGCAGCCGATGCCGCGCGGAACATCCGCCTTCTGGGTGTCGTTCAGCGATTCGTGGACCAGCGAGCGCGCCTTGTACGGGCACGCCATCATGCAGTAGCGACAGCCGATGCAGGTATGGCGGTTGACCAGCACGATGCCGTCGGCGCGCTTGAACGATGCGCCGGTCGGACACACGTCCACACAGGGCGGCTCGGCGCAATGCTGGCACATCATCGGCAGATTGGTTTCCATCTGCGACAGCGGATCCTGCAGTTCGAGCTTGCGGATCCACTGCGGCGCCTGCCTGGGATGCTTGCTTTCCGCCACCGGCGTCCAGCCGTTTTCCGTACTGCACGCAGTCACGCAGTCATCACAGCCTGTTGCACATTTGGTCGCATCGACCAGCATGCCCCAGCGCACGGCGCTGCTGGCAGCCTGGTCTTCAGGACGGCCATGTGCCACTTCGACCAGCACGACCCCGGGGGCAATCGCCAGGCCCGCTGCGGTTGCGGCGGCCGCACCGACAAAACGGCGTCGATCGCGCGATTCAGGTGCCTGGTCAGACATTGATTTCTGTTCGCTCATTGGGCAACCCCAGCCATCTCTTCTGCACTGACCGTGCTTGTCGCCTGGGCGGCCAGCCTGTGCTTGTAGTGCGCTGTTTCAGCATTCAGCGGATGCATCGCCATCGATCCTTGCGGCTTGGTGGAATGGCAATCGAAGCAATCGATCTTCACCGCTGCATAACTATGGCAACTCACGCAAAAGTCATCCTTGGCGGCCGCAACGCTGCCCGTCGATTCGCTGGCGTGGCAGTTGATGCATTCCTTGAGGCTGTACTTCTTGGTGCGCACGCCTTCAATCACCGTCTTGTCACGGTGACCATCCAGCACTTTCATGTGGTTGCGCCGCATGAAGTCGTTGGGCTCCACACACTGCTCACCCTTGACGGCCTTCGTGATCACTGGCTTGGGGGCGCCACTGGCCTTGGACGGAGTGTCAGACCCCGCCCAGGCCAGGACGGACGCAGTCAGCACAACCACACCCACCGCCAGGAGGCGTTTCATTTTTCCTGCCACGCTTAGTCACCCATACCCATGATGATGTAACCGGTGGGGCAGACGTCGGCACAAATGTGGCAGCCAATGCACTTGCCGTAGTCGGTGTCGACGTAACGGCCCAAAGTGGGGTTGTCTTTCTTCTTCACCTTGAACACGGCGACCTGCGGACAATAGACCACGCAGTTGTCGCACTCGAAGCACTGGCCGCAGGACATACAGCGCTTGGCTTCGGCGATGACTTCTTTATCAGACAGCGCATGCAGACGCTCTTCGAAGTTACCCAGTGCGCCTTCCTTGTCCAGCGTGGTCACGTTACGGACATGACGCGGCACGTTGGGGAAGTGGCCAAGGAACAAGTCGTCGTGCGGGATGATGTGCCGTGCCGAACGGTCTTCGAAGTTGTGCAGGATGTCTTTACGGTCATCGGTGCCCCATATCTGGCCTTTGACTTCCTTGTACTCATGACCTGATTCCAGCCACTGCCGAATTTCGTCGAAGTGGTGGACGTCTACCTTCGGGCGCTTGTCGAGCTCTTTTTTGCCTTTCAGGAAGGCATCAATGCCCTCAACAGCAATCGAAGCATGACCGATTGCGGTGGTCAGCAGGTGCGGCCGCAACACGTCACCACCGACGAAGATGTGCTCTTTGCCGGGGAAACGATAGTTCTTGTCGGCCTTCATCAAACCGTTGTTGTTGTTGAACTGCTCAAGGCCGGCGAAATCCACGCCCTGGCCAATTGCGGAGACGATCAGGTCGGCCGGCAGGTCGCGCTCGGTGCCCTCGACGATCTTGGTTTCCTTGCCTTCCATCACGAAGTCAGCCACGCGCAGCGCCGTTGCACGGCCGCGCTCGTCGACGACCACGGCCACCGGGGTCACGCCACCGATGATTTCGATGCCTTCCTGCTGGGCGTGCTCGACTTCGTGCTTGTTGGCTGCCATCTTGTCGATGGTGGAGCGCGATACCAGCACCACTTCGGCGCCTTCACGGACGGAAATCGAAGCCACATCATGAGCCATGTGGCCGGCGATCACCGCCTCCGGACGATCATCCGCAGTACCCGACTTGGTGACATTGCCCAGACGACGGGCAACAGTCGCCACGTCGATCGAGGTGTCGCCGCCGCCGATCACCACCACGCGGTTACCGACGTGCTGCAGACGGCCTTCGTTGAACGCGCGCAGGAACGCCATGGCGGTCACGCAGTTGGGCGCTTCGGCGCCGGGCACCGGCAGCGGACGACCCGCCTGCGCACCCATCGCCATGAAGATGGCGTCGTATTCCTTTTCGATCTGTTCGAAGCTGACGTCTGAACCGATACGGGTCTTCAGACGGGTTTCGACGCCGAGGTCGATGATGCGCTTGATTTCCGAGTCCAGCATTTCACGCGGTGTACGGAAACCGGGAATGCCGTAACGCATCATGCCGCCGAGTTCATCGTGCTCGTCGAAAATGGTCACGCCGTGGCCACGCAGGCGCAGCTGGTAAGCTGCAGCCAGACCCGCAGGGCCAGCGCCAATGATGGCCACTTTTTTACCGGTTTCGGCTGCCGTGGAAGTGTAGGTCATGTTGTTTTCAATGCCCCAGTCGCCGATGAAATGCTCGACTGCGTTGATACCCACATGATCTTCGACCATGTTGCGGTTACAACCTGACTCACAAGGTGCGGGACAAACCCGACCCATCACGCCCGGGAACGGATTGGCTTCGGTAACGCGACGGAACGCATATTCCTGCCAGGTCACGCCTGCGGGCGGCTTCTCGATGCCACGCACGATGTTGAGATAACTACGGATGTCTTCACCGGCCGGACAGGAACCTTGGCAAGGCGGCGTGGAAAGCATGTACTCCGGGCACTTGTGCGTCCAGCTCGACTGGAAAATCTTGTCCTGAGCTGAGCGGAATTCACCCTCTTTCTCGCCCTCTTTATAACGACGCCATGTAACGCCTTCGGTTTTTGCTTTGTTCGCCGTGACAGCCATGTTGGTTCTCCTAACGCCTACGTAACTAAGATAGATAAATCGCAATCAACCAGGTCTGACTCAGTCCAGCTTGATCGCCTTGCTAACCAATTGATGCACTCCGCCCACCATGCTCATGTCGAAGCCATACTTGGGCAATACCTTGGTGAACTGCGCCTTGCAAATGGCGCAGATCATGGCCATGAAATTGACCTGGTGTTCCTTGACCACATTGTTCAGCGCGGTGGCGCGCGGCAATGCACCCTTGACACGGACTTCCATCAGGTCGTCGGTCAGCAGACCGCCGCCGCCGCCACAGCAAAAGGTGGATTCGCCAATGGTTTCATCGGCCATGTCGTGGAAGTTGTTCACCACCGACTTGATCAACTCGCGCGGAATGATGAACTGCCCGCCGGGCTCGGTGCCCATGCGTGACGCACGCGCCACGTTGCACGAGTCGTGATAGGTCACGACCAGATCGTCGTTGAGGGACGGGTCGACCTTGATCTTGCCGGACTTGATCAGGTCATTGGTCAGCTCGCAAATGTGCTGCGGCTGCGGATAGGTCGGGTCGAGCTGCTGCTGCAGTTCGATCGAGAACGGGTCGTTGCCGCCGTATCCAATGCCGGTCAGCGTGTTCCAGAAGCTGTAGGCAACGCGCCAGGCGTGGCCGCATTCGCCGACCACGATGCGCTTGACGCCAAGCTCGAGCGCGGCATCGCGAATCCGCATGGCGACCTTGCGCATGGTCTCGTAGTTGCCAATGAACAGGCCGAAGTTGCCGGCCTCCGAAGCGTGGGTGGACAAGGTCCAGCTGATGCCGGCAGCGTGAAACACCTTGGCGTAGCCGATCAGCGATTCCACGTGCGGCTCGGAGAAGAAGTCGGCGGACGGTGTGACCAGCAGCACTTCTGCGCCTTTCACGTCGAGCGGCATTTTCACCGCCACGCCGGTGTCGGCTTCAATGTCTTCTTCCAGGCCCTCCAGGGTATCTTCCAGCGCGGGGCCGGGAAGACCGAGGTTGTTACCGATCTTCTGGACCTTGCCCAGAATCTCGTTGGAATACTTTTGCCCCATGCCGACATGGTTGAGGATTTCGCGGCCGGCCATGGTGATTTCGGCGGTATCGATGCCGTACGGGCAGAACACCGAGCAGCGACGGCATTCCGAACACTGATGGTAGTAGTTGTACCAGTCGTTGAGGATGTCCTTGGTCAGATCCTTGGCGCCGACCAGCTTGGGAAACAGTTTGCCCGCGGTGGTGAAGTAGCGACGATAGACCTGACGCATCAGATCCTGGCGCGCCACCGGCATATTCTTGGGATCGGACGTACCCAGGTAGTAATGGCACTTGTCGGTGCACGCACCGCAGTGTACGCAGGCGTCCAGGAAAACTTTCAGCGAGCGGTACTTGCCCAGCAGGTCGCCCATCTTGTCGATGGCACGCTCTTTCCAGTCCTCGCCCAGTTCATGCGGGAATCCCATGAAATCCTGAATCGGCCCGGCCGCGATAAAGGTCTTGGCATGCGCCATCGCACCTTCCCGCAGCTTGGGAATTTCGATGTGGTCCTTGATTTCCGGAATGTCGAATTCAGCAGCAGCCACTTGAGAGTCCTTTGTCCGTACTTGGGTGTTCGTTAATCGACGTCAACGAATCAGTTGTTCTGATCGAGCCGGGCAGCCCACGCCGCCAGATGGCGATGCTCGCGCGGATTGTCCACCTGGTTGCGTGTCGGGCTGAAAAACAAACCCGGCGCATGCAACAGCTTGCTGATCGGGAAGATCACCATCAACAATGCCACCAAAGCGAGGTGTACCAGCAGAACCGGATCCTGCGGAAGCGGCTGCACATCAAAATACATCAGCCCCATGAAGAAGGCCTTGAGCGCCACGATGTCGGTATGGACGACGAAGGTCATCAACATGCCGGACAGACCGATCGCAATCAGCAGCACCAGCATCAGGTAGTCGGACGGCGTCGAAATGTAACGCACCCGGTCGACCAGGAAACGGCGCGCCAGCAAACCGACCATGCCTATCACCATCATGATGCTGGCGTATTTGCCAAATGGCTGCACGATGCCGACCCAGAACCAGACCGGCTCGGTGAAGTAGCGCAGATGGCGCGCCAGCACCAGCAGCAGCCCGAAGTGGAACAGCCAGCCAAACACCCAAATCCATTTGTTGGCCTTGAACAGCGATTCGAACAGCACGACTTCCTTCGCCATCCGGTACACGACGCCCTTTTGCGTGGTCGGCGCAGGGGTGGTCGGAATCTTCAGCGGCGCAGGCGTGCGGCTGTAATCAAAAATCTTGTAAGCCAGGCCCACCACCAGCAGCAAAGTGGCGATGTAAAACATCCCGGCATAAATCATCGTCACAGTAGACAATCTCTATCCCCTAACAACGTTGTGTTTACGAATCAAACGTGAGCTAGGCAAGCCCAGCCACATTCGATTGGGAAACACAGCCTAAAATCGAAGTCACCCCGAAAAAACCCGGGGCGACCCGACGGTATTACAGCTTAGATACAGCCGGTCGGCTTGGGCAGACCTGCGATCTTACAAGCCTGCTTGGCGGGGCCGTAGGGGAACAACTCGTACAAATACTTGTTGTTGCCTTTTTCAGGGCCGAGCTTCTTGCCGATGGCCTTGGTCAGAACGCGCACAGCAGGGGCGATCTGGTACTCGGCGTAGTACTCACGCAGGAAGTTGACGACTTCCCAGTGGCTATCAGTCAGTTCGACCTTCTCTTCGACCGCCATGTACTTGGCGATGTCTTCGTTCCACTGCGACAGGTCGACCAGATAACCTTCTTCGTCGACTTCAACTTCTTTTCCGGCGATGTTCACCATGGGCATAGCAATACTCCTTTAATTGAAAGTTACAGCCAAGACTGACAGCTCTTGTGCTCTGCGACCAGATCCACAAAACCGCCGTAATCCACGACATTGACTCCGTCCAGCACGCGCCCGGCCATGCCGCGCGCCGCCAGATCAGGACCGAGTGCGTAAATCTTGAGGTCAGCCGCTGCTGCCTGGATTTTCGCCGCTGCCGCGCCGCCAGTCGTTGCCGCATAAACCGCGTCTTCGATCAGCAATACAGCAGAACCTTTGGTGGCCATAGCGAGGCAGCTTTCCAGCGAACCGCGATCCGTGGCCGATTTGTTCACAATATGCAGCATATTCGTCCCCTTAGAAGCTGATCACGACGTCTTGCTCAGCCATGAGATTCGCCATCTCACTGACGGAGAGCACCGTCACATCCACAATCAGGTCGTCTTCGGTCAGACCACGTGCATCCAGCGATGTCTGGTCGACGTAAAGCTTCTCGATGTCGTAACCTTCCAGCGCACGGTAAGTCTTGGAGAAATCCTTGACTTCAATGCCCTTGCTGTCGATTCCCTTCACCAACTGGTAGACACCGTCATCGGTGAAAACCATGCTCACATCCTGATCGAAAGCGGCAGTAATCAAAACCACCTCCAGCCCCTCTAGCGCGTACACGGTACCGTGCGGCGCTTTGCGGTTCAGGAACATGAATTTTTTGACAATACCCGAGCCGTCTTCCATCTCGTCATTCATATCACTCATCTCGTTTTATCCCAATCTTGGCTATCAATCGCCGAACGTCACGAGACGGTCGTACTGAATACCCATTTCAACCAATTGACCCAGACCCGAGATGCGGTAGTTATCGCCCAGAACGCCATCCGTGATGCCACGACGTTGCGCAGCAGCCACGCAGACAACCAGGTCCACACCATAATCAGCAGCCAGCTTGGACCAGCGCGCACCTACGTTACGATCATCCTGCGGCGGCGTTGCGAGACGCGAAGCGTTATACACGCCATCGTGATAGAAAAAGACACGCGGGACTTTGTAGCCTTTTTCAAGCGCGTTACGCGTAAAAAGATAGGCAGAATCACTCGCCTGATGGCTGTAAGGCCCTTCGTTTACAAGAATACCGAATTGCATGTAACCACTCCGAAAAATCGATTCTTAATCCAGCTTCAGCCTCCGCGATCACTCGCGGAGGGAACCTGCTTTATTAGAAACGGATGTGCGCAGAAGCGTTCAGGTTGGCACGACCACCACGCCAGTTATCAATGTGATACTTGGTGAAGGGCAGACCGGTCTTCTCGAAGAATGCGGGCCAGCCAATGCGGTCGATCCAGTCGATCATGCGCTCCCAAGGCTTGCCATCTTCCTTGTAGGTCGCCAGGATCTTCTTGACCACTTCGCCCACTTCCGGCCAACGCGGTGCGTTGTTCGGCAGGCCAGCGGCGACCAGTTTGTGGAAGGTCGGCTTGGAACGGGCGTTGGAGTTCTTGCCGCCCACCCAGATCGCAATCTTGGAATGCTCGGGATCGTTGATCTGCATCGGCGGACAGGGCGGGAAGCAGGCGCCGCAGCAGATGCATTTCTTCTCGTCGACTTCCAGCGAGGGCTTGCCGTTCACCAGGGCAGGACGGATCGCAGCCACCGGGCAGCGCGCCACGACGGAGGGACGCTCACACACGTTGGCAACCAGGTCGTGGTTGATCTTCGGCGGCTTGGTGTGCTGCACGATGATGGCGATGTCAGCCTGGCCGCCGCAGTTGATTTCACAGCAGGAGGTGGACAGCTTGACGCGGTTGGGCATCTCGCACTTGACGAAGTCGTCATACAGCTCGTCCATCAGCGCCTTGACCACGCCGGAAGCGTCGGTAGCAGGGATGTCGCAGTGCAGCCAGCCCTGGGTGTGCGCAATCATGGACACCGAGTTGGCGGTACCACCGATGGGGTAACCCTTGTCGTTCAGCGCCTTGATCAGCGGCTCAACCTTGGAAGCATCCGTAACCATGTATTCGATGTTGGAACGCGCGGTGAAACGCACGAAACCGTCGCCGTACTGGTCGGCAATGTCGGCCAGTTCGCGGATGGTGTAGTGGTCCATCTGACGCTGGGTGCCGGCCTTGACGGTCCAGATTTCGTCGCCGGACTCAGCGCGGTGATACAGGACACCCGGCTTCGGATGGCTGTGGAAAGCCCACTTGCCATAGTTCTTCACCATCACGGGGTGCATGTAGGGCATCGGATCCGGTGCGCCGGATTCGATAGGCGGACGTAGTTCTGCCATGTTTATCTCCAACTGATTTAATACACGGGTCTCGACTCGCGCCGAAACCCGGGGTAAGTAAAAATTAGGCGACGGACTGCTTGTGCTCGTTCCACTTCTCGACTTGTTCGTCCCAGTCGTCGGCACGGAAGTAGGGGTTGGAACGCGGCTCCTTGATCATGTTGGGATCGACCGGGATGTCCAGACCTTCGAGGAAGTTGGTCAGGCCGATACGCTCGATCATTTCGCCGGTACGCTCGTGCTCCAGCGCGTTTTCCGCGAAGAAGTCGAGGATGTTGCGGGCCAGTTCGTTC
>DATMWS010000207.1:0-17891 GCA_035562135.1 Thiobacillus sp. | reverse complement strand
GTGCAGGCGGGCGCCACGCCCGGCACGCCGCCAAGCAGCACGCCGCTGCCGCCATTGGCAATCTGCAATGCCGTGGCGCCCGCCTGCACCGCGAGGCGGCCGGCCACCTCCGACATGGGGATCAGCAACGGCAGATTGCCCTGGGCGTCGGTGACGGTCTCGTAGGCGATGCCGATGACCTTGCGCTCCAGCAGGCCACGCGTCAGTTCCGGCTCGGGCGCGAGATGCAGATAGCAGAACAGCACCTGTCCCTCGCGCAGCAGCGATACTTCAGAAGGCTGCGGCTCCTTGACCTTGATGACCATGTCGCAGCCGTAGGCTTCGTTGCGCCCCGCGATCATCGCTCCGGCCGCCTCGTACAGGGCATCGTCGAAGCCGATGCGTGCACCGGCCAGAGTTTCCACCAGCACTTCGTGGCCATGCGCCTTGAGTGCGCTCACGCCAGCGGGGGTGACGCCCACGCGGTATTCGTGATCCTTGATTTCCTTCGGGATGCCGATGCGCATGACGTGCTCCTTGTAGAAAGGCGATTCACCACGGAGACACAGAGAAAAGCAAAATCTTTTCAACGCATAGACGCAAAGTTAAAACGAAAATCGCGAAGGGTGAGGCGCTTTTCGTTGCGTCTTTTCGTTAAGGAAACGCTGATTTATTCCGTCATCGCGAGGCCCGCAGGGCCGTGGCGATCCAGGGTCCATTGACTCTGCAAGCATTCTGGATTGCTTCCCGCCGCGCTACGCTCGCGGTCGCAATGACCAAGAATGAATTATTCAGCACCTCGTTAATGCCTTTTTAGATTTTCTCTGTGCCTCTGTGGTGAACAAATTTTGTTCAATGCCCTTCCTTGACCATGTTGATCGAGTACCTGGGAATCTCGATCACCAGGTCGGTGCCGTCGACGATGGCCTGGCAAGCGAGTCGCGATTCCGGTTCCAGACCCCATGCCTTGTCGAGCAGATCATCTTCTTTCTCGGTGCAGGGATTCAGCGAGGCGAATCCTTCGCGCACGATGATGTGGCAGGTGGTGCAGGCGCAGGATTGTTCGCACGCATGGTCCAGTTCGATTCCGGCGGCGAGCAGGCTGTCGCAAAGGGTGGCGCCGCTTGCGGCGTCCAGCGCGTCGCCGTCCGGACACAAGCTGGCATGCGGCAGTACGATGATTTGCGGCATATTCTTATACCTCGATCGCATCCAGCCGCCGACCGGTCAGGGCGTGCTGAATGCTTGCGTCCATGCGGCGGGCGGCGAATTGGGCAGTGGCCCGGTTGAGCGAGTCGGCCGCGCGCTTGATGGCGATGTGGTCCTGGCTGTTCAGCAGGACGCGCAGCGTCTCCATGGCGCGATCGATGGCGATCCGCTCCGTGTCGGACAGCAGCCGCCTGCCATCCTGATCCAGCGCCGCCTGCGTGGCCTCGAGCAGACGCAGGCCGTCCACCCGCTGCTCGCGCAGATTGCGTGCGTCCATGTCGTTTTTGGCATGGGTGAAGGAGTCCTGCAGCATGCGCGCGATTTCGTCGTCGCCCAGCCCATAGGAGGGCTTGACCTCGATGGTGGTCTGCACGCCGCTGGTCTGCTCGTGGGCGGATACCGACAGCAGACCGTCGGCGTCGACCTGAAAGGCGACCCGGATGCGCGCCGCGCCCGCCACCATGGGCGGAATGCCGCGCAGCTCGAAGCGCGCAAGCGAACGGCAGTCGCCGACCAGTTCGCGCTCGCCCTGTACCACATGGATGCTGATGGCGGTCTGGCCGTCCTTGAAGGTGGTGAACTCCTGGGCGCGGGCGACCGGGAGGGTGGCGTTGCGCGGAATGACTTTTTCCACCAGGCCGCCCATGGTTTCGAGCCCTAGCGATAGCGGGATCACGTCGAGCAGCAGCCAGTCGTCCGTTTTGTGGTTGCCCACCAGCAGATTGGCCTGCATGGCGGCACCCAGTGCCACGACCTTGTCCGGGTCGAGGTTGGTGAGCGGCTCGCGCTTGAAGAAATCAGCCACTGCGGCGCGCACGTGGCGCATGCGGGTGGAGCCGCCGACCAGCACCACGCCGTCGATGTCATCGATGCCAAGACCGGCGTCGCGTAGCGCTTTGCGAGTGGGGCCCAAGGTCTTGGCGATCAGCCCGGCGGTGAGCGCGAAGAAAGCCTCGGCACTCAGGCTCAGGTCGAGTTCCCTGCCGGAGGAGAGGGTGGCGCGAATGCGCGCCTCGTCATGCTCGGTGAGGGTTTCCTTGGCTTTGCGCGCCAGGCTCAGCAACAGTCGGCTATCCATGACGGTGGCATCCGTAATTCCGCCTTGCTCGACGATCCAGCGATAAATGCATTCGTCGAAATCGTCGCCCCCCAGCGCTGAATCGCCGTTGGTGGCGACCACCTCGAAGATGCCTTGTCTGAGGCGCAGGATGGAAATGTCAAAGGTGCCGCCACCCAGATCGTAGATGCAGAAGGTGCCTTGCGATGCGTTGTCCAGGCCATACGCGATGGCGGCTGCGGTCGGCTCGTTCAGCAGGCGCAGCACGTTGAGGCCGGCCAGGCGCGCGGCATCCTTGGTTGCCTGGCGCTGGGCGTCGTCAAAATAGGCCGGTACGGTGATGACCGCGCCCGTAAGCTCGCCGCCCAGGCTGGCTTCGGCGCGGCTGCGCAGCACTTTGAGAATTTCAGCCGACACTTCCACCGGACTTTTCACCCCGGCGCGCGTCTCGATGCGCACCATGCCGGGCGTGTCGACAAAACGGTAAGGCGTGGTGGAAGCCCCCGGCACGTCCTTGAGTCCGCGCCCCATGAAGCGTTTGACCGAAGCGATGGTGTTATGGGGATCGTCGGTCTGGCGCAATTGCGCCTCCAGACCGACTTCAGGGATGCCCTCCTGCACATAACGCACGACCGATGGCAGCAGGCTGTGCCCCGCTTCATCTTCCAGTACGGCTGCCAACCCGCTGCGCACTGTGGCTACCAGGGAATTGGTGGTGCCCAGGTCGATTCCGATAGCCAGCCGGTGCTGGTGAGGATCCGCACATAAACCCGGTTCTGCAATTTGAAGGAGAGCCATGATGTTCTCGCTATACGTTGAAGCTTTCGCCGCAGCCGCAGGAATTCTTCACGTTTGGGTTATTAAATTTGAAGCCTTCGTTCAGGCCTTCACGCACGAAATCCAGCTCGGTGCCATCGAGGAAGGTCAGGCTCTTGGGGTCAATCAGCACGGTGACGCCGAAGGACTCAAAGGTAATATCCTCGGGCAGGGTTTCGTCCACGAACTCAAGCGTATAAGCCATGCCGGAGCAGCCGCTGGTGCGCACACCGAGGCGCAGGCCGACGCCCTTGCCGCGCTGGTCGAGAAATTTCTGTACCCGGTTGGCGGCGCGTTCTGACAGCGTAATAGCCATGTCCGATCCCCTTACACTGAAAACGATTCGCCGCAGCCGCAGGTCGATACGGCATTCGGGTTGTTGATCACGAAGCGCGCACCTTCGAGGCTTTCCTTGTAGTCGATTTCGGCGCCCATCAGGTACTGGAAGCTCAAGGGATCGATCAACAGCGAGACGCCGCATTTCTCCAGCACCGTGTCGTCTTCGGCACTGTTCTCGTCGAAGCTGAAGCCATACTGAAAGCCGGAACAACCGCCGCCGGAAACGGAGACGCGCAGCTTGAGCGCGGCGTTGCCCTCATCCAGGATGATTTCCTTGACCTTGTTTGCCGCCGCATCGGTAAAGATGATGGGGCTCGGTGCATACGACTCCACATGTGCTTCAGCACATAGTGGATCGGAGTCCTTTAGGGTCTGCATATCCATGGCTCGATTCTCCTGTGTGGGATGTTGCTTACGCGACGGTCGGGTCGCAGGCGGCGTAACCTGTGCCGACGACTTCGTGTTTGTTGCGATAGTCGGCGACCGCGGCCTTGATCGCGTCCTCGGCCAGAATCGAGCAGTGGATCTTGACCGGCGGCAGCGCCAGTTCTTCGGCGATGGCGGTGTTCTTGATCGCCAGCGCCTGATCCAGCGTCTTGCCCTTGACCCATTCGGTCACCAGCGAGCTGGAGGCGATGGCGGAGCCGCAGCCGTAGGTCTTGAAACGGGCTTCCTCGATGATGCCGGCGTCGTTCACCTTGATTTGCAGCTTCATCACGTCGCCGCAGGCCGGGGCGCCGACCATGCCGGTGCCCACCGAAGCGTCGTCCGCTTCAAGCGCCCCGACGTTGCGGGGGTTTTCATAATGGTCCAGTACCTTGTCGCTGTAAGACATGTATTTCTCCTTGTTGTGCGGCGCTTAGTGAGCGGCCCATTGCACGGAATTCAGGTCGACGCCGGCGCGGTGCATGTCCCACAACGGCGACAGATCGCGCAGCTTGCCGACGTGCTTGTGGAGCAGTTGCACGGCGTAGTCGATTTCCTGCTCGGTGGTGAAACGGCCGATGGAAAAACGGATCGAGCTGTGCGCCAGTTCGTCGTTGCGACCCAGCGCCTTCAGCACGTAGGACGGTTCCAGGCTGGCCGAGGTGCAGGCCGAGCCGCTGGATACCGCGAGATCCTTGATCGCCATCATCAGCGATTCGCCCTCGACGAAATTGAAGCTCGCGTTCAGGTTGTGCGGCACGCGCCGCTGCATGTCGCCGTTGAGGTGTACTTCATCCAGGGTGCTGACGCCGGCCCACAGCTTGTCGCGCAGGTAGCGAATGCGTTCGTTTTCGGTGGCCATTTCCTCGGCTGCGATTCGGAACGCCGCGCCCATGCCGACAATCTGGTGCGTCGCCAGCGTGCCGGAGCGCATCCCGCGCTCGTGGCCACCGCCATGCATCTGCGCTTCGATGCGGATGCGTGGCTTGCGTCGCACGTACAAGGCACCGATGCCCTTGGGGCCGTAGGTCTTGTGGGCAGAGAAGGACATGAGATCGACCTTGAGACGGGCGAGGTCGATCGGTGCCTTGCCGGTGGACTGTGCCGCGTCCACATGGAACAGCACGCCCTTGCCACGGCAGATTTCACCGATGGTCTCGATATCCTGGATCACGCCGATTTCGTTATTCACATGCATGACCGAGGCGAGAATCGTGTCGGGACGGATGGCGGCCGTGAATTTGTCCAGATCGAGCAGCCCATTCGGCTCGGGATCGAGGTACGTGACTTCAAACCCCTGCCGCTCCAGTTCGCGCATCGGGTCGAGCACCGCCTTGTGCTCGGTGCGCACGGTGATCAGGTGTTTGCCCTTGCCCTTGTAAAACTGCGCCGCGCCCTTGATGGCGAGGTTGTCCGATTCAGTGGCGCCCGAGGTCCAGACGATTTCCTTGGGATCGCAGTTCACCAGCCCCGCGACTTCCTCGCGTGCCTGTTCCACCGCTTGATCCGCATCCCAGCCAAAGGCGTGCGAACGCGAGGCCGGGTTGCCGAATTTTTCCGTCAGATAGGGAATCATCTTTTCCGCCACGCGCGGGTCGATCGGCGTGGTCGCGGAGTAATCGAGATAGATGGGCAACTTGGGCATGAACGTCTCGCTCTGGTTGGCTTGCGTTGGGGGGCGGCATCGTGCACCGCCAGTCATGCCTGACTAAAAGCAACTCATGTGCCACGTCTGATAAATAGTGATAACTCGTTGAATAGACAGAACTAAAAAGCTCAATTTGGGCGCATCCACCTGTGTAGGCTTTGTATGTTTTGCGACAAACGCGCGGCTGTTTTTATTGTTGTGTGTCGTTTTCCAGAGCGTGATCAGACCCTGGAAATATTCCAGCCGGCCGCCCTCAACAAACAACGACGCGCAAATGGAATGGGTTTCGATAACTGGGATTGTGCTGGTTTGACACCAAGCAAACGCAGATTTTGTAGCATTCCCGACACGCGGCGTGCGGCGGATTATTCAGGTATTTCCATTGAATATCATTGAGTTAAATTCGTCGCTTCTGCTGGCATTGGTCTTGCTAAAGAGAGCTTGAACACAACTCCTTCAACTTTTGCAAAGAGCCCACCATGACCACGCTAGACCAGACCGCCTTCAAACAACTCGATGCCGAGAAGCGCTTGCAGAATCCGGTATTCAAGGCCGCCACCGGCGAGACCGGTCGCTTTGGATTCCGCGGCGAAATCGCCATCAAGTTCGCGCAGCAGTACGCCGACGAAGCGCGCCCGCCAGAGCTTACGGCCGATCAGGTGATTGCCGTGGCGCAGGAAGGCAAGACCGGAATCGACTTCATGGCGGCCTATCTGCTGTCCTTCGAATATCTGAAACCACTGGCTGAGGCGATGGGCCCCACCCTGACTGCGGACGGCAAGTATTTTCTGTTCTGCGACAACATCGACCTGTCCAAGCGCTATCAAGTCCCTTACAGCGGCGCGACGTTTTATGTGCTGCCTATTTCCGAGGCGACGGTTTACAACGAACTGCTGGATTTGCTGTATCTGGAACGCATCGATCTCAAGCGCCTGGATTCGGCCGGCAAGGTGAACCGGATCGCCGACAAGGCGTTGAAGTTTTCCGACACCTTCCCCAGCATGAGCTACGAAGAAGGCCTGAGCCTGATGGGGCCGGTACGCAACCCCAACGAAGGCCGGCCGGTTTAAGGTCGGCCGGTTTAAAGCACAGCCCGCCTGCAGGGTGAGTCGCGGGCGAAGCTTGTGGCAATCCCTGCGGAACGACTCCGCAATCCAGGATGGCCGTCACCATGAACGCTGAGATCGTCAACGCAAATCCCCATTACGGTCGTCTTGGCGGAGCGGAAGCCGTGCGCGGACTGGTAGACCGGTTCTATGACCTGATGGACGAGGACCCGGATTATTACGGCATCCGCAAACTGCATCCGCAGGATCTGGGCGAATCACGCAACAAGCTTTACTGGTTTCTGAGCGAGTGGACGGGCGGCCCTAAGCTGTTCGCCAAGCACGTCGGCCAGCCTTTTTTACGCCGCCGCCACGCGCCCTTTGCCATCGGCATAAGCGAGCGGGATCAATGGATGGGGTGCATGGTGCGCGCCATGAAGGATGTCGGGCTTGCGGCAGACCTGCGGATACAACTGCAGCAAGCCTTTTTCAAAACCGCAGACTTCATGCGCAACCAGCCTGAATAGCGCGCACGCCGCATCAACAATGACCCTGAGCTGTCTTCCGGACTCAAGCGGACAAGTTCATATCGTCACGCGCATCACTTCGATAGCCCGTTTGTCCCGAAAAAACGGACGTTATTTGAAGATGGCTTTGCGCAAAAACCGGGGTACGTTTTGTTCGCCACGCCAAGCGGTGATGCGCTAACATTCAGCCATGCCAAACATTTTTCAGCTTGAGGGGTATCGCTTTTTCTTTTTCTCCAACGAAGGCAACCCCCGTGAACCCGTACATGTTCATATTCGAAAAAACGGGCATCGCGCCAAATTCTGGCTGCACCCTGTCTGTTTGGCGAACAATCAGGGCTACACCGGCAAGGAACTGAACAAACTGGCTCAATTAGTGGAAGCACGCAAAGACGAAATAGAAAGGGCATGGCATGAACATTTCGGCAATTGAACTAAGCTTTGACGAATCCATGATGTGGCTGGGTTTATCAGACGGTCGCAAACTCGGCGTGCCGCTGGCCTACTTTCCCCGCCTGTTGCGCGCCACCCCGGAGCAGCGCCTGCAATACGAAATGTCAGGCAACGGGTCAGGTCTGCATTGGGAAGCGCTGGATGAAGACATCAGCGTAGAAGGTCTGCTGATGGGGATAGGTGACCAGACGCAGGGTCACTCGCTGGCGGCTTGAAACCTGCCATCCGCGAACCATTCACCTTTTTCTCGTTGTCCCCGGCATTCAAGTAGTCCTCGGAATCCAACTTAAGCCTGAACCTTTGATTCCGAGAGGTGGAACCATGAAAACCGTAACGCTTGATGTGCGATCCCCCGCCGATTCGATGGCGGACTTCGTGCATGCCTGGAACACAGGCAAACCACAAAAAACCGCACGCATCAGCTTTGCATCCCCCGAATTGCTTTGGCAAGTGCTGACCGCTAAACGGTGGGAGTTGCTCAAGACACTTTGCGGCGCCGGGCCGGTGTCCATCCGCGAAGCCGCCCGACGCGTCGAGCGCGACGTCAAGGCGGTGCATGGCGATGTGACGGCGCTGCTGAACGCTGGCCTGCTCGACCGCACAGATGACGGCCGCATCGTCTTTCCGTTCGATGCAGTCAAGGTTGAGTTTCTGCTGCAGGCAGCCTAGTCCTGCTTAGGCCGGTGGGGTGAGCGGAGAAAGTGCGCTCAGCCTTCGCTCAGCACTTCAGCGAGCGTTTCCGGCGAAAGGGTCGTGGCCTGAGCAAACCCGCCGACGAAGCGGATCGAGTCCGGCCATATGGCGAACAACGAGAAATCG
Source organism: Thiobacillus sp. (assembly GCA_035562135.1). Taxonomy (GTDB): domain Bacteria; phylum Pseudomonadota; class Gammaproteobacteria; order Burkholderiales; family Thiobacillaceae; genus Thiobacillus. The sequence goes on along the minus strand of DATMWS010000207.1, from coordinate 9,572 downwards.
GCAAAGCCGAACAACTCCGCGCTCTGAGGAAATCGGGACAGGTAGGCGGCCTTTGCCTCGGCATGGCCTTCGGTCGCGTCGGCGTATTGCACTGCCCGGCCTTGTATCGTGACCCGGGCCAATGCCTGGGCAGGCACCTCGGGCGTCGGCGGCGCGACGACCAGGAGGCTCACGTTCGGACTCAACAGCATGTCCTTCGTGTGGGCCGCGAGTTGGCTGACATGAATGACGAAACCGGTGCCGCCGGGAAGCATGGCGAAGGGCACCATGGACACATACGGCTGGCCCGCGTGAAGCGTTCCAAGGGCAGCCACTTGTTGCGTTCGCAGTAGATCGCGGAGGGTCTGGGCGTAGGCGGGGTTCATCGGTGAAGCGTAGGGTTCATCGGCGCAGGTAAACAGCCAGAAACGGACATTCACGCACGGTCGGTCCGTGCCCGGGTTGGCTCACCAAACCGCACAGTTCTGGTAACTGGGTTGTTGAGTTGATTTTCTGTTAGCCGGCTAGATGATCAATCAGGACAACTAGCTAAATGCTCGATATTACGGCCGTTAAGACCTGCTCATACCTGGTGATCAGCTTGTTAAGAAGCCTATGTTGATTTTGAGCCCAACTGGGGGCCTGAAAACTTTGTTGTGATGCGACATTTGCCACCATATCAGCATGAGCATACGCACAGCGGAGCTTCCACAAACTGCTCAATAGGCTTTTTAGCTGGTCAAGGTCGCCAGGGTGGGTGGTTTCCATTCCACGCTCAACTCGTCTCGCTATAACCTCCCCCACGAGTCGAACAAGCATTGGGCGCCAATGTTCCACATATGCAAAACCGTTAGTCTTATCGATCACATATTCCTTGACCCAATTTTGGTCATTGAGAAGTTTTGAATCAATCATCAGGGCCAAACGGTCAAACTCCCCTTCAAGCCAACCACATAACTCCAATACAGAGAGTTTCGAGAGCAGCTTTGCGCGATCATTACCCTCCGATGGCTCAATAAACCAAGCATTGAGTTGTTTGAGGGTTGCCTCAATAGCGGTCGCAGGCATATTCAGCTGCTGAAAGCTGAAATAGCGGCGCGAACTCGAGTATTAACGTTATCTACACTACTTACCGCGTAGCGAGCACTCTCGGAAAACGCAATATCATTGACCATCCCTTGATAGCTGAGCTGAAGATCGGATTCTGATCTATCTTGGGCTTGAACTATATAGAGTGCGACTAGTAAAGCCTCAACTAGCACTAGCGATAATTTCCTTCGATGTTCTTGACCAAGGGCTTTTCGTGCCTGCGACATGGCAATCGAAAGTCTGCCCAGCAAGCGATCACCTTCTTCAGGAGACTCGTTAGTGATTCGATGCATATAGCTGTTAAGGAAGCGGGCCAAGTTCCCATCGTAGCTCTCGAGGTCTTCCGATAAGGCCAACACCCTTAGCAGGACTTCCGTGGAGCGAAACCGATCCATAGATCCCCAAATTCGTTTCTTTATGGCCTTCCAGTCGCTGTTCTTGTTATCAAACTCTTTCAACAGATTATTGAAATGGCCACTGTAAATACAGTTTCGAATTTCTTGATTGGTAAGTCGTACACCACCCGAATTCAGGCGATGAAAAATCGTGAATAGGTAGAGCATGTGGCTCCGCTGAGAATAATCACAACGGATAACCGTCACAGGAATCGAGACGTCTTCTACTAGAGAATAGAGTCTTCGCTGGTCTTCATCTCCTGTGCGGAGATCCACATTCTTAACGTTTCTGAGTTTCGGATGAATGTCTGGAAGATCGCTGAGACGCCACTCTGGCTGGCCGAGAAAGCGAATGATTGAGCTCATCCGCTGAAGACCATCAATTACTTTCCAACGCTGAGTTTTATAGTCCAAGCTAAAGCACATGCTTGGAATTGGAAGCTGTTTTACAAGTGAGTCGATGAATCTAGATTGATCGTCCTGTTTCCATACAACTTCTCGTTGGAAATCAGGTTGTATTTCGAGTTTTCCGTTGGTATACATGCGAAAAAGGTCTGCACAAGACCTTAGCTCGTTGTAGGCAACGATATCTGAAGGCGGAATGGGTGGTTCCGAATCCTCTTGTAAGAACGTTGCGTCCTGGGCGGCTGCTTCTTCTCTTTGAGACATAGGGTTCTTTCAAAGGCGGTTGTGGCGTGGTTTATTGGAAAGCTTATTTCGACTACCGACTACAAAAATGTTTAGGTTAAACGTATAAAAACATCTCGGCTACCTACCGCCTCCCCGTTCAAGTAACACGGGGGGTTACGGATGCATCACCCTGAAATCTACCAGTAAAAGCAGCCGGCTTGTCTAATCAAGTAAGCAAGCCTGTGGATGCCCTGCCAACAGACATATACGCAGACGTCACACCTGTATGCGCTTTTCAGTCCCACTCCGCCCACCAGCCGGAAATGGTGTCGATGAGCCGGATGGTGCCTGGCAGTCTGGCGTAGGCAGCCTGCTGGGCCGCATTGGCGGGTTCAAGGGTGCGCCACCAGACAATGAACTGCCTGATCAGCGCGCGGGCCGGGATCTGTTCCGGGGCGAGTCCCGGGAAGCCCTGTAACCCGAAGCTTTGTTCGACATCCTTCAAACAGGAAAAAATGTAATCCCGGTCCGGCCCGAAATCGATCGGCTGATTCGGCGCGCGCCTGATCATGCGCTGTTCGCTGAGTTCGGGGATGTAGTCCTTCATCGCGGCCTGACCTGACATGTGGATTGCCGCGTCGCTTCGCTCCTCGCAATGACGGCGAGGTTCATGGCTGCCCTAGCCGGAAGCCTCTCGCACAGGACGTCCTTGTGGCGCTTCATCACCGGCTTGGGGTCATCGCGTCGGAGGAAGGTTCAGGATGTTGTCCGCCGGGTCGGGCGCGCCGGTCATGCTGCCTGCAGTTGCTTGTGCCAGTCCCGCAGCATGTTCACGCAGGCGAGGTTGGCCGCCACATCGAGCGCGGTGAAGCCGTCGAGGGTTTCCAGCGTGGTGTCGGCGCCGGCATCCAGAAGCAGCCTGACGATCCCGGTCTTGCCGGCCGAGGCGGCGTAGATGAGCGCGGTGGCGCCGTTGACGTTCTGGCTGTCGAGCGGCGCACCGGCCTTGATCAGGGCGTTCACGCAGGGCGCGCTGTCGGCGAAGCAGGCAAACCACAGCGCGCCGTTGCCGTCGGCGTTCATCTCGCGCGGGTCTGCGCCGCGCGACAGCAGGTCGCCGATGTAGCCGATGCGGCCCAGGCGGGCGGCGTGCATCAGCGGGGTGGTGGCGTTGGCGATGCGGCCGTGCAGGGTTTGCTGCAGGGAGTCGGCGGTGGGGAAGCCCTGGTTTTCGAGCCAGGCTTTGAGTGCGGTGTCATTCATCGTAGGTCTCCAGGGTTGGAGTCGGGATCGTCCCCAGGCATGCCCACGGCGAAGTGGAGCAGCATTCGGAAACGGCTGTCGGCGAGGCCCGGCACGTCGTCGCGGGTGTCGGGGGCTGCGGTCGTCATGGCTGCTCAGGCCTGCGAATCCGACCAGCGCTCCGAGCGGAACGCGGTGGCGATGGCGGCGGCGCGGGCTTCGTGCAGGGCGTCGGCGTCGAGCGCGGTGGCGTCGATGCCGGCGCAGGCCTGCAGCGCGACGCCGAGCAGGGCCGCCTTGGGATAGTCGCGGGGCGCGCGCCCGCCATAGGCGCGGTAGTCGCATGCGCACAGGGTCATGAGTTGCGCGAAGCGTTCCTGCTGGTCGAAGGCGCCGACGCGCGCCAGCAGCGCGGCAACCGGCCCGGCGCGCACTTCGCCGACCCGGTGGATCCGCTCGCATTCGGCAAGCGCCAGCAGGGCCAGCTCGCGGCAGTCCGCCGGCACCTGGAAGCGCGCGCACATCGCCTCGATGCGGGGGCGGCCGCGCTCGACGTGGCGATAGTGGACCGGCAGATGCTCGGGCGGGGAGTCCGACTTGCCGACGTGCATCGCCATCGCAGCGAAGCGAACCGGCAGCGGCGCGCCGCAGCGGGCCGCCTCGTCCAGCACGCGCAGCAGATGCTGGCCGATGTCGACCTCGGGCGGGTTGTCGGCGATCTGCGGCACGCCGAATACGGCCACCACTTCGGGAAGCACTTTCGATAACGCGCCGCAGGCGTACAGGGCGCGGAACATGTTCGAGGGGGTTTCGGCCATCAAGCCGCGAACCAGTTCCGGCCACATATCGCTCGCCGCGATGAGCGTCAGCGCGCCGGTTTCGACCTGTTCGAACATCAGTTCCAGCGTGTCGTCGTCAAGCATGCCGTCGGGACCGGCGGACAAGGCCGCCAGGCGCAGCAGGTTCAACGCGGGATGCGCCTGCAGGAATTCCGGCGGGAGCGCGGTGTATTCGGATGGCATGGTCATTCAGTCGAAGTTGCGCGGCGTCAGCCGCCCGCAATGTCCACCTGCACCATGCCGTCTTCGATCCGCATGGGGTATTCCTTCATTTCCCACCCGGTGGGCTGCAGGCATTTTCCGCTGTGGCCGTCGAAGACCCAGCCGTGCGCGGTGCAATACAGGATGCGGCCGTTGAAGTCGCCGCGCCCCAGCGAGACGCCTTCGTGGGGGCAGCGCGCTTCATAGGCTTTGGGCTTGCCGCCGTCGGGCCACATGATGACGATTTCCTGATCGCCCAGCTTGCAGGGGACCAGTTCGCCTTCGTAGAGCAGGCTCTGTTTGCAGACGTTTTCGTAGGCCATCGTTCACTCCCAATCGGTAAAAGCAGGCGGCTACTGAAAGCCGCACGCGGCGATGCTTCAGCCGCCACCCATGATCTGATTGAATATCTGACGTATCAGGTTCAGCTCGATCATCGGCATCCCGCGCATTTCGCTGATCGGCTTGAATACGCCGCCGAGCGGTTCGATCGCTTCCTTCGGCGCATCCAGCGTCGCGAAGCGGACAAGATGGATGCGGATCGGGCCGCTGTCGCTGGCCATCCATGCCTGGAAGTCGTCGTCCGGATTCAGTTTCGCGGGGTCGAGTCCGAACTGCGCCACCAGGGCATCCAGCACCGCGCCGGGGTCGTGTTGTTCGGTGACATCGCCGGGAGCGGGCATGGGCGCCGCGGATTCCGGCAAGGGTGAGGGCGCAAGGATGCTGGATCCGTAGCGTGCAAATACCAGGGCGGTGCTGTAGCTGTCGAAGTGGCACAGGATTACGCGGTTGCGCTCAAGGATATTGAGGGTATTCATGGCTCTGTTCTCCGAAAAATTTTTGCTGGGCCGGATTTAACTGGATCGCCACGGCCCTGCGGGCCTCGCGATGACGGTTGTGGTCATTGCGAGCGCAGCGCGGCAATCCAGGGGTGCCGAAGTGGTACAGGATGTTTGCGGTGTTCATGCGTGTTCCTAACCAATGGTGATGATCAGCGGCTCCAGCCCGGCGACGGTGGCTTCGATGACATCGCCCCTGACCACCGGCCCCACGCCGGCGGGGGTGCCGGTAAAGATCAGGTCGCCGGGAAACAGCTCGACCAGGTTTGACAGGGTGTGCACCATCTGCGGAATCTTCAGGATCATGTCGCCGACATCGCCGCTCTGGCGTATTTCGCCATTCACCTTGAGTTCGATCTTGCCGCGAGCGATGTTGCCCGCATAAAACTCCGGGGTGATCGCGCTGCACGGCGCCGAATGGTCGAACGCCTTGGCCATGTCCCAGGGGCGGCCCTTTTCGCGGGCGGCGCGTTGCAGGTCGCGCCGCGTCATATCCAGGCCCACGGCATAGCCGAATACATAGTCGTAATCGACGCGGTCGACCGGGATGTTTTTGCCGCCCTTGTGCAGCGCCACCACCAGTTCCACTTCGGGCTGCAAATCCCCGGTGCCGGGCGGATAGGGAAACACCGACTGGTTGTGCAGGATGGCGCCGGGCGGCTTCATGAAGAAAAAGGGTTCATCGCGCTCGGGGTCGGCGCCCATTTCGCGCGCGTGGTCAGGATAGTTCTGCCCGACGCAGAAAATCCGGCGCACCGGAAACGGCTTGCTAGACATGGCGTCCAGCGTGACGACGGCAGCGGGCGGGAAGGCGTAGTTCATGGTTCTAGTCTCGTGATTTAGGGAATATCTGAAAAAGTAATGGCTTTGTCATTGCGAGCACCCAGAGGGCATAAACTCGCGCGGCAATCCAGAGGTTTTGCTGGGCCTGATTTGACTGGATCGCCACGGGCCGTTGGCCCTCGCGATGACGGGTTGAATCAGCGCTTTCGTAATATCCGAACTACTCTGCGATCTCAACGTCCTCTGCGGTTCCATTGCGTTTTTCAAGATAATGGAGCGTCCCTTTCTAGGGAGACGCTGATTAATTCGTCATTGCGAGGAGCGTAGCGACGCGGCAATCCATAAATACCCGCTTAATCAATGCGCTGGATTGCCGCGCGAGTTTATGCCCTCTGGGTGCTCGCAATGACGGCCATACCGAATAAATCAGCGATTCCTTTCTGGCTGTTCAAACCAGGCGCTCGCCATCGCGATAACCCGCATCTACTTCGAATTCCAGATAGTAAATTTTGAAGTGATCCTCCATTTTGGTCTCGTCCGGTATCGAGTCGGTCCGTTCCGGGTAGCGCGCCAGCAGCGCGGTTCGATGCACCAGCCAGGCGTTCAGCAGCGCGACCCGGGCGGTTTCCCGGTTGCGCCCGGCACCCCGGAACATGAAATGGTGCGTGTTCATTTCCGCCACCACAAACCCTCTCGATGCTTCATTGGCCATGGCGATGTGCCCTACGACGAGCAGCTGATTTCCATATGGCGCAGTTCGTCGGGCGGCGCTGCCGCGTAGCGCTCCATCCCGGGCTGCTCATCGTAGGGACGGCTGAGCAGCCGCATCAGCGTGGCGACTTCGCTGTCGTCGCCGTTCATGGCGCGGTCGATGGCGACCTGGGCGAGATGGTTGCGCAGCACGTATTTCGGGTTGACCCGGTTCATCCGCGCGGCGCGCGCAGCGTCGTCAGTGTTCTGCTCGGCGCGCAGCCGCGCGCGGTACGCCGTGATCCAGGCATCGAACGCCTGGACATCGGCAATCTCTTCGCGCACGCCCATGGCCGGTGCGTCGCTGTCGGTGCGCACCCGGGACAGGTGGCGGAAACTGCGGGTGAAATCGCTTTTGCTGTGATGCAGCAGCGTGAGCAACTGGCTGATCAACTGGGTGTCGCCGTCGCGCACCTCGCGCAGCCCCAGCTTGTCCGCCCAGCGGCGAAGGGCTTCGCGCGAGTAGGCAGGGGAATAGCGTTCGTAAATAGCGGTGACGATGTCGGCCGCTTCGTCCTCATTATCGGAGAGCAAGGGCAGCATGGCCTGCAACAGACGCGAACAGTTCCACTGCCCGATCAGGGGTTGGCTGTCGTAGCCGTAACGGCCCTCGTAATCGGAATGGTTGCAGACATGGTGCTGGCGGAAGGCATCCATGAAACCGAACGGGCCGTAATCCAGGGTGAGGCCGAGGATGGAAAAGTTGTCGGTGTTCATCACGCCGTGGCAGAAGCCAACCGTTTGCCATTGCGCGATCAGGTGCGCGGTGCGTTCGACCACTTCTTCCAGCCAGCGCGCGTAGCGGTCCGGCCGCCCGAGCAGATGCGGAAAATGTTGCGCGATGACGTGATCGGCCAGCGGCGCGAGCTGCGCAGGCTGGCCCCGGTGGTAAAAGAACTCGAACTGACCGAAGCGCACGAAGCTGGGTGCAACGCGGCACACCACGGCGGCGGTTTCCAGTGTTTCGCGCTGCACCGGCTCGGGCGAGGCCACCAGGCTGAGGCAGCGCGTGGTGGGGATGCCGAGGGCGTGCATCGCTTCGGAACACAGGTATTCGCGGATCGACGAACGCAGCACCGCGCGACCGTCCGAGCCACGCGAATAAGGCGTCGGCCCTGCCCCTTTGAGTTGCAGTTCCACCCGCTCGCCGTCCGGCTTGCGGATTTCCGCAATGGTCAGCGCGCGGCCGTCGCCCAGTTGGGACACCCAGGCGCCGAATTGATGACCGGCATAGACAGAAGCGACGGGCGCATAGGCGGGCCAGGGACGGTTGCCGGAAAGAATGTCGACCAGTGCCTGATCGCCGGTATCGATGCCCAGTTCTGTGGCGAGTTGCTCGTTGAAATGCACCAGCCGGGGATGCGGCAACGGCGTGGGCGAGACAGGGGTGTGATAAACATCGCTCAAACCCGCATAGCACGGGTCTAGCGGAAGCTGCCCGACCGGCTTCAAGTCTGCGGGAACGCCCGCTTCCAGCGGAGTGGTTGTCAGCTTGCCTGCCGCTTGCTGCTGGCGCATCAGCGATACCCCTCTTCCCGCAGCACCCGCTGCACCACCGGGCGCGCCAGCATGCGCTGGTAATGCGCGCGACAGTTTTCGGGCAGGTCGATGGCGAGCTTGTCCGCCCAGAACTCCACATAGAACAGCGCCGCATCGGCGATGGAGAAACTGCCGACCACGTATTCCTTGCCGGCCAGCGCTGCATTCATGATTTCGAATCCCTGCGCGACGATTTCGCGGCCGCGCGCCTTCACCGCATCGTGGTCGGCCGGGTTGGGCGTGAACGTGTCGGTGGTGAAGATGCGGGCGAAACCCTGGCCGTGGAGCGTGCCGACGACGTAGTCCATCGCCTCGATCACTCGCGCATCGCCGTCCGCATCACCCGGCAGCAGCCTGGCCTTGGGATAACTACGCGCCAGCCACCAGGCAATCGCCTGAAACTCGGTCAGCGCCGAGCCGTCGTCGCGCACCAGCGTGGGAATGCTGGACTTCGGGTTGATCGCGAGATATTCGGGCTTGGTGTGATCGCCTGCCGGCAGGTTCACGATGTAGGCCTCGAACGCCAGATCGAGCTCCTCCAGCAGGATGTGGATGCCGGTGGTACAGGAACCGGGGGTCATGTAGAGCTTCATCGGCGTCAGGCTTTTTGCAGCAGGATGGCGTTGCCGGCAAGCACGAAGCTGCGCCAGGCGGCATACATGTCGCGCTGGATCGCCTCGACATACGCCGGCTCGGGGGTGTGCTCGCCGGGGAAGTTCGAGATGGCGCAGGAACCCCGGTTAAAGCGCAGCACCGCATCGAGCAGGATCGTGTCGAAACCATGCATGGGCTGGAGCACCGGCGCGGTGAGTTCGGACCAGCCGGGCTGCGCCACCGAACCGCTCGCATCGAACGGCAATCCGGCGAGCTGCTGCAGCGCTGCGTCATAGGTCTCGGCCAGACTGGCCAGCACGCTGTGATGGGTGAGTTGCTCGCGCGCCTGGCCGGACAGTCGCTCGTGTAGCGTGCGCTGGTAGGCAGCGAGCGCGGGTTCGCCCTGCCCGTCCGCCCACGCGGCGAAGCGCTCGATGCAGTGCGCGTTGAGCGCGGAGATGGGCTGCGGCACGCGCGCCGGGGCCAGCGCCTGCTGCAATCGCAGGGCGGCGTCCAGCGCGCCTTCCATGTGGCCGCCGCCATGCTGGGCGGTCTCGCTGCCGCCGAACAGCAAGCGGCCGCCGCACCAGCTGCGTGACAGTGCGGGGTGGCCATATTCGGGCTCGCTGGCGGGCTCGGCCCGGTCGAGCGCCGCGCAGGTATGGGGCTCGTCGGCCCAGTCGTGTAAATGC
>DATMWS010000206.1:0-5975 GCA_035562135.1 Thiobacillus sp. | reverse complement strand
GCCGTTCGTGCTCGGCCCGCACCTGCAAACTGGTGGGGGGCAGTTCAAGATGTGGCCGCAGCTTGAATGCCAGCTTGCTGGCGGCGGCGTCGGCAAGGATATCCGCCAGCGCCACAGACTGTGCCTGCACCTCATCGCTGCCGCGGCGCAACTGCGTCAGCACCTTGTTCATGCGGGCGACCGCGTTTTCAATGGTGTCCAGCATGTCAGCCTGGAACTCGGGGTTGTGCTTGTGCTTTTCGGCATTGGCCAGCAGCAGGGACAGCTGGGCGACGAGATTTTTCAGGTCGTGGATGACAAAGGTGGTGGTGCGGTTGAACGATTCGAACTGGCGCGCCACGATGAGCTGGTTGGAGGCGCGCATCTGCGCCAGGTGCGCCGCCGCCTGACGTGCCGCCACCTTGAGCAGGTCGCTGACTTCCCAGTTGAAGCTGACGTTGCCGAGCGAGTGCTTCAGCACCACGAAGCCGAGCAGCTCGTCGTGCAGCATCAACGGCACCACCAGCCAGGCGTCGTCGGCCTGCCGGATCCAGGCGGGGGCGTCGAGGTCACCGTAAAGATCGTGGCGGGTTTTCATTTCGTCCAGATCCACCACCCACTGCATGCGGGCGAGCCACTGAATGAAGGGGGAGTCGGCCGGTTCGGTGCCGTTGAGGTCGGCCCAGTTCCAGTGGCTGGCACGCTGGAAGCCGGTGTCGCCTTCGCGCATCCACAGCGCGCCGCCGGGGCTTTCGAGCAGCCGCGCCAGCGCTTCGACGGCGCGTTCGCACAGTTGTTCGCCAGGCTGGCCTTCGGTGAGGGCGCGGGTGAATTTGAGCCATTCTTCTCGGTAGTCGTAGCGGTAGCTGAAAAAATGCTTGGACAGAAACACCCGCAGCCGCGCGCGCAGGGTGCCGGAAAACATCAGCAGCACCAGCAGCATGGCGGCGGCAAAGATGAACACGGTTTGCACCACGTCGCCCCATGCGCCGCCGAACAGGCGCAGGTAATAGCCGGCGCCCGCCATCAGCAGCAGATAGATCCCCGCCCCCAGCAGGCTGGCGGTGTGGAAGGCCATGCTGCGCGACAGTCCGACCGGCGCCGCCCACTCCGGATTGCGTGCGGCGGAGACCGCGATCAGCGGCGTCACCAGCGCCGCTACATAGCCGCGCGCCGCCCACACCTGGGCATCAATCGCGTTGAACAGCGCAGCATTGGCGTAGAGATAGAAGTCGTATACGAACAGGCCGCCCAGCCCCAGACAGAGAAACTTGATTGCCCAGCGGTCTTCCGGGCGGGTGCTGCGGTACACCTGCTCGACCAGCACCAGCCCCATCACGGTGAGCAGCACCAGTCCCAGATTGCCGGCCCATTGTGCCAGCACCGGCTGGGTGGGAGCGATGAAGGGCATGATGCTGGCGAGCAGCAGGCCGATGACCAGCACGCCAGCCAGGACCCGGATCAAACGCAGCGGCGTGGGCAGGGCGGCGCCCGATGGCAGCCGCAGCCGCAGGATGTAGAGCAGAAGCGCCAGCCAGGCGCCGTTGCGTGTGACTTCGGCAGCGAGTTCAAGCCGCGGCGGCAACATCCCCCACGCGGTGAGCGCCGACAGGGCGCCCCAGGCGGCGCTGAGCCCGGTGGCGAGCACCAGCAGACGTCCCTGCGGGCGCTGGCGCCAGCTGGAAACGATGAGGCCGGACAGCCCCAGGTAGGCCAGCGCCGCCAGGCCATAACCGACGGCGGCGAGGAGGAGCAGGGTGTCGGGCATGCTCGCTTTCAGGCGCGTGCAATCAGCGCGCGCCCTTTCCCCACAACACCACTTGTGCGGTCTGGAACAGGATCATGAGATCGAGAAACAGGCTGTGATTCTTGACATAGTAGAGGTCGTATTGCAGCTTGTGCATGGCGTCTTCGTCGGTCGCGCCGTAAGCGTAACGCACTTGCGCCCAGCCGGTGATGCCGGGTTTGACGGTGTGACGCACGCCGTAATAGGGAATTTTCTGGGTCAGGTCCTGCACGAAATAGGGGCGTTCGGGACGCGGGCCGACGAAGCTCATGTCGCCGAAAAAAACGTTGAATATCTGCGGCAGTTCGTCGATGCGGGTGCGCCGGATGAAGCGTCCGGTGAGCGTCACGCGGCTGTCGTTCTGCCCGGCCCAGCGCGGTTTTCCGTCTTTTTCGGCGTCGACGCACATGCTGCGGAACTTGAGGATGGTGAAGTTGCGGCCACCCTGGCCGACGCGCTCCTGGCGGTACAGCACGGGGCCGGCGCTTTCAAGCTTGATCAGCAATGCGGTCAGCACCATGATGGGCAGGCTGACTGCCAGCATGGCCGTACTGACCAACAGGTCGAACAACCGCTTGATCGTGTCGCGCAGCATGCCCTGGTGAAAACCATCGGCGAGGATCATCCAGCTGGCGTTCATTGAGTCCAGCTGCAAGTGGCCGTTTTCACGCTCGAAAAAGCTGGACAGCTCCAGGATGCGAATCCCGCGCAGCTTGCACTTGAGCAGTTCTGGCACCGGCAGGCCGCCGCCGCGGCGGTCGCGCACGGCGAGGATGATTTCACTGATTTGCAGGCGCGCCGCCAGCTCGGGCAAGCCCTCCGGGGTGTCGAGAATGCGGTCATGATTGACGAAATGATGACTACCGCCCATCGGTAGGTAGCCGAGCACCTGAACATTGCCGGCCTGGCCGCGTTTGGCCAGCAGCGCTTCGATGTGGGCGGCGCGGCTGCCGGTGCCGATCACCAGGGCGCGGGTTTTGAATGCGCCGGCCCGCGCCCAGCGGATGAACAGCGCGCGGCTGAGCAAAATACCCAGCAGCGCCAGGCCGAACGACAGCAGAAAGGCACCGCGCCCGAACAGCAGGGCGGGAAAGAAATAAAACAGCAGACTCATCGTCACCAGGCCGAGCCCGAAGCTCAGGCCGAGACGCTGCAGCAGCGCGCGAACGCCGCCCTGCCATTCCAGGTCATAGAGACCGCTGGCCGTCATCAATCCCAGCATGACGACGGTGAAGGTCAGGGCCTTGGGCAGCAGGGGTTGGAGGTCATCCGGGATCACATTGCCGTCGAGGAAGCGTGCGCTGACTCCCGCGTAGATGGCGCCGCCGAGAATGAGCGCTTCGATCAGCACCAGCAGCAACAAATTCAGGGGCACATAGTGCCGGAAAAATCGGATCACAGCCGTTTACTCACCAAGAACACAGACTTAAGTAAAGTCAGCATCTTCCATGCCAGGGCAAGGTTGCAATGAGAGCGGTCAAGTCAGGGCCCGCACCTGGGGCAGGCGCACGCGCCGCGGGTTGCCGTCGGCCTGCAGGCGTTTCATGCTGCGCAGTTCGGCGGCCGGATAGACGATGATCTCGACCGTTGCGCGCGGATCGTCGATGACAAAGCGGGGATAGACCCGCCCGGGAGCGTCTGCTGCGCGATGTTCGGCGGCCTGGTAAGGCGTGGCCAGACGCATCAAGAGGAATTCGACCTCCTTCTGCTGGTCGGTAAAAAGTTGCAGGGTGATGCCGGCGTGGCGTCCGGCCGTGCCGTTGAGCACCGAGCCGGTCAGGTGGGGGTCGAAGTCCGTCAGCCGTTCCATGTATTCAATGGCGACCTGCCGCAGCAGCGCCAGTTGCGCGCGGGATTCATCGGCCTGGTAGAGCGCCTGATAGCTGCGCAGGGCCTCCTCGATTTGCTGGTTGTCGGGCAGGCTGCCGCTGTCGGGCGCACCCAGCTGGCGCGCTGCCTTGCGCTTGGCGCTGCCGTAATCGAGGCTGCCGTCTTCGGCCAGTATGCGCGCCGCTGCGTGTGCAATGCGGCGGCGCATGTCCTGATTTTTCATAGCGGCATTCCGGGCGTGGCGGTCGCCGGATCGACGGGCGCTGCGGGCTCGACGGGGTTGCTCGGGTCGGCGCCCCAGCCGGCTGCAGGCACATCGGGCGGGGGGAACTCCTGGTAAAAATGTTCCACCATGCCGGGCGCGTTGTCGCCCAGCAGCTCTCCCAGCAATTCGTCCACCACCGTGTCGGGCAGGCGGGTGCCGGTGGCCGGGTTGATCTTTACGCTGATAACGCCGCCGGGCATCGGCCAGCCCTTTTGCGGCACCCCTTTGAGCGCCGTGCCCATGAAGTCCATCCAGATTGGCAGGGCCGATTGCGCGCCCGTCTCGCGCCGCCCCAGCGAACGCGGCTGGTCGTAGCCCATCCAGGTGATCGCCACCAGGTCGGGGGTGTAACCGGCGAACCAGGTATCGAGCGCGTCGTTGGTGGTGCCGGTTTTGCCGGCAAGATCGTCGCGTCCCAACTGGCCGGCGCGCGCAGCGGTGCCATAGCGCACCACGTCCTGCATCATGGTGGTCATCAGCCAGGCATTGCGTGGGTCGATCACGCGCGGCGCGTTGCCGCCGACCTGTTGCGGGCTGGCCTGCATCAGCAGGCGGCCGTCCTTGTCGTACACCTTGTTGATCAGATAAGGCTTGACGCTGAAGCCGCCGTTGGCGAACACGCCATAGGCCGCCGCCATCTGCAGCGGGGTGACGCTGCCTGCGCCCAGCGCCATGGTGAGATAAGGCGGGTGGCGCGCCGGGTCAAAGCCGAATCGGCGGATGTAGTCGCGCGCGTAATACGGGCCGATGCCTTGCAGGATGCGCACCGACACCAGGTTGAGCGATTTGGTCAGCGCCGTGCGCATGCGCACCGGTCCGCTGGTGCTGCCGTCGTAATTCTGGGGCTCCCAGGCGGTGCCGCCGGCTTCTTCGGCGGCCAGCGACAGTGGCGCGTCTTCGATGATGGTGGCCGGCGTGTAGCCTTTTTCCAGCGCGGCGGAATAGATGAACGGCTTGAAGCTCGATCCTGGCTGCCGCCAAGCCTGCGTCACGCGGTTGAACTTGTTGCGGTTGAAGTCAAACCCGCCGACCAGCGCGGTGATGGCGCCGTTCTTCGGGTTCAGGGCGACGAGTGCGGCTTCGACCTCGGGCAGTTGCGCCAGCCGCCATTGCGGCTTGCTGCCGACCGCCTGCACGCGCACCACCGCGCCGGGGGTGAGTTGCCGCCCTTTTTTGCCGGCGATCCAGTTCGCCACCCACTTGAGTGAGTTGCCCGAAATGTCGGCCACCGTGCCGTCATGCAATTGCGCGCGGATCAGTTTGGGGGTGGCACTTAACACCACCGCAGGCTGCATGTCGCTCACCGGAGCGAGGTCTTCCAGTGCACTGGCGATCGCCGTTCCGCGTTGCGCCTTGTCGGCGGGCAGGCTGATCTGCTTTTCCGGTCCGCGATAGCCGTGGCGCAGGTCGTAATCGGCAATGCCCTGCCACACCGCACGGTTGGCTGCGGCCTGGGGGGTGCGCTGCAGGGTGGTGACGACCTTGTAGCCCGAGCTGTAAATGGATTCGCCGTATTTCTCGAACAGGGCCTGGCGCACCATTTCGGCAGCGTAGTCGGCGCTGACGTCGGCCTGCTGGCGCGTCTGGCGGATCACCAGTTTCTGCTTGACGGCGGCTTGCCAGGTTGGCTGGTCGATGAATTTAAGTGTGCGCATCCGGCCCAGCACATATTCCTGGCGCGATTTGGCGCGCGGGAAATTGACCACCGGGTTGTAGCGCGACGGCGCCTTCGGCAGGCCCGCCAGCATGGCGAACTCGGCCAGTGACAGTTCGCGCATTGGCCTGCCGAAGTAAGTGCGTGCTGCGGCTTCAAAGCCGTAAGCGCGCTGGCCAAGATAGATCTGGTTGATATAGAGTTCGAGGATTTTGTCCTTGGACAAGTTGTGTTCGATTTTCATCGCCAGCATGGCTTCGGACAGCTTGCGGCTGAGTGTTTTTTCGTTTGACAGGAAAAAATTGCGTGCCACCTGCATGGTGATGGTCGATGCGCCCTCTTTGGCACCGCCGGACATTAGATTCGACACGGCTGCACGCAATACTCCCAGCGTATCCACCCCTCCGTGGCTGTAGAAGCGCTCGTCTTCGGCGGCAATGATCGCCTGCTTCATATATTGC
>DATMWS010000205.1:0-26765 GCA_035562135.1 Thiobacillus sp. | reverse complement strand
CACAAGGATTCCGAACATTACTTCTTCAAGCTCGGCGCATGCGAAGACTTCCTACGCGAGTGGACGACCTCCGGCGCGCTGCAGTCGGAAGCGTCCAACAAGATGCAGGAATGGTTCGCGTCGGGTCTGAACAACTGGGACATCAGCCGCGACGCGCCCTATTTCGGCTTCGAGATTCCCGGCGCGCCGGGCAAGTATTTCTATGTGTGGCTGGATGCGCCGGTGGGCTACATGGCGAGCTTCGCCCGCTACGCCGCGGACAACGGCCTCGACTTCAACGCCTGGTGGGGCGCCGATTCCAAGACCGAGCTGGTGCATTTCATCGGCAAGGACATCCTGTATTTCCACGCCCTGTTCTGGCCGGCGATGCTCAAGTTTTCCGGCCACCGCCTGCCGACCGCGGTGTACGCGCACGGCTTCCTGACGGTGAACGGGCAGAAGATGTCGAAGTCGCGCGGCACCTTCATCACCGCCGAAAGCTATCTGGCGCAGAAGCTCAATCCCGAGTGGCTGCGCTACTACTACGCGGCCAAGCTCAACAGCTCGATGGAGGACATCGATCTGAACCTCGACGATTTCGTCGCGCGGGTGAATTCGGATCTGGTCGGCAAGTTCATCAACATCGCCAGCCGCACTGCCGGCTTCATTAGCAAGCGTTTCTCCGGACAACTCGCTGATGCCCTCTGTGACGACAACGCTGCCTTCAACTATGGGTTTTACAAAGTTTCAGCAGAGCAATGCGCAGATAAAGTAAAGGAAGCATACGAGTCTCGTGACTTTTCAAAGGCAGTCCGAGAAATCATGCTTTTTGCTGACAAAGCAAACAAGCTTGTGGACGATCACAAGCCGTGGGAAATCGCTAAGCAACCAGAACGTGACGCAGAACTTCACCAGGTATGTACGCTTGCACTCAACATGTTCAGGTGGCTGACTATCATGTTGAAACCGGTTCTCCCAAAACTCGCACAAGAGGTTGAAACATTCCTCAACGTCACACCACTTAGTTGGAATGACATATCCACTGGGTTACCCGCCTGCCACACCATCAACGTTTACCAACACCTGATGACCCGTATCGACCCCAAATCCATCGAAGCCATGGTAGACGCCAACAAACAGAACCTCGAGCCCACGCCTGCCCCCGCGCCGGTGCGCCACGCCGAAGCGCAGGCGCACGCCGCGCAGCCGGTGGCCGGCACGCCGGCATCCGACACGATCAGCATCGACGACTTCAACAAGATCGACCTGCGCATCGCGCGCATCGCCCATGCCGAGCACGTCGAAGGCGCCGACAAGCTGCTGCGGCTGACGCTCGACCTCGGCGAACTCGGCACGCGCCAGGTGTTTGCCGGCATCAAGTCGGCCTATGCGCCGGAAGCGCTGGTGGGACGGCTCACCGTGATGGTCGCCAACCTCGCCCCGCGCAAGATGAAGTTCGGCATGAGCGAAGGCATGGTGCTGGCGGCCTCGGGCGACGCACCGGGTCTGTTCATCCTGTCGCCGGACAGCGGCGCGCAGCCGGGCATGAAGGTGAAGTGAGCCCGGCATGAAGACGCAGCACCTGCTCATTCATGGCCGGGTGCAGGGCGTGTGGTTTCGCGAATCGATGCGTCGCGAGGCCGAGCGACTGGGCGTCAGCGGCTGGGTGCGCAACGCGCCCGATGGATCGGTGGAAGCCGTGATTCAGGGTCCGCTCGAAGCCGTCGACGCGCTCATTGCCTGGGCGCGCAGCGGCCCGCCGCAGGCGCGGGTGGGGCGCATCGAACTCAGCGAGGCACACGGCCAGTTCAGCGGATTCGAGAAACGATTCGATTAGGTGTGATCGTTTGAGCCTTGCCACGCCACGACCCTGGTCATTGCGAGCGAAGCGAAGCAATCCAGAATACCCAGAGGGCACAAGAGCCAGCAGTATCAACGGGCTCTGGATCGCCACAGCTCTGCGAGCCTCGCGATAACGGAATAAATCAGCGCATCTTTGGCACGGGGTGGATCGGAGTCCGTTAGGGCAATCCAGAAATGCTCGATTAATCAATGCGCTGGATTGCCGCGCTTCGCTCGCAATGACAAGCTATTCAGGGCGTCCTCAAGCGGGAGCGTTGAAGCCTTGCCTCGCTGCGATCCTGAAAGCCGGGCAAAAAAATGCCCGGCTCAGGAGCCGGGCAGAGTATCCACCAAAGGAGGAGGATTGGAGGAGACAACACGAAGTGTCTTTGCGGAGACTTCGCGTTATTAGAATTCTCTAATATAACGTTATGCCTGTCAACACTTATTTTGCCCGCATGACCTGAATTGGTCATTTAATATCACTCGAACCCCGGCAATCAGTAAATCACGTTCACCGCTTCGGGCTTGAGCCAGTCGCCCAGGGATTCGATCAGCCGGTCGTCCAGCCGCACTCGCCAGTCCTCGCCGAGACGCACCCGGCAGCGGGCGTTGGGATTATGATAGTCCACCCACACCGGGCATCCGCCCTCCTGCACCTTGTAGGGCGCGAGCAGCTCAGCCAGCTTGCGGCCACTGTTGGATTGGGCATGGCACTGGCCGTTGCACGCCAGCCGCAGGCCCTGGGCGAAGCGGGTGCGCGCGCCCGCCAGGTCATAGATCCGTTCCGCCGTCACCCGCACGCCGCCCGAATACTCGTCGCGGTTGACCTTGCCTTCGATGACCAGCAAGGCGTCGTCTTTCAACAGATTGCGGCTCTGCTCGTACAGCTCGTTGAAAATCACCACCTCGACCTGCGCGGTCGCGTCGTCCAGCAGCAGGATCAGCATCTTGCCGCGCCGCGTCATCTGGGTGCGCAGCGAGACAACGATGCCGGCCAGCATCACCGGATCGCGTGAAGGCTCCAGGCTGTCGAGCTGCCGCTTGGCGAAACCGGACACCTCGGCCAGGTAGGACGTGAACGGGTGGCCGCTGAAGAAATAGCCCAGCGCGGACTTTTCCTGCAGCAGCTTTTCCAGATCGGTCCACCGTGGTACATCGATCAGGTCTTCGCCGCCGTCAAGCACTTCGCCGAACAGCCCCACCTGGCCGCCGCTGCGCGCCGCGCGGTCGGCGGTTTCCAGCGCCGCGCCGACGGAGGCCATCAGGCTGGCGCGATGGTCGTTGATGGGGTCGAATGCGCCCGCCTTCACCAGCGCCTCGAGCACGCGGCGGTTGAGATAGCGCTTGTCGACCCGCCGCGCCAGATCGAACAGGCCTTTGTAGGGGCCGTTGGCCGCGCGCTCGGTGACGATCGCGCCGATCGCTGCTTCGCCGCTGCCCTTGAGCGCGCCCAGGCCGTAGCGGATTTCGGTTTGGCTGACCGGCTCGAAGCGGTAACCGGACAGATTGATGTCGGGCGGCAGCATCGTCAGCCCGTTGGCGCGGCAGTCCTCGTAGAACACGCGTACCTTGTCGGTGTCGGACATTTCCGACGACATCGTCGCGGCCATGAACTCGGCCGGGTAGTGGGCCTTGAGCCAGGCGGTGTGATAGGCGATCAGCGCATAGGCCGCCGAGTGCGACTTGTTGAAGCCGTATTCGGCGAACTTTTCCATCAGGTCGAACAGGCGCTCGGCGATCTTGGTATCGACCCCGCGCTTGGCCGCGCCCTCGAGGAAAATCGTGCGCTGCACCGCCATTTCCTCGGGCTTCTTCTTGCCCATGGCGCGCCGCAGCATGTCGGCGCCGCCGAGGCTGTAGCCGGCCAGAATCTGCGCCACCAGCATCACCTGCTCCTGGTAGACGATGATGCCGTAAGTCGGTTTCAGCACCGCTTCGAGGTCGGGGTGGAAATATTCGGGCTTCTGCTTGCCCTGCTTGCGCGCGATGAAGTCGTCCACCATGCCGGAGCCGAGCGGCCCCGGCCGGTTCAGCGCCATCAGCGCGATGATGTCCTCGAAGCAGTCGCCCTTGAGGCGTTTCTCCAGATCCTTGGCCGAGCGCGATTCGGACTGGAACACCGCCGTGGTGTTGCCCTCGGCAAACAGCTTGTACACCGCCGGATCGTCGAGCGGCAGGTCTTCCAGCCGGAAATCGGCGCGGTCTGCATGGCGCTGCACGAAGCGCACCGCCTCGGCGAGGATGGTCAGCGTGCGCAGGCCGAGGAAGTCAAACTTGACCAGGCCGATCGCCTCGACGTCGTCCTTGTCGAACTGCGACACCGCCGCCTCAGAGCCTTCGGCCTGGTATAGCGGGCAGAAATCGGTGAGCCTGCCCGGCGCGATCAGCACCCCGCCCGCGTGCATGCCGACGTTGCGGGTGATGCCCTCGAGCTTTTCCGCCAGCGGCAGCAGTTCGGCGAGTTCCTCCTCGTTGCGGGCGCGCTCGTCGATCTGCGGTTCCTTCTCGCGCGCCTCGGCCAGCGAAATGCCCAGTTCGTTGGGCACCAGCTTGACGAACTTGTCGACGAAGAGATACGGCAGGTCGAGCACGCGGCCGACGTCGCGCAGCACCGCCTTGGCCGCCATGGTGCCGAAGGTGACGATCTGCGACACCGCCGCATGGCCGTACTTGTCCTTCACGTACTGGATCACGCGGTCGCGCCCGTCCTGGCAGAAATCGACGTCGAAGTCGGGCATCGACACCCGCTCGGGGTTGAGGAAGCGCTCGAACAGCAGATCGTAGCGCAGCGGATCGAGGTCGGTGATGGAGAGGCAGTACGCCACCAGCGAGCCGGCGCCGGAACCGCGCCCCGGCCCCACCGGCACGCCGTTGTTCTTGGCCCAGTTGATGAAGTCGGACACGATGAGGAAGTAGCCGGGGAAGCCCATCTGGATGATGGTCCCCAGTTCGAACTCCAGCCGCTCGGTGTATTCGGGCAGCTTGGCGGCGCGCAGGGCTTCATCGGGATAGAGGTGGGCCATGCGTTCATGCAGGCCTTCGAAGGAACGCTGCCGCATGTAGTCGTCGAGACTCATGCCGTCCGGCGTCGGGAAGTCGGGCAGCTTGCTCTTGCCGAGTTCCAGCGTGAGGTTGCAGCGCTTGGCGATTTCCACGCTGTTGGCGAGCGCTTCGGGCAGGTCGGCGAACAGTTCCGCCATTTCCTCCGGCGTCTTGAAATACTGCTCGGCGGTGAACGGGCGCGGACGGCGCGGGTCGCCCAGCATCATGCCCTCGGCGATGCACACGCGCGCTTCGTGCGCCTTGAAGTCGTCCGGCGCGATGAACTGGATCGGGTGGGTGGCCACCGACGGCAGGTTCAGCGCCGCGCCGATGTCGAGCAGGCCGTCGATCAGGCGTTCGGTGTGCGGCTGGCCAAAGCGCTGCAGTTCCAGGTAATAGCGCCCGGGAAACAGCGCGGCCCAGGCTTCGGCGGCCGCGCGCGCGGCGTCGGGCTTGTCGTCGAGTATCGCCTGCGCGACGTTGCCGGCGTCGCCGCCCGACAGCGCCAGCAGGCCGTCGGCGCCTTCGGCCAGCCAGGCGGGATCGATCTCGGCGCGGCCACGATGCATGTTTTCCTGGTAGGCGCGGGTGAGCAGTTCGCACAGGCGGCGATAGCCTTCGCGGTGCTGCACCAGCAGCACCAGTCGCGAGGGCCGGTTTCTGTCCGCGGCATTCGTCACCCACACGTCGCAGCCGAATATCGGCTTGATGCCGGCAGCGCGCGCGGCACGATAGAACTTCACCCAGCCGAAGGTGTTGGCAAGATCGCTCACCCCGAGTGCCGGCATGGCCAACTCGCGCGCGCGCTTGACCGCCTCGTCCACCCGCACCAGGCCATCGGCGACGGAATACTCGGTGTGCAGGCGAAGGTGGATGAATTGCGGGTCGGTCATGGGCGGGGAGCAGAAAAGCAGGGGGCTATTTTAACGCCGGCGGCTGACGACCAAAAACAAAAGGCAGCCGAAGCTGCCTTTTGTTCGAATCAAGCGGAATGCTCAGTTGGCGCGGCGCTTGAATTCGTTGGTGCGGGTGTCGATCTCGATCATGTCGCCAATATCGACGAACGCGGCCACCGGCAGTTCAAACCCGGTGGGCTTGATGCGTGCAGGCTTCATCACCTTGCCCGAGGTGTCGCCACGCACGGCAGGCTCGGTGTATTCGACTTCACGCACGACGGTGGTGGGCATCTCGACCGAGATTGCCTTGCCGTCGTAGAACACGACTTCGACCGGCATGCCGTCGTCGAGGTAATTTAGCGCGTCGCCAAGGTTGTCGGCTTCGATTTCATACTGGTTGTATTCGCTGTCCATGAACACATACAGCGGATCGGCGAAGTAGGAATAGGTGCATTCCTTGCGGTCGAGGTTGACGGTTTCAAACTTGTCGTCGGCGCGGTAAACCGATTCGGTACCGGCGCCGGTGAGCAGGTTCTTCAGTTTCATTTTGACGACGGAGGAATTGCGGCCCGATTTCGAGAATTCGGCCTTCTGCACCACCATCGGATCTTTGCCGACCATCACGACGTTGCCGGCGCGGAGTTCCTGTGCGATTTTCATGGATGTGTCCTGCTGCGAGAGCGCTAAGGGTTTGAGAAAACCCGGCATTTTATCTTATTTTCTGCAAAATCCACCAGCTTGTCGGTCAGTCGTCCGGCCAGCCCGAGGCGGGCACACCAGGCGCCCGCATGTCGCTCGATGGCGGCCTGCTGCGCCCGCCATGCCGCCCAGCAGGCCGCCATGTCGTCCGCGGCCGGGATGCCGTTCCAGTGTCGCCACATTCCGCTCACCGCGCGCGCAGCCGCCGCATCCAGCCCTTCCGTGTAGTGCGCCAGCAGCGCGTTCGTCTTGTCCCAGTGCGCCTCGTCGGCTTGCGGATAGGCCTGCCACACCAGCGGGTGCGCCGCCCACTGTGCCCGCACGCAGGAATCCTCGCCGCGCACGAAATTCAGATCACACGCCCACAGCAGGTGGTCGTACGCATCCTGGTTCAGAAACGGCAGGATGTGCAGCCGCAAGGCGCCACGCCGATGCACCTCCCCCGCCTGCAAGCTCGAAACTGACAACCACGCGGCCAGCTGCGGAATCACGCGGCCTTCGGGCGCGAGACAGGTGACGGGGCGCGGGTCGGCCGCCCAGGCGTCGAGCAAAGCCGGGAGCGCGGGGTTTTCGTAAGCGAACAAGGACACCCGCAATTCATCCGGCTGCGTGTCCAGCCCGAACTCGCGCCAGAACGCGGGGGCCCCGGTGCGCACAAACGCGGCGCGCCGCTCGGCCAGATCCGCCTCGGCCAGCAAACCGCCGGTGGCCGGCGTGTAGCCGGGAAAGAAAAAATACTTGGTCAGCGGCAGGCGCGGGTGCGGCGACGGCAGGCCGTGGTGTTCGGCCACCCAGGGCTCGGCGCTCAGGTATTCAAGATTGATCCAGACCGGCGGCGGCGACTGCACGCTCATCGCGGTCAAATAGGCTTCCGGCAAGGCGCAGCCAAAGGCCTCGATCACCACCTGCGCCGGTTCGGTTGCCGCAAACGGCGTGCGCCAGGCGCAGACCGTCACCCCCTCGCAGGACTGTTCTGCTGCATTCGGGTCGATCGTCGGCCAGATGCGCTGAAACACGTGCAGATCATCCACCCACAGCCGCACGGCCAGTCCATGCTCGTTGACCAGCCCACGCGCCAGCCGCCAGGCGATGCCGATGTCGCCATAGTTGTCGACGACGTTGCAGAAGATGTCCCAGGGAGTGCGCATGCTGCCCATGCTACCGCATCAATCAGGATGGCCGCGTCGTGCAGGGACGCCACAAAGACGGCAGCGACATGACCGATCAAGCCCTGTTTTCTTCACCACTCCCCCTCCATTGGTTGAAAAGAAGCCACAGTCCAGCCGAGCCCCTTGTTTTTTCTCGAATTCCTCTTGAAAAAACGCATGCGCGGTAGTAAAAAGAAAAAAGTTTGGTTTCAAGAACCGTGCAGGTTTGGCATTACCGCAGGGGCATCACCGGGTAGCGCGCTTGAATTCAGACCGACGGCCAATAGAATCATGCCGTCATGTCATCCGCCAGCGTTTATGCCCCCACAGGGTGCAATTGTGCTTATCGCGGTTATGTTCGTTTTACGCCAAGGAGGAAGTTTGAATGGCAACAGGTACGGTCAAGTGGTTCAGCGACGCCAAGGGTTTTGGCTTCATCACCCCCGATGACGGCGGCGAGGATGTGTTCGCACATTTTTCCGCCATCGAGACCAGCGGCTTCAAGACCCTGAAAGAAGGCCAGAAAGTCAGCTTCGAAGTCACCCAGGGCCCCAAGGGCAAGCAGGCTTCCAACATCCAGCCGCAGGGTTGAGTTGTTGGGTTGCCAATAAAAAACCCCGCTTCGGCGGGGTTTTTTATTGGATGAAATAACAGGCTTACATCCTCGCGACCATCGCCTCGGCAAACGCCGAGCACTTCACCTCGGTCGCGCCGTCCATCAGGCGTGCGAAGTCGTAGGTCACGTTCTTGGCGGCGATGGCCTTTTCCATGCTGGCCACGATGAGGTCGGCCGCCTCGGCCCAGCCCAGATGGCGCAGCATCATTTCAGCCGACAGGATCAGCGAACCGGGATTGACGTAGTCCTTGCCGGCGTACTTGGGCGCGGTGCCGTGGGTGGCCTCGAACATCGCCACGGTGTCGGACAGGTTGGCGCCCGGCGCGATGCCGATGCCGCCGACTTCCGCCGCCAGCGCGTCGGAAATGTAGTCGCCGTTCAGGTTCAGCGTGGCGATGACGTCGTACTCGCCCGGACGCAGCAGGATCTGCTGCAGGAAGGCGTCGGCGATCACGTCCTTGATGACAATGCCGTTGGGCAGTTCCATCCACGGGCCTTCACCGATCAGGGTGGCGCCGAATTCGCGCGCGGCGAGCTCATAGCCCCACTTCTTGAAGCCGCCCTCGGTGAACTTCATGATGTTGCCCTTGTGTACCAGGGTCACCGAGCGGCGCTTGTTGTCGATGGCGTACTGGATCGCCCTGCGGATCAGGCGTTCCGAACCTTCGACCGACACCGGCTTGATGCCGATGGCCGAACTGGCAGGGAAGCGGATCTTGTTCACGCCCATTTCCTGCTGCAGGAAGGCGATGACTTTCTGCACCGCCTCGGAATTGGCTTCCCACTCGATGCCGGCGTAAATGTCCTCGGTGTTTTCGCGGAAGATCACCATGTCGACCTTTTCCGGTGCCTTCACCGGGCTGGGAACGCCGGTGAAGTAGCGCACCGGGCGCAGGCAGACATACAGGTCGAGCATCTGGCGCAAGGCCACGTTGAGCGAACGCATGCCGCCCGACGTCGGGGTGGTGAGCGGACCCTTGATCGAGATCACGTAGTCCTTCACCGCCTGCACGGTTTCGTCCGGCAGCCACTGGTCGCCGCCATAGACCCTGACCGCCTTCTCGCCGGCATACACCTCCATCCAGGCGATCTGGCGTCTGCCAGAGTAGGCCCTGGCCACCGCCGCATCAACCACGCGGCGCATCGCCGGCGTGATGTCGACGCCGGTGCCGTCGCCCTCGATGAAGGGAATGATCGGCGTGTCGGGCACGTTCAACGAGTTGTCGGCGTTGACGGTGATTTTCTGGCCCGCGGCAGGAATCTGGATGTGCTGATAAGTCATGGCTGGATAAATTAAGGTGAGTGCTCGTGTAACGTTAAAATGGGCGTCTTTTCAGAAGTTTGTCTCTAGCGTGGCGCGATTGATCCTGTTCAACAAACCCTACGGCGTGCTGAGCCAGTTCACCCCCGAGGGGCGCTGGCAGGGTCTGCGCGACCACCTCAGCGTGCCCGGCGTGTATGCGGCCGGACGGCTGGACGCTGACAGCGAAGGCCTGCTGATTTTAACCGATGACGGCGCGACCCAGAGCCGCATCGCCGACCCCAGACACAAACTGCCCAAAACCTACTGGGCGCAGGTCGAGGGCGCGCCGACGGACGCCGACCTCGAGCCGCTGCGCCGCGGCGTCGATCTGGGCGACTTCGTCACCCGTCCGGCCAAAGCGCGCCTCATCGACGAACCCGCCGGCCTGTGGCCGCGCAACCCGCCGATCCGTTATCGCGCCAGCACCCCAACCGCCTGGATCGAACTCGTCATCGCCGAAGGCAAGAACCGCCAGGTGCGCCGGATGACGGCGAAGATCGGCTACCCGACGCTGCGCCTGATCCGCGCCGCCGTCGGCGAATGGACCGTGGGCGCCCTGCAGCCCGGAGAATGGAAAGAACTGCATGTCTGAGCCGAACCTGAATACCCAGTGGCTGCCCCACGTGGTCGCCGCGGCGATCGTCGAGCGCGACGGCAAGTTCCTGCTGGTCGAGGAGCACACCGCCGAAGGCCTGCGCCTCAACCAGCCGGCCGGCCACTGGGAACGCGGCGAGACGCTGATCGAGGCGGTGCGCCGCGAAGCGCTGGAGGAAACCGCGCATCACGTCGAACCGCTGGCGCTGCTCGGCTGCTACAGCACCCACTACCCGCAGCGCGACATCACCTATCTGCGCTTCGCCTATGTCTGCAGCGTCAGCGGCTTCGATGCCGACCGCGCGCTGGATGACGGCATCGTGCGCGCCGTATGGCTGACGCCGGAGGAGCTCTCCGCCAGCCCCATCCCCCACCGCAGCCCGCTGGTGATGCGCTGCGTCGAGGACTACCTGGCCGGGCGGCGCTTTCCGCTCGACTTCGTTGCACACCAATGAAACCCCATTTCGTCATTGCGAGGCGAAGCCGAAGCAATCCAGGCAGCGGTCGTTCGCTGCTGGATTGCTTCGTCACTTCGTTCCTCGCAATGACGGGGAGAACACATGACTAAGGTCGTCGTCGGGATGTCGGGCGGCGTCGATTCCGCCGTCGCCGCCTATCTGCTGAAGCAGCAGGGCTACGACGTGCTCGGCGTCTTCATGAAGAACTGGGACGACGACGACAACACCGAGCAGTGCACCGCACGGCAGGACTTTCTCGACGTGCTGGCGGTGGCCGACGTGCTCGGCATCGAGGTCGAAGCGGTCAACTTCGCCGCCGAGTACAAGGAACGCGTATTCAGCTATTTCCTCGCCGAATACCAGGCCGGCCGCACCCCCAATCCCGACGTGCTGTGCAACGCCGAAATCAAGTTCAAGGCCTTTCTCGACGACGCCCTGGCACGCGGCGCAGAGTACATCGCCACCGGGCATTACGTCGGCAAGGGCGCGGACGCCGCCGGCCGCGCCACGCTGCTGAGAGCTTTTGACGCCAACAAGGACCAGAGCTATTTCCTATACCGCCTGAGCCAGGCGCAGATCCGCCCTGCCCTGTTTCCGCTGGCGCATCTTCCCAAGCCGGAGGTACGCAAAATCGCCGCGCAGATCGGCCTGCCCAACGCCGCCAAGAAGGACAGCACCGGCATCTGTTTCATCGGCGAACGCAACTTCCGCGAATTCCTCGAACGCTACCTGCCGCGCGACCCTGGTGACATGAAAACGCCCGAGGGCCGCGTGGTCGGCCGCCATCAGGGCTTGATGTATTACACGCTCGGCCAGCGCCAGGGCCTCGGCATCGGCGGGCGGAAGGATGGCAGCACCGAGCCGTGGTTCGTCGCCGCCAAGGACATGGCGACCAACACGCTGATCGTGGTGCAGGGGCACGACCATCCGCTGCTCAAGCGCTCGACGCTGGCCGCCGGCAAGCTCAACTGGATCAGCGGCGTCGCCCCCGACCCCGACCAAGCCTATACCGCGAAGACCCGTTATCGGCAGACCGACGCGCCCTGCCGCATCACCCGGCTCGACGACGACACGCTGGAACTCGCGTTCGACAGCCCGCAGTGGGCAGTCACGCCCGGCCAGTCGGTGGTGCTGTATGACGGCGAGGTCTGCCTCGGCGGCGGCATCATCACCTGAACCCGCTACAATTCCCGCTTTCTCGCACCACATCCCATCATGTCGCACGACACCGCCCCCGCCGCCAACTTCATCCGCAACCTCATCGACGAGCAGAATGCCGCCGGTAAATGGGGCGGCCGCGTCGAGACGCGCTTTCCGCCCGAGCCCAACGGCTATCTGCATCTGGGCCACGCCAAGTCGATCTTCCTCAACTTTGGTCTGGCGCGCGATTACGGCGGGGTGTGCCACCTGCGCTTCGACGACACCAATCCGGAAAAGGAAAGCCAGGAATACGTCGACGCCATCCTCGAATCGGTGAAATGGCTGGGTTTCGACTGGGGTAAGCACCTCTACTTCGCGTCGAACTATTTCGACACCATGTATGCCTGCGCCGAGTACCTGATCCAGTCCGGCCACGCCTACGTGGATTCGCTCAGCGCCGACGAGATGCGCGCCTACCGCGGCACCCTGACCGAGCCGGGCAAGGACAGCCCCTACCGCACGCGCAGCGCGGAAGAGAACCTCGACCTGTTCCGCAGAATGCGCGCCGGCGAATTCCCCGATGGCGCCCACGTGCTGCGCGCCAGGATCGACATGGCCTCGCCCAACATCAACCTGCGCGACCCGGCGATCTATCGCATCAAGCGCGTGCATCACCACAATACCGGCGACACCTGGTGCATCTACCCGATGTACACCTACGCGCACCCGATCGAGGACGCGATCGAGCACATCACCCACTCGATCTGTACCCTGGAATTCGAGGACCAGCGCCCGTTCTATGACTGGCTGCTGGACAAGCTCGCCGACGGCGGCTTCTTCACCCGTCCGCTGCCGCAGCAGATCGAGTTCGCGCGGCTCAACCTCACCTACGTCGTGCTGTCGAAACGCAAGCTGATCCAGCTGGTCGACGAAAAGCACGTCGCCGGCTGGGACGATCCGCGCCTGCCCACTTTGGTCGGCGCGCGCCGCCGCGGCTACATGGCGGAAGGCTTCAAGCGCTTCACCGACCGCATCGGTGTCTCCAAGTCCGACGGCTGGATCGACTACAGCGTGTTCGAGGAATGCCAGCGCGACGTGCTGAACGACAGCGCGCTGCGTCGCATCGCCGTGCTCGACCCGGTCAAGCTCATCATCGACAACTACCCGGAAGCACAGTCGGAAGACTGCCTCGCCCCCAACCACCCGCAGCAGCCCGAGCTCGGCAAGCGCGTGGTGCCGTTTTCAAGGGAGTTGTGGATCGAGCGCGAGGACTTCATGGAAACCCCGTCCAAGGGCTACTTCCGCCTTTACCCGCCGCGTCTCGACGCGGCGGGCATTATGCAGCCCGGCAACGCGGTGCGGCTGCGCTACGGCTATGTCGTCACCTGCACCGGTGCTGACCGCGATGCCGACGGCACCGTCACTGCGGTGCATTGCGAATACCTGCCCGACACCAAGTCCGGCACCCCGGGCGCCGACTCGGTCAAGGTCAAGGGCAACATCCACTGGGTCTCGGCCGCACATGCGTACGAGGCCGAGGTCAGGCTGTACGACCGCCTGTTCAGGACTGCCCAGCCCGGTGCGGAGTCCGGCGAATTCCTCGATGACATCAACGCCGACTCGGTGCGCATCATCCGCGCGCAGTTGGAGCCCAGCCTGCGTGACGCCGCCGCCGAAGACCGCTTCCAGTTCGAACGCCACGGCTACTTCGTCGCCGACCGCGTCGATTCGAAACCCGGCGCACCGGTGTTTAACCGCACGGTGACGCTGAAGGATTCGTGGGGGAAAGCGGAGAAGTAAAACCTGCCGGTGAAGATGAAGACCTCAACGTTGGAATTCAGCGGACGACAAAAGCGTAGCTTTTGGCGGCCCGCCGGAATGATTTGTTAGGCTGGTTGGCGACAGGGTTAGAAGAATGTCCCATCAGAAAGAACGCATCTTCTTCAGCCAGCACCATCCACCCCTCACGTTCATAGAACCGCTTCGCATCGACATTCAATTTGAACACTCTCAGCATCAGCGTTTTGCCGTTGTCATGAGCTATCTCCAGAATTCGCGAAAGTATTTTTGCTCCGATTCCGGTAGATCGCGCTGTGGG
Source organism: Thiobacillus sp. (assembly GCA_035562135.1). Taxonomy (GTDB): domain Bacteria; phylum Pseudomonadota; class Gammaproteobacteria; order Burkholderiales; family Thiobacillaceae; genus Thiobacillus. The sequence continues at coordinate 12,947 of DATMWS010000205.1, read as the reverse complement.
TTTGAGAATCAACATTCGCAAATAGTCATGATTTTCGTTTTGGTCGACCTGGAAATAGCCCAATAGGGTTGAGTCAGACTCAATTACATAGGTCAGGGAAGATTGGAAGGTGCTGTCGAAGTCGTTGTCCTGCCACAATTGATCCCAGCCCCAAATAGTCTCGATATGGTTCCTCATCGCTTGTTCGTAGAGCTGGCGGATTGCGCCCCTTTCTTGTGGCAGGGCAGCCCGTGCGGCAATTTCCATGCGTAGAGCCTTGTATGTTCAAACCATCGATTCCGGAGAAGAATCGAAAACTAAGCAGGAGGAATCTTCCCCTGCGGTTACCGAGACGATAGCCCGGTGAGGCCTTGGGTTGCAAAGCCCGTACGTTCAGCGGCAACCATATTGCGACTCATTGTTTTATTTGAGTAGCGAGCAAGAAACACGTCGCGCACTCCAACAAAGACAGCAGGGCAATGAGTTGTTTGTATCCACTCTGATCTCTCGACGCTTTAGTCTTTGAGACGATCGGCAAACTTCGCCCGCGCTTTCGCCACCTTCGGCGCCACCACAAACTGGCAGTAGGGCTGGGTCGGATTCTGCTCGAAGTAGCCTTGGTGATAATCCTCGGCGGGATAGAACGTCGTCGCCGCCGTCACTTCGGTGACGATGGGCGCGTCGAACTGTTTGGCTGCGCTGAGCCCGGCGATCAGCGCTTCCGCTTCGGCCTTCTGCTCCGGCGTGTGCCAGAAAATCGCCGAGCGATACTGGGTGCCGACGTCGTTGCCCTGGCGGTTGAGCTGGGTCGGGTCGTGCAGGGTGAAGAAAACTTCCAGCAGCTCGCGGTAGGAAATTTCGGCCGGGTCGAAGCTCACCTGCACCACTTCGGCATGGCCGGTGTCGCCGTTGCAGATGTCCGCGTAAGAGGGGTTCGCCGTGCGCCCGCCCATGTAGCCCGACACTGCGGATTCGACGCCGCGCAGCCGGTTGAACACCGACTCGATGCACCAGAAACAGCCGCCTGCCAGAGTCGCTACCGCGTGGGCCATGACATGTCTCCGTTCAGACGACCGGCACCGTTTCCTTGAACGATGCGCGCATCGCCAGCTTGTCGGCGAGTTTCGCCAGATTGGGATGCGCAGTGCGCCAGTCGATTTCGGGGAAGCGCAGCTCCAGATAACCGAGCATGCAGCCGCAGGCGACATCGGCCAGCGTCATGCTGTTGCCGAGGTACCAGGGGTTTTCACCCAGGGCTTCCGACAAGGCCTCCAGCCCGCGAAACAGGGTTTTTTCCTGCAGCACCAGCCAGTCGCTGCTCTGCTGTTCGGGCGCACGTTTCTTTTCCAGATACACCGCCACCGCGGCTTCGGTGACGCCATCGGCCAGGGCCTCGACGCCGCGCACGATCATGCGGCTTTTCGGTTCCGTCGGGATCAGGTGCGCCACCGGGCTGACATGGTCGAGGTACTCGACGATGACGCGCGAATCGAACACGCTGACCCCATCCTCCAGCACCAGCACCGGCACCTTGCCGAGCGGGTTGAGACTGGAAACGGGGCTATTTGGCAACCATGGGTTTTCGACCTGAAGCTGAAAAGGAATTTTCTTTTCCAGCAGCACCACACGGGCTTTTCGGCCATAGGGGCTGGTGAGCGAGGTGACGAGTTTCATGCGGGTCAAATCCTGTAAGGAAGGGAATTCTGGAGGGTGTCTTGTGTGCCGCCATTATCGCCTGTCGCCAGCGCGGCTCCAACCCGTTCACGCAACGTGGGCAAGACCTCGGCTTCGAACCAGGGATTCTGTTTCAACCACCCGCGGTTGCGCGGGCTGGGATGCGGCAGCGGCAAAAAGTCCGGGGCAAAATCGCGCCAGGCGGCGACCGTTTCGGCCAGCGTGCGGCCACGGCGCTTGCCCAGGTAATACGCCTGGGCATAGGCGCCGATCAGCAGGGTGAGCCTTATTTCGGGCATGGCCGCGCGCAGCGGCGGATGCCACAGCGGCGCGCATTCCGGGCGCGGCGGCAGGTCGCTGCCGTTGACCGTGCCGGGATAGCACAGGCCGGTGGGGACGATGGCGATGCGCGAGGCGTCGTAGAACTGCTCGCGCGTCATGCCCAGCCACTGCCGCAGCAGGTCGCCGGAAGGATCGTTCCACGGGATGCCGGTCTCGTGCACCCGCCGCCCCGGCGCCTGGCCGACGATCAGCAGGCGCGCGGTGGGTGACGCGCAAAGGATGGGGCGCGGCGGATGCGGCAGCTGCGCAGCACAGACCGTGCAGGCCTGCACCCGCGCCAACAGTTCGGCGAAGGTTTCGGCTTCGCCGGAATCGCCTGGTTGATTCATCGCCGCCCGGCGAGCCGGTCAGCCCGCGTGGTCAACGATGAACCGCTTGACCGCATTGACGTCGGCATCCATGACGTGCTTTTTCTGCGGCAGCGCTTCGAGGTCGGCGAGCTCGGCCGGGCGCACCGGCTCGATGCCGAGCGCCTCGCGGATCGCGTCCTCGAACTTGGCGGGCTGCGCGGTTTCCATGCAGATCAGCGGCACGCCGGGCTCGCGGTGCTCCAGCCCCACTTTCAGGCCGTCGGCGGTGTGCGGGTCGATCATGGTGCCGTACACCTCGTACACGGTGCGAATGGTGTCCATGCGGTTGGCGTGGCTGCTCGAACCCGAGACCATGCCGAAATCGGCCACGCGGGCGAACAGGCCGTCGGCATTCAGGTCGAAGCTGCCGCCCGATTCCACTGCGCCCCACAGGCTGCGGATTTTGGCAGCGTTGCGCCCCGACAGGTCGAACACGAAGCGCTCGAAGTTGGATGCCTTGGAAATGTCCATCGACGGGCTGGAAGTGTGTTGTGTTTCCGGGCGCGGACGGTAAACGCCGGTCTTGAAGAACTCGTCAAGCACGTCGTTTTCGTTGGTGGCGACGATCAGCTTGCCGATCGGCAGCCCCATCTGGCGCGCGATGTGGCCGGCGCAGACGTTGCCGAAGTCGCCCGACGGCACCGAGAACGACACGCTCTGGTCGTTGCTGTGCGTCGCCGCGAAATAGGCCTTGAAGTAATACACGCTCTGCGCCGCGACGCGCGCCCAGTTGATCGAGTTGACCGCACCGATGTGGTGGTGCGTCTTGAAATCGAGATCGTTCGATACCGCCTTGACGATGTCCTGGCACTGGTCGAACACACCGCGAATGACAAGGTTGTAAATGTTGGCGTCCTGCAGGGCATACATCTGCGCCTGCTGGAAACGCGTCATGCCGTGCTCGGGCGACAGCATGAACACGCGGATGCCGCGCTTGCCGCGCATCGCGTACTCGGCGGCGGAACCGGTGTCGCCGGAGGTGGCACCGAGGATGTTCAGTTCGCCGCCGGTTTTCGCCAGCACATACTCGAACAGGTTGCCCAGCAACTGCATCGCCATGTCCTTGAACGCCAGCGTCGGGCCGTTCGACAGCGCCAGCACATGCAGACCGGGTTCCAGCGTTTTCAGCGGGGTGATGTCCTCGGCGTTCTCGCCCGGGTTGGTGTAGCGATAGACGTCGGCGGTGTAGGTCTTGTCGATCAGCGCGCGCAGGTCGTCATGCGGGATGTCGTCGATCAGGCGCGACAGCACGGCGAAGGCGAGTTCGCGGTAATTCATGCCGCGCATCGCTTGGAGTTCGACGGCAGTCAAGCGCGGGTAGATCTCCGGCACATAGAGGCCACCGTCGCTGGCCAGCCCGCCGAGCAGGATTTCGGAGAAGCGGAGTTGCGGTGCCAGCCCGCGTGTGCTGAGGTAGTTCATTTGGCCGCCAATTCTTCGAGACGGATGCGCATCACTTTGCCCGCCACGGTGTCGAGCGCCTCGATCTTGGCGATCGCCGCGTTGATGTTCTTTTCCACCGTGATATGGGTCAGCAGGATGATATTGACCTGCACTTCGCCTTCGGCAGGCTCCTTCTGCACCATGGCGTCGATCGAGATGTCGCCGTCGGCCAGAATGCGGGTGATGTCGGCCAGCACGCCGGGGCGGTCGAAGGCGCGCAGGCGCAGGTAATACGCGGTGCGCACCTCGTCCATCGGCAGGATCGGCGTATCGGCCAGCTGGTCCGGCTGGAACGCCAGATGCGGCACGCGGTGATTCGGGTCGGCGGTGTGCAGGCGCGTGACGTCGACCAGGTCGGCGATCACCGCGGAAGCGGTCGGCTCGGCGCCGGCGCCGGCGCCGTAATACAGCGTCGGCCCGACGGCGTCGCCCTTCACCAGTATTGCGTTCATCGCGCCGTCGACGTTGGCGATCAGGCGGCGCTCGGGAATCAGCGTCGGATGCACGCGCAGCTCGATGCCGTTTTCGGCGCGGCGCGCGATGCCCAGCAGCTTGATGCGGTAGCCCAGTTCCTCGGCGTACTGCACGTCTTCGCGCGTCAGCTTCGAGATGCCCTCGGTGTAGACGCGGTCGAACTGCATCGGGATGCCGAAGGCGATCGCCGACAGGATGGTGAGCTTGTGCGCGGCGTCGATGCCCTCGATGTCGAAGGTGGGGTCGGCCTCGGCGTAGCCCAGTCGCTGCGCTTCCTTCAGCACGTCGTCGAAGGCCGCGCCCTTGTCGCGCATTTCGGTGAGAATGAAATTGCTGGTGCCGTTGATGATGCCGGCCAGCCATTCGATGCGGTTGGCGGTGAGGCCTTCGCGCAGCGCCTTGATGATGGGAATGCCGCCCGCCACTGCCGCTTCGAACGCGACCATCACGCCCTTGGCCTGCGCCGCGGCGAAGATTTCGTTGCCGTACTTGGCGACCAGATGCTTGTTGGCGGTGACCACGTGCTTGCCGTTGGCGATCGCCTGCATCACCAGTTCGCGCGCCGGCTCCAGGCCACCGATCAGCTCGACCACGATGTCGATCTCGGGATCGTCGACCACGTCGAACGGATTGGTCGTCAGCGGTAAATCGCCGGCCAGCTTTTTGGCTTTTTCAAGGTCGCGCACGGCCGCACGCACCACGCGGATTTCGCGCCCGGCGCGGCGCGTGATTTCTTCGGCATTGCGGCGTAGCACGGTGAGCGTGCCGCCACCGACCGTACCCAGGCCCAGCAGGCCGACGTTGATGGGTTTCATTAATTGGTCTCGTTCAAATAAAAATCAGCGATGCGCACGCTGGCGGTCGAGGAACCGGCTCATGCGTGAAATCGCCTCGGTCAAATCTTCTTCGTGCGGCAGGAACACCACGCGGATATGGTCCGGCTTGGGCCAGTTGAAGCCGCTGCCCTGCACCACCAGCACGCGTTCCTCTTCCAGCAGGTTGAGGATGAATTTCTGGTCGTCGTGGATGGGATACAGCTTGGGGTCGAGCCGCGGGAACAGATACATCGCCGCCTTCGGCTTCACGCAGCTGACGCCGGGAATCAGGGTCAGCAGCTCGTGCGCCAGGTCGCGCTGGCGCGTCAGCCGGCCGCTCGGCGCGACCAGATCGTTGATGCTCTGGTAGCCGCCCAGCGCGGTCTGGATCGCATACTGCCCCGGCACGTTGGAGCACAGGCGCATCGATGCCAGCATGTTGAGGCCTTCGAGATAATCCTTCGCATGGCGCTTGTCGCCCGACACGATCAGCCAGCCGGAGCGGTAGCCGCAGGCGCGGTAGTTTTTCGACAGGCCGTTGAAGGTGACGATCAGCACATCCTCGGCCAGCGAGCCGATCGAGGTGTGCACCACGCCGTCGAACAGGACCTTGTCGTAGATCTCGTCGGCATACACGATCAACTGGTGCTGCCGCGCGATTTCCAGGATTTCCAGCAGCAGTTCGGTCGGGTACAGCGCGCCGGTCGGATTGTTGGGGTTGATGATGACGATGGCGCGCGTATGCGGCGTGATCTTGGCGCGGATGTCGTCCAGATCGGGCAGCCAACCTGCGCCCTCGTCGCACAGGTAATGGCGCGGCTTGCCGCCGCCGAGGCTCACCGCCGCGGTCCACAGCGGATAGTCGGGCGCCGGCACCAGCACCTCGTCGCCGTTGTTCAGCAGCGCCTGCATCGACATCACGATCAGTTCGGAGACGCCGTTGCCGATGAAGATGTCGTCGATCTGCACCCCGGGAATGCCCTTGCGCTGGGTCTCGTGCATGATCGCCTTGCGCGCCGAGAAGAGCCCCTTGGAATCGCTGTAGCCCGAGGCATTCGGCAGGTTCAGGATCACGTCCTGCACGATTTCCTCGGGCGCCTCGAAGCCGAACGGCGCGGGATTGCCGATGTTCAGCTTGATGATGCGATGGCCTTCCTCCTCCATCTGCCGGGCGCGCGCCATCACCGGTCCGCGGATGTCGTAGCAGACGTTGTCGAGCTTGGACGATTTATGGATGGTGCGTAAGCATGGCTTGTTGTCAGCCGTCACGGTGAGCTTCCTGGTCAACCTGCGCAAAACCAAGGCAAAACAACGCCTTGGGAAACGCGCAATTTTACCGGAGGCGCCCTGCCCCGGCAAACGCCATTACAGCAGGCGAAGCCGGCTGCCATCGAATCTGCTATGGTTTCATCATGAAACTGCACCTCAACACCGACGCCAGTCAGCTGCTGTTCACCGGCTATGGCGACGACCATGTCCTCATCAACGGCCGTCGCTTTGATGCCAGCCTGCTGGTGACCGCGCGCGGCGTCGAGATCGCCCCCTGGGCCGGCCTGGATTTTGACGCGCTGACCGCTGCCCATTTCGAATGGGTCGCGCTTCGCGAACTGGATATCCTGCTGCTGGGTACCGGCAGCCGCCTGCGCTTTCCCCACCCCTCGCTCACGCGCGCGCTGATGGAGGCGCGCATCGGGCTGGAGGTGATGGACATCGGGGCACTGTGCCGCACCTACAACATTCTGGCGGCGGAGGGGCGAAGCGTGGGCGCGGCGGTGCTGATCGAGCCCCGGGTCTCTGCCTAAACGTCCGGCATCACCTGCTCGAAACTCGTAATCGCTTCAAACTCGCCGCAATCCTTGTGCGGCTGCCGCGAATCCGGATTGCACACCGCCAGCAGCTGCGCAATGCCGTAAGCCTGTGCGCTCTTCAGCACCGGCAGGCTGTCGTCGACGAACAAGGTACGCGCCTTGTCATACGGTTCGATCGACTGCAAAGCCTGCCAGAAATCCGGGTGTTCCTTGGGCAGGCCGACTTGATGCGACGAGATCAGCGCGTCGAAATAGGCGTCGATCCGGGTTTCGCGCATTTTCAGGTCGAGGCTCTTGGGATGCGCATTGGTCACCATCACCACCCGGCGTCCCGACGCACGCACCGCCTGCAGAAATGCCGGCACGTCGGGGCGCACCGCAATCAGGTGCGCGACCTCCTCCTTCAGCTGCACGATGTCGAGCGCGAGCTCGCTGCTCCAGAAATCCAGGCAGTACCAGTTGAGCGTGCCGCTGTGGCGCGCGTAATGCGCGGTGAGATGCGCGCGTGCCGTTTCCGGCGCGAGGCCGTGATATTCGGCATAGCGTCGCGGCATATGCTCCAGCCAGAAATGGTTGTCGAAATGCAGGTCCAGCAGGGTGCCGTCCATGTCGAGAAAAACGGTGTCGATCTGCGACCAGTTGATCATTGCAGCGGCTCTCCAGGCGCCGGCGCACACCGAGCGGGTGCGCCAGAGCCAATCCCGGCTAGAACAGCTCGTCCTTGGACACCCCGCGCCGCCGCAGCACCTGCCGCAGCACGCGCAGGGATTCCATCTGGATCTGCCGCACGCGTTCGCGGGTGACCTGCAGCTCCAGCGCCAGATCTTCCAGCGTGCAGGCTTCGCAGTTGTTCAGGCCAAAACGCCGCTCGATCACCCAGCGCTGCTTGTCGTTGAGCTGGGTCAGCCAATCGTGGACGTGATGCTCGATTTCTTCGAGCTGCAGCATTTCGTCCGGCAGATGGATGTTGTCGTCGGCGATCGCTTCGCCCAGCGACAGCGTGGGATCGACGTCGAGCGGGGCATCGAGCGAGGCCACCCGCTCATTCAGCCGCATGATGCGGCGCACGTCTTCAACCGTATGCCCGGTCAGCGCGGCAATGTCGTCCGGGGTGGCGTCGGTCACGCCATGCGTTTCCAGATGGCGCTGGGCGCGCAGATAGATATTGAGCTCCTTGATGATGTGCACCGGCAGGCGGATGGTGCGCGACTGGTTCATGATCGCGCGCTCGATGTTCTGGCGGATCCACCAGGTGGCGTAGGTCGAAAAGCGGAAGCCGCGCTCGGGGTCGAATTTTTCCAGCGCATGGATGAGGCCGAGGTTGCCCTCCTCCACCAGGTCGAGCAGGGTCAGCCCGCGGTTGGCGTAATGCTTGGCGATGTTGACCACCAGCCGCAGATTGCGCTCGATCATGGTCTGACGCGCCTCGAAATCGCCCAGCACGGTGCGCCGCGCCAATGCGACTTCCTCTTGCGCGGTCAGCAGCGGCGCGCGGCCGATTTCGTTGAGATACAACTGGGTGACGTCGACCTGCGGCTCGTCGAGGATGGCGGATGCCAGTTCCTCGCTGGTATCCGCAGCGGCCTGCTGCTCGGCATCGTCAGGCGTCAGGTCATCCGATTCATCGCTGGGTTTGCGGCTCATGAACGCTCCGGCAGATAGTTCAGGGGATCAAGCGGTTTGCCATAACGGCGGATTTCAAAATGCAGTTTCACCCGGTCGGCGTCACTGTCGCCCATCAGGGCAATCTTCTGCCCAGCGGTCACGCTGTCGCCTTCCTTCACCAGGATCGTTTCGTTGTGCGCGTAAGCCGAGAGAAACTCGCCGGCATGCTTGACGATCAGCAGCCGCCCGTAGCCGCGCAGGCCGCTGCCGCTATACACCACCTTGCCGGGGGCCACCGCCTTCACCGGCGCATTGCGCTGCCCCACGATGTCGATGCCCTTGCCGCCCGCTGCGCCAAAGCGCCCGGCCAGCGTGCCGTCTACCGGCCACAGCCAGCTGTCGACCGCCCCGCTTGCAGCGGCTGCCGGCGCCGGGGACGGCGCTGCGACAGGCGCCGGGGGCGTCGCTGCGACAGGCGCCGGACTGATCGCAGCGGGCGCCACCGCCGTCACCGGGCGTGCGCCCGATGCCTGCGCCCAGTTGGCCTCGGAATACGCCAGCAACACCGCTTGCGGTTCGCGCAACACAGGCGGTTCTGCCAGCGGACGCGCGCTCGGTGCGGGCTCGTCGTCGAGCGGCTTGATTTCGACCGCACCCGGCGGCGGCGTCAGCCGCAGCACCTGGCCGACCAGAATGCGGTCAGCCGATTCGAGCTGGTTCCATATTGCGATCTCGCGGTAATCGAGGCCGTTGGCGAATGCGATGGCATACAGCGTATCGCCGCGCTGTATGGTGTGCAGGCCGTTGGTGGACGGCGCGATCTGCGGCGTGGCGGGACGCGGTGCCTCGGACTTGACTGCGGTGCGCGCAGGGGTCCGATCGCTCACCGGCGCAGGCCCGGGCGCGGTGCAGGCAGTCAGTGCCCACGCCGCCAGCACCACACCGGCAACCCTCACGCCACCCCCGGCAGCAGGGGAACGAATTTCACCCCTTCAAGCAGGCGCTCGGTGTACGCATCGCCCTGGCGCTCGACCACGCACAGCGTCTGCGTGGCGTGGCCGAGCGGCATCACCAGGCGCCCGCCGTCGGCCAGCTGCGCCAGCAGGGCGTGTGGCACCTCGGCAAACGCGGCCGCAATCACGATGGCGTCGAACGGCGCAAAATCCTTCGCCCCCGCCATGCCGTCGCCGTGCTTGGGCTTGACGTTGTTCACCCTGAGCTCGCGCAGGCGCTGGCGGGTCTTGCCGACCAGCGCGGCGATGCGTTCCATCGACACCACCTCGCGCGCCAGCTTGCCCAGCACCGCGGCCTGGTAGCCGCAGCCCAGTCCGATTTCCAGCACGCGCCCGAGCGCCTGGCCCTGGCCGTTCTCGCCGTGGCGTGCCAGCTCGGCCATGCGCGCCACAATGTAGGGATTGGAAATCGTCTGCCCAAAACCGATCGGCAGCGCGGTGTCTTCGTAGGCGCGCGATTCCAGCGCCTGGTCCACAAATAGATGACGTGGCACGCTGCCCATCACCGCCAGCACGGTTTCATCCTTGATGCCCTGCTCGCGCAGGCGCTCGACCATGCGGCCGCGCGTGCGTGCCGAGGTCATGCCGATGCCGGCGCGCAGGTTCAGAGTTTCAACCATGCGTTCACGCTGTCCATCTGGCTGAAACGGGTCAAATCCATTTGCAGCGGAGTGATCGAAACAAAGCCGTTGGCGACGGCATGAAAATCGGTGCCCTCGCCCGCGTCCTGAGCCAGCCCCGCAGCACCCACCCAGTACACGGTCTGGCCGCGCGGGTTGGTGGTCTTCACCACCGATTCAGCCTTGTGGCGCTTGCCCAGCCGGGTCACGGTGAGACCGCTCAGATCGGCCCAGGCGCGGTCCGGCACGTTGACGTTGAGCAGCATCGGCTCGGTCGGCGGCTGCGCCTGGATGCGCTGCACCAGCTCGACCACCACGCGTGCGGCCGCGTCGAAGTGCAGCGCGTTGTGGTTGGCGAGCGAGACCGCAATTGACGGAATCCCTAGCAGATAGCCTTCGGTGGCGGCGGCCACGGTGCCCGAATAAATCGTGTCGTCACCCATGTTGGCGCCGTGGTTGATACCGGAAATCACCATGTCGGGCATGTGGTCCAGCATGCCGGTGACGGCCAGATGCACGCAATCGGTGGGCGTGCCGTTGACGTAATAAAAGCCGCTGGGCGCCTGGCGCAGCATCAGCGGGCGGTCGAGCGTGAGCGAATTGGAAGCGCCGCTGCGGTCGCGCTCGGGCGCCACCACGGTAATGTCGGCCAGCGGCGCGAGCGCCTGCGCCAGCGCGGCGAGACCGGGGGCGAAGTAGCCGTCGTCGTTGGACAACAGGATGCGCATCAACGACCCCCTCCGGACAGGGCGGGCAATCGGCACAGGGAACTCATGGCGGTGATGCGAACGTCTAACATGCGCCCGATTCTACCATCGGGACATGATCGGTTCAGTCGTATTCCAGGCTGTAAAACACATCGAAGCTGCTTTGCTGCCCGGCCTGCGCTTCCAGCCGCACATGCGGCGTCAGCTGGTACAGCACCTTGACCACCTGAGTCAGTCCATCCAGGCTCTGCTCGTAGCTCAGCATGGCGCGCGAGGACAGCCGCTTGCCGACGCTGACCACCGTGCTGGTGAGGTCTTCGCCCTCGCCCGCCCGCACGTCGAACCTGTCGATGCGCAGCGCGTCGGCAAGCTGCGCCTGAAAATTCACCGATTCCGTCTGGCTCAGCAGCGCGCCGGCGGCAATCTGGAGCAAGGCAAATTCCTGCTGCCCCCCCTTGTCCAGGCCATGCCCCAGCACCAGCCAGGAGAGCTTCTCGGTATCCGGTAGCGCCGGATCGGAATACAGCGTCACCAGCGGGCGCTGCACCGTCCCCCTGACCTGCACCCCGGCCTTGACCGTGGGCGTCTTGCGCACCGCCAGGACGTCGATTCCCGGGTTGTCGATCGGGCCGATGAAGCTGAGCACGCCGCGCTCGATGTCGAGCGATTGCCCATAGGCCGCATAGCGCCCCTCAACCACCTGGATGCGGCCTTCGCCGCGCAGTACCTCGTTCACCGTGAACACGCGCAACTGGCCGCCCAGGCGCGCGTCGAGCCCGGCGCCCTTGAACAGGAAATCCTCGCCCAGATTGAGCTTGAGGTCGAGCTGCAGCGGGATGCGTCGGGCAGCCGATTTTTCACGCGGCGGCTGGCCGACGACGACGACATCGGACGACAGGGTGGGGCGACTGGCTTCCGGCATTTCCAGCCGGGCGCGGTCGGCGCTGAGTTCGCCGGTGAGTTGCAGTCGCTTCTGGTCGAGATTGAGGCGGGTGGTGCCGGAAACAATCACGCGGCGATCGCTGCGGTTGGTGACGGCAAATTTTTCAAAGGTCAGCGTGAGGCCCGCCTGCGGGTTTTTCAGCTGGGCCTCGCCGCTTACCATGATGCGCCCGCTCTGGCCTTTCAGCTCGCCCTGCTGCACCTGCACGCGGTCGTCGTCCAGGATGAGTTTGAGCGTGCCGTCGGTAATGACGACCCCTTCTTCCGGCATGGCAAAACGAATCTGGCTGGCCTCAATCTGCCCGTCGATGCGCGGCGCCGCCAGGCTGCCGCTGCCGGTGAGCTGGGCGTTGAGGCGGGCGTCGGCACGGATGCCGACCGGAATGAAGAGCCTGACCAGACGCAGGTTGGGCACATCGAGCTGTGCCGTCCACGCCAACGGCGCAGTGCGCGGCAGAGTGAAGAAGGCGCCCTCGCGCAGCAGCGTGGCCCGCCCGTCGGCGCTCAGCTGGCCGGCTTCGCGGCTGGCCGCCTCGACGCGTGCAGTGACGCGGCTGGCCTCGGCGTCGAGGTCGAGCGCAAGCGTCGTCAGCCCCAGACTCTGCGCCGGCTCTTTCATGCGCACATCGCCCGACTGGCGGCGCAGCCGCAGCTGGCCGTCGAGGGTGTCGCCGGCGCGCAGATTCCAGTCGCCATTGACCCTGAGATCGGTGGTGAAAGGCGGCGCGGTTTCCAGCAGCGCCAGCAGGGGCGCCAGCGGCAGGTTGGCGAGCGCGCCGCGCGAAGCCAGCTGCGCACCCCGGCGGCTGAACTGCTCGACCGTCACCCGGCCGCCCGCCAGCGTCAGCGCCAGATGGTTCACCTGCTGCTGCTCGCGCGACAGCAACAGGGTGGCGGGCGCCATCAGTTGCATCGGCCAGCGTCCCTGCATCTCGGCCTGGTTCAGCTGGCCGCGCCACACCAGCTTGTCATCCAGTCCGCCCGCCAGGCTCGCGGTCACCTGCCAATCAGGCAGGCGGGCGTCGAGCGTCAGGGTGTGGGCATTACGACGACCCTGCAGGTTGGCGCGAACGACACTCAGGCGCTGTCCGGCCAGCGTGATCCCGCTCGCATCGAGCTGGCCGTTGAAGGCGCCGTTGGCGGCGGCCTGCAGCTCGAGCTGCAGATTCAGCGTG
>DATMWS010000204.1:0-11846 GCA_035562135.1 Thiobacillus sp. | reverse complement strand
CGCCTCGGTGCGGTTGGCCACGTCCAGCACCCGAAAGACAGTGGCGATATGCGCCTTGACGGTGCCTTCCTCAATATTGAGTTCGCGGCAGATGGCCTTGTTGGGTTTGCCCGCCGCCAGCAGGCGCAGCACCTGCATCTGGCGGTCGGTCAACTGGGTTTGGGCGCGTTCCCGGATAGTTGCACTCGCCGGAGTTTGCGCGGAGACCGATGCACTGGAAAGCAATTGAGGGGGAATGTAGGTTCCGCCCGAGCGCACCAGCTGGATTGCGGACAGCATCACGGCGGGGGTCGAGCTTTTGGGGATGAATCCGGAAGCGCCCGCCGACAGCACCGCCTGGATTTGTTGCGGATCCTCCGCGCCGGTCAGGATGATCAGCGGCAGCACGGGATTCAACTCAACAAAGCGCCGGATGCCCTGCACGCCGTCCATTCCCGGCATGTGCAGGTCGAGCAGCGCGACATCGGCATCGGGATGCGCCTGCGCCGCGGCAAGCGCGGCATCCAGGCCATCGCCCTCCCAAATTTCGCAGTCGGCGCAGTGCGCCTTGAGCAGCAAGGCCAGCCCGTCCCGAAATAAGGTGTGGTCGTCGGCCAGGATCAGCTTCATGAAAAAGCCTTCAGCGCATCCGCGGCTTGCGGGTATGCTTGTCCGGCACCCCGCGCATTTGCCGGCGCGGGGTGGGGGTCATCCCCGCCCATTCAATCACCCGTGCGACCAGATCATCGTCGAGTTCCATTTTCTGCCCGCGGCGCAGTTGCGGCGGCAGCACAATCGGTCCAAAGCGGATGCGCGTGAGGCGCGAAACCGTCAGGCCGAAATGTTCGAACAGCCGCCGCACCTCGCGCTTGCGGCCCTCCTTGATCACGATGCGATACCAACGGTTGGCGCCCTCGCCGCCTGCGGCGAAGCAGCTTTGCAACTGCGCCGGGCCGTCGTCGAGTTCCACCCCGGCCAGCAACTGCTCAATCATGTCTCCGGACAGTTCGCCCAGCACCCGCACGGCGTACTCGCGCTCGACTTCGAAGCGTGGGTGCATCAGGTGGTTGGCGAGTTCGCCCGAGGTGGTGAAGATCATCAGGCCGTCGGTGTTGTAGTCCAGCCGGCCAATCGAGATCCACTTGGCGCCGCGCAGCTTGGGCAGCGCATCGAACACCGTGGCGCGGCCCTCGGGGTCGTCGCGGGTGACGATTTCGCCTTCCGACTTGTGATAGATCAGGATGCGCGTGCGCTTGTCCTCAAAACGCAGGTACACGCGACGGCCGCTGACCTTGACCACGTCGCGCGGCCCGACCTTGCTGCCGATCGTGGCGGTTTCGCCGTTGACCTGTACCCGGCCTTCGGCAATCCATTCTTCCATCTCGCGGCGCGAGCCCAGCCCGGCTGAAGCCAGCGCCTTTTGCAGGCGCTCGCTGGGCGCCTCGGGGGCGGTGGCCTGTTGCAGACGGCTCGCCGCGCGCCCCAGGGGAGCGGTGGGCGAACGGCGGATGGGGGTTGATGGGCGGGCCATATCAAAGAATCTCGGTGTCTGTGTTAACAGGGGCGGTGCTAACAAATGCGGTGCTGACGCGGACGGTTTCGATCACCGCGCCAAACGTGTGGGGGACGTCATTGTCCAGCAATTCCGGAATCAATGCAGTTTCATCGGGGGTGACGAGGTGGCCGAGCTCTTCCAGCGGCGGCAGTTCGGACAGTGTAACGAGGCCCAGGTCACTGAGGAAATGCCCGGTGGTGCCAAACAGCGCCGGCCGTCCCGGCACGTCACGATGGCCGATGGCCTCGATCCAGCCGCGCTCTTCCAGCGTCTTGATGATGTGGGGATTGACCGACACCCCGCGGATTTCCTCGATGTCGCCGCGCGTCACCGGCTGGCGATAGGCAATGATGGCGAGCGTTTCCAGCACCGCGCGCGAGTAACGCGGCGGCTTCTCGTTCTTCAGGCGCGACAGCCAGGGCTGCATTTCGGCGCGCGTCTGAAAGCGCCAGCCTTCCGCCACCTGCACCAGTTCCACGCCGCGGCCGTGCCATTGCACCCGCAATTCGTCGAGCGACCGGCGCAGCACATCATTGGACAAATCCTGTTCGAACATGCGCTTGAGGTCGGCCAGCGACAGCGGCTCGATGGTCGCCAGCAGGGCGGCTTCCAGAACCACCGTCAAATCATCGGGATGGTCATTCGGTTGCAGATTCATGCAGCCTCACATAAATGGGGGTAAACGGCTCGGCTTGCGTCACGTCGAGCAGGGTTTCCTTGGTCAGCTCCAGCACCGCCAGGAAGGTGACCACCAGTTCATGCACGGTCGACGCTTCCGGGAACAAGTCCTTGAATTCCATGAACTCGCCCGGCGTCAGCCGCTTCAGAATCCGGCTCATGTGTTCGCGGATCGACAGTTCCTGCCGGCCGATGCGGTGATGGGTGCGGTTCTTCGCCCGCGACAGGATCGCCAGCCAGGCTGCGGCGAGCTCTTCCGGATGCAGACTCGGCAGATGCCTGGCCGCCGCCGGCAAAAACACGCTGACCGTGTCGAAGTCGCGCCCGGCCTGCGGCAAGGCATCGAGGCGCTGCCCGGCGAGCTTCATCTGCTCGTATTCCAGCAAACGGCGCACCAGTTCGGCGCGCGGGTCGTCGCCCTCGTTCGCCTCCTCGCTCTGCTGCGGGCGCGGCAGCAGCATGCGCGACTTGATGTCGATCAGCATCGCCGCCATCAGCAGATATTCCGCCGCCAGCTCCAGCCGCGTGGCGTGTGCCGCCTCCACGTACGCCATGTATTGCTTGGTCAGCGCCGCCATCGGAATGTCCAGCACGTCCAGGTTATGGCGGCGGATCAGGTAAAGCAGCAGGTCGAGCGGGCCCTCGAAGGCGTCGAGATAAACCTCGAGCGCGTCCGGCGGAATATAGAGATCCTGCGGCAGTTCGGTGAGCAGTTCGCCGCGCACCTTGATGGCGGGTACGGGCGGCGTGTCGAGGAGCGGTGCTTTAAGAAGCTCGGCGGCATTCATGGCGCCATTTTACTCGACTCGGCGCCCTGCCCTAAGCAGTAAGTTCCAGCTTCTTCAGATTCGGATGGAACAAGGCACTTGCATTTTACCGGTCGGTCAACTAGCATTTGACGCATGAATATTGCAAGCGACACCCGGTCCAGAATCATCGCAGCGGCGAAGCCGCGTTTTCATGCCCGCAGCTATGCGAATGTGGGCATACAAGAGATCTGTGAAAGTGCGGGAGTTCAAAAGGGCAGTTTTTATCATTTCTTCCCTTCCAAGCGTGATCTGATCATGGCAGTCATCGACGAGTTTGCAGATGACTGGGCGAACGGTTTTGTGGCAGAAGCGTTTGACCCGGCCTTGCCCCCGATGGAACGGATCGATTATTTGATCGATGCGGCTTATTTCTGGCAAAAATCGATCAAACAAGTACATGGGCGAATGTTGGGTTGCATCTTTGGCAATCTGACACTGGAGGTCAGCACGCAGGACGATATTCTGCGTGCCAAGCTGCTGGCTATTTTTACGCGGGCAAAAACCCGTTTCAAGGACACGCTCGAGCAGGCGGTCGCCGGCGGATTTATTGCCCCCCTGGATACCTCCCTGACCGCCGAGGCCATGTTGGCGTATCTCGAAGGGGTAATCCTGCTGGCCAAATCGCAGAACGACCCCGAGCTTCTCTACCGCCTGGGGCCCGCAATCAAAACCCTGCGTATCGAAAAAACAGGCACCTGATTGCCATGCGATTTGCCTCCCTTTTTTTCGTCCAAAAATTAACCGACCGGTCTAGCGTCAGTCTTTGCCCGGTCAAACCCATTTCCCCTACTCGCAGCGTGATTTGTTTCGCCCGGCATTTTTTTGCCGATTTTCTTGACCGTACGGTCATCTAGTAGCCAAAGGAGTCATCATGATGAGCACCAATGCAACGCAATCCCTGGATGCACGCGGCCTGAGCTGCCCGCTGCCTATTCTGCGCACCAAAAAAGCCTTATCCAACCTGGGGGCGGGCGAAACACTGGCCATCACCTCCACCGATCCTGGCTCGCTCAAAGACATGCAAGCCTTCTGCAAGCAAACCGGACATGAGTTGATTTCTTCCAACTCGATGCAAGGCGAGTTTGTTTTTATCATTCGCAAGGCCTAAGGAGACGACCATGGGTGCCGTTGAGAAAATCATTCCCGCCAACCTGGATCAATCCCTGTTCGATCAGTGGTTTGATCAGCGTTTTGAAACCAAAATGGCTGAGCGCGCCGCCGCGCATGTACCGTCCCTGTCCATCATCGCCACCAAGGGCACGATGGACTGGGCCTATCCGCCGTTCATTCTGGCGTCCACCGCTTCCGCGCTAGGCTGGGACGTATCGATGTTCTTCACGTTCTACGGACTTGAACTGCTCAAGAAGAATCTGAATCTCGAGGTCAGTCCGCTCGGCAACCCCGGCATGCCGATGAAAATGCCGTTTGGGCCGCAGTGGCTGAGGGACATCAACTGGAAGGTTCCCAACGCCGTGATGGCAGGCGTACCGGGATTTGAAAAAGTGGCCACCCGGCTGATGGAGCAAACCGTCAAAAACAAAGGGGTCGCCACCATCGAGGAGTTGCGCAGCGCGTGCATCGAGGCCGACGTCAAGCTGGTTGCCTGCCAGATGACGGTGGACTTGTTTGGCTATTCGCCTGATGAGTTCATCCCGGAGATCAAGGACTGGATTGGCGCGGCGAGCTTCCTGCCCATCGCGCAACAATCCGACGTGTGCCTGTTCATCTGACCGGTTTGATCGGCGCCGACTTAATCGACGCCGGCTTAATCCCCCATCATGTGCTGGAACCTGTTCCGAAAACGATCGCCGCCACATCCTGATAGCGTTTAGCGAAATGCACGGTCAGCCCGGCGCGGATGTGGCCGGGCAGCTTGTCGAAGTCGCGCCGGTTGGCGTCGGGCAGGATAAGTTCAGGAATGCCGATGCGACGCGCGGCAATGACTTTCTCGCGGATGCCGCCCACCGGCAGCACCTGACCGGTCAGCGTCAGTTCGCCCGTCATCGCCAGTGGGCGCTTGATTTTGACGTTCCTGGCCAGCGAAAGCAGCGCGGTCGCCATGGTGACGCCGGCGCTGGGGCCGTCCTTGGGGGTGGCGCCTTCCGGCACGTGCAGGTGGACGAAGCTGGTATCGTAAAACTTGGCGTCGGCACCGTAGGGCTTCAGGTGCGAGGCAATATAGCTGTAGGCAATCTCGGCCGATTCCTTCATCACCTCGCCCAGCTTGCCGGTGAGCTTGAAGCCGCGATTCAGGGTGTGCACGCGCGTCGCCTCGACCGGCAGCGTCGCGCCGCCCATCGAGGTCCACGCCAGTCCGGTGACCACGCCGACGCCGCTCATCGGTTTTTCGCGGCTGAACACGGGCTTGTCGAGATAGGCCTCGACTTCCCTGACGCCGATCTTGATCGGCGTCGCTGCACCGCCCAGTATCTTGACCACGGCCTTCCTCGCCACCCGCCCCAGCTGCTTTTCCAGGTTGCGCACCCCCGCTTCGCGCGCATAGCCCTCGATGACGTGGCGGATCGCGCCTTCGCTGATCGCGAGCTGGTTCTTTTTCAGCCCGGCGCGGGTGAGCACGCGCGGCCACAGGTGGTGTTTGGCGATGGCGACTTTTTCTTCCGTGATGTAGCCCGACAGGCGGATGACTTCCATGCGGTCCAGCAGCGCCGACGGGATGGAAAAGTCGTTCGCGGTGCAGATGAACAACGCCTTGGATAAATCAAAGCGCACGTCGAGATAATGGTCGAGGAAGTCGGCGTTCTGCTCGGGGTCGAGCACTTCCAGCAGCGCCGAGGCGGGGTCGCCCTGGTAGCTGGCGCCGATCTTGTCGATCTCGTCGAGCATGATGACCGGGTTGGCCGATTCCACCTCTTTCAGCGCCTGCACGAACTTGCCCGGCATGGCGCCGATGTAGGTGCGGCGGTGGCCCTTGATCTCGGCCTCGTCGCGCATGCCGCCGACCGAAAAACGGTAGAACTTGCGCCCCAGCGCCTCGGCGACGGATTTGCCGATCGAGGTCTTGCCCACACCGGGCGGCCCGATCAGCAGCAGGATCGAGCCCGCCATTTCGCCGCGCATTGCGCCGACGGCAAGGAATTCGATGATGCGATCCTTGACGTCCTCCAGCCCGTCGTGGTCGCGGTCGAGTATCCTGCGCGCGTGTTCGAGGTCGATCTTGTCCTGCGTGTGAACGCCCCACGGCAGTACGGTCAGCCAGTCGAGATAATTGCGGGTGACGGTGTACTCCGGCGAGCCGGTTTCCAGCAGGGAGAGCTTGTGCATTTCCTCGTCGATGCGCTTTTTTGCCTGCCCGGGCAGCGTCAGTTTGGCGATGCGCTCGTTGAAGGTGTCGAGTTCGGCGGTCTTGTCGTCCTTGGCGAGACCGAGTTCCTTCTGGATTGCCTTCAGCTGCTGGCGCAGGAAGAACTCGCGTTGCTGCTCGCTCATCTTCTCGTCGACCTTTTCGCGGATGTCCGACTGCAGGCGCGCCACGTCGAGCTCCTTCTTCAGCAGCACCAGCACCTTTTCCATGCGCTTTTTCAGGCCGAAGGCTTCCAGCACCTCCTGCAATGCCTGTTTCGACGCAGTGGTCAGGCTGGCGGCAAAGTCGGTCAGCTGCGAGGGCTCGTTCGGTCCGAAGCGGTTGAGGAAGAACTTGAGCTCCTCCGAATACAGCGGATTGAGCGGCAGCAATTCCTTGATGGTATTGATGATGGCAATCGAATAGGCGCGGATTTCCTCCGAGTCCCGCTTGCCGGTCTCGCTCGGGTATTCGACCCTGACCTTGTAGGGCGGCATATCCGACAGCCACTCGACGATGCGGAAACGCCGCGTGCCCTCGGCGATGAACTGCATCTTGCCATCGGTGCGCACCGGATGATGAATGCGCACCACGGTGCCGACGCTGCGGAAATCGGCGCGCTTGATGTCGTCGGAGTTGTCTGGTTTGACCACCACCAGGCCCACCATGTGGTGCGCGGTCTCGCCGATGGCCTCCACCGTCGGCAACCACGGCGCCTCGTTCATCAGCAGCGGCAGGGTCTGCGCCGGGAAAAACGGTTTTTCGGTCAGCGGCAGCAGGTAGAGCTCGGCCGGCAGCACCGGGGCAGCCGGCAACTGGCGGTTATCGGACAGGATTTCGCCTTCCAGTGCGGAATCATTGGGCATGGTCTGGTCTTCATAATCCGGTCAACAGGATTAGGAAGTATCGGGCCTATCCCCCCGATTTCAAGGCCGGGGCGTTGGGACGCACCGGAATTTCCTCGACCGTGTCCGGCAGGCCGGACAGGATCATCAGTTCAACCCGGCGGTTGCGCGCGCGCCCTTCCGCCGTTTCGTTGGCGGCAATCGGCTGGCTGGCCTCGCGCCCGATGGCGAACAGGCGCGCCGGCGCGATGCCGCTGTCGGCCAGCAGGCGCACCACACTGGTGGCCCGCACCGCCGACAATTCCCAGTTGGAGGCAAACACCGAATTGCTGATCGGCATGACGTCGGTATGGCCGGTGATTTCCAGGTTGAAAGGCTCATTTCGCAAGCGTTCCGCCACTGCGCGCAGCACTTCCAGCGAGCCGGGATCCAGTTCGGCGCGACCCGGCTCGAACAGCACGTTGGCATTGATTTCGATGCTGACCCCGCGCCGGCTCTGCGTCACCCGCACCTTGCCCTCCTTCACCAGGGGCCCCATCACATCGAGCAGGCTGCTCGCCACCTCGGTCATGTGCGCCTGCTCTTCGATCGCCTGCTGCTGTTTCAGGGTGCGTTGCCTGACTTCCGCAGGCAGTGCCTCCGTTGTCAGTTGCGGCACCGGCGCGTCGCCTGCCGCCGACCTGCCGAAGGCGTCACCGAGCGAGCCGGCCAGGACGCGGAATTTGTTTTCATTGACCGCCGAGATGGCGTACATCACCACAAAGAAAGCGAACAGCAGGGTGATGAAGTCGGCGTAGGAAATCAGCCAGCGGTCGTGGTTGTCATGATCGGCGGCAATGCGGCGACGGCGGCGCATCAGAGATAGCCTTTTAGCCGGGCCTCGATGATGCGCGGATTGTCGCCCTGGGCAATACCGATGAGGCCGTCGCAGATGATCTCGCGCTCGGCCACGCGGCGCGCGATGGTGAACTTGATCTTGTTGGCGATCGGCAGGAACACCAGGTTGGCCAGCCCCACACCGTAGATGGTGGCGACAAAGGCGACCGCGATGCCGGCACCCAGCTTGCCGGGGTCCGCCAGGTTTTCCATGACGTGGATCAGGCCGATCACCGCGCCCAGAATGCCGAGTGTGGGCGCATAGCCGCCCGCCGCCTCCCATACCCGCGCGGCCTGGCGCTCGGCGGTTTCGAAGCTGACGATCTGCACATCGAGCGTGTCGCGCAGCTTGGCCGCATCGGCACCGTCAATCAGCAGTTGCAGGCCGGTTCTCAGGAACGGATCGTGCGTGATGCTGAGGTGCTTTTCCAGCGCCAGCACGCCCTCCTGTCGCGCGGTGTGCGACCACTGGACGACGCGGCGGATGAGCACACCGGCTTCCGGTTCGGGTGGGCGGAAAACCCACTTCGCCATGCGCAGCCCCTGCATGAAAACCGGCAGCGGATGATGCAGCAGGACTGCGGCCAGGGTGCCGATCACCACGATGACGAATGCGGCCGGCTGCAGGAACAGGCTGATCTGCCCGCCCTCCATCGCCTGGCCGCCGAGGATGGCGACCCCCGCCAGCCCGAGCCCGATCAGGCTCCCACGATCCATGCGTCTTCCTTGAGTTTGGTGCGCAGCCGCGCGATGGCCTGGCCATGCAGCTGGCAGATGCGCGATTCGCTGACGCCGAATACTTCGCTGATTTCACGCAGGTTGAGTTCCTGTTCGTAATACAGCGACATCAGCAGCTGTTCGCGCTCGGGCAGGTTTTCGATCCCGGCGATGATGCAGGCACGCAGGTTGGCATCGAGCAATTGCGGCAGCGGCATGCTGGCTTCGTTCGCCGATTGCTTGTCGAGGAAGGAATCGTCCTCGTCGGACTCGCCGAAATCCTCGAAATACAGCAGCTGGTGGCCGCGCGCGTCACCCAGCATGGACTGATATTCGGCCAGCGGGATTTTCATGGCTGCGGCGATTTCGGTTTCGCTGGGCTGGCGTCCCAGCTGATGCTGCAAGGCGCCGATGGCCTGTTCGATCTTGCGCATCGACTGCCGCGCACTGCGTGGCAGCCAGTCGGACTGGCGCAGCTCGTCGATCATCGAGCCGCGGATGCGCTGGATGGCATAGGCCTCGAACTGCGCGCTCTGCGCTTCGTCATAGCGGCTGATGGCGTCGAGCAGGCCGATCATGCCGGCCTGCACCAGGTCGTCCTCCTCCACGCTGGGCGGCAGCCGCCCCATCATGTGATGGGCAAGCCGCTTGACCATGGGCATGTATTGCGTCAGCAGATCGCTTTTTTCGCTTTTTCCGGTTGCGGTATACATGCCTTACCCCCTTCTGCAGGCATCCACCAGGCTGCTGCCCTGGATCACGCGCTGCATGAATCCCCCGACACTGCCCAGGGTTGGCGGCTGCGGCCAGCGCAGCAGACCGTCGGCCAGTTTGCGAAACTGCGAAGTGGACTGCGCGACCGGAAACGCGTCCACTACCGAGGTGTGCAAATGGCTCGCGCGGCTCAGGCGCTCGTCCAGTGGAATATAGCCCAGATAATCGACCGACACGCCCAGATAGCGCTCGGCGGTGTGGGCAAAATTGTGCGCCACGGCCTGCGCCTGTTCCGGCGATTCCATGCGATTGAGCAGCAGGCGGAACTGGCGTTTGCCGAAGTTGTGCGCCAGCCGTTTCACCAGGGTATAGGCCTGCGTAATGGCCGTGCTGCCGGGCGGCAGCACCACCATGATTTCGGAGGCGGCCAGGCCCAGCGGCAGCGCATCGGGATCGGTGGCTTCTTCCATGTCCACCAGCACCACGTCAACGCCGCATTGCAGGCGGTTGAAGCTCTGCGCCAGCCATTCCTGATCGCGTTCGGACAGACGCCCGAGGCGGTTGAAGCCGCCGCCGATCGGCAGCACCTGCACATTGTCGGGGCCGTTGAGCATCAGCGCATCCAGGGTGCAGCGGCCTTCGAGCACGTCCGCCACCTCGTAGCGCGGCGTCAGCCCCAGCGCCGCACAGGCGCCGCGGCCATGCTGGTCCTGGTCGATGATGAGCACGTCGCGCCCGGAACGCGCCAGGGCGACCGCCAGATTGGCGGTCGCGGCGGTCTTGCCCGCGCCCTGCTGTCCCGACATCACGGTAATGACCTGAAACCCAGGCTGCCCCAGCAGACGGCGCAGCCCGGCGGCCTGATCGCTGACGAATTTATCCAAGGGACACCGCGCTTTCACGCTGC
Source organism: Thiobacillus sp. (assembly GCA_035562135.1). Lineage (GTDB taxonomy): Bacteria > Pseudomonadota > Gammaproteobacteria > Burkholderiales > Thiobacillaceae > Thiobacillus. The sequence continues at coordinate 1,465 of DATMWS010000204.1, read as the reverse complement.
ATGGTTTGAATGCCGGAGAGCGCGAACCCCAGTTCGCTGTCGTCCAGTTGCCATGGCGAGGCGTGCGTGCGGGCCTTGAAGGCGCGGTGAATCAGGTACTGGCGATTGGCCAGATGCAGGTCTTCGGGCACGCGCTGGCCGGTCGCAAGATAGTGCACGTTCAAGTCGTGGCGAATCGCACAGTCGAGCGCCGGGCCCAGGCTCGCCGCCTCGTCGATCTTCGACAGGATGCAGCCATCGAGCCCGCGCGTCCGATACGCCTGCACCACTTCGTCCAGCGTATCGCCGTGGCTGGTGGCGTTCAGCAACAGCAGGCGCTTGATCGGCTTGCCGGCCTGGCACAGCATTTCGACCTGCTCGGCGACAGCCTGGTCACGCTGGCTCATGCCGACGGTGTCGATCAACACGGTGTGCTTGTTGCGCAGTTCGGACAGCGCCAGCCGCAGGTCGGCGGCGTCGCGCACCGCATGCACGGTCACGCCGAGAATCTTGCCGTAAATTCTCAGTTGCTCGTGGCCGCCGATCCGGTAGCTGTCGGTGGTCAGCAGCGCCAGCTTTTCGGCACCGTGGCGTACCACGAAACGCGCGGCCAGCTTGGCGGTGGTGGTGGTCTTGCCGGCCCCGGTCGGACCCATCAGGGCAAACACGCCGCCGGCGTCGAGCATGTCTGTTTCGCTCTGAACCACCTGCAGGCGCTTCATCAGCGTGTTCCGCATCCAGGCCTGCGCCTGTTCGGCGTCGCCCTTGGGCAGGGTTTCCAGCAGCTCGCGCGCCAGGGTGGCGCTGAATCCCGCCGCCAGCATGTCGCGCATCACCGCGGCACCGGACGGATCGCGTCCCGGCAGGTCGCGCCAGACCAGATCGGCGAGCTGGCTCTCCAGGCACATCTGCATCGACTTGATTTCGCTGATGACGCTTTGTGCAAGCTGGGCGCTGTCCGGGCTAGGCACGGCAACCCGCTCGATCAAGCGGCGTTTGATGGTGACCTCGGGCTCGGGCTCGGCCTGCATGTCCGGCGCCTGCGCCCGGGGTGCCGGTGATCGAGGTGCGGGAGCCGGTGCGTCATTCACCGCCGGCGCCATCGCGGCGATATCCTCCGCTGCCAGGGCCAGCACTTCGACCCCGCCCTCGACGGCGCGATTGGAGAGGATGACCGCATCGGGTCCGAGCGCGTCGCGCAACTGGCGCATGGCTTCACGGGATGTTTTTGCGACGATACGCTTGACGTTCATGCTGCTCCTCCTATCAGGGAAGTCACTTTGATCTGTTTGCCTTCGGGCACTTCAGCGTGCGAAAGCACCTTGAGTTGCGGCACCGTGCGCCGCAGGAAACGTGCAAGTAGCGGACGCAGCACGGCCGGCGTCAGCAATACGGGGGGGTGGCCCAGCGCCTCTTGACGCTGCGTCGAGGTCTGGGTCCGTTCCAGCAGGGTGTCGGCCAGTCCCGGCTCCATGCCGGCGGCATC
>DATMWS010000203.1:0-18506 GCA_035562135.1 Thiobacillus sp. | reverse complement strand
ACCAGCAGCACATGCTGGCCGGCGTGCTGCGCGAGCAGGTCGTCGAGCGCGGCGGCCACCCGCGCGTGAAAATCCGCCAGCGGCTCGGCGCCGGCCGGGCGCGCGTTCAGCGGGTCGGCCTTGAAACGCGCCAGCGTGCCGGGCGCGTCCTGCTCGATCTCGGCGGCCGACTTGCCTTCCCATACACCGAAGCCGACTTCCTTCAGGCGGTCGTCCAGCGCCAGCGGCAGGCCGTGGCGATCGGCCAGCATTTCGGCGAACGCGCGGCAGCGCAGCAAGGGCGACGAGACGATGCGCGTCCACGGCACCGACTCGCCCACCGCCGCGTGCATCTGCGCCCAGCCTTTTTCCGACAGAGGATCGTCGATCTGGCCGCGATAGCGGCGCCCGCCGACGGGCTCGCCGTGGCGCATCAGGTCCAGCGTGGTCACGCCATCACTACCAGATTGTCGCGGTGGATCAGTTCCGGCTCGTCCATGTAGCCGAGTTCGGCCTCGATCGCACTGCTCGGCTTGCCGGCGATGCGGCGGGCCTCGCTTGCGCTGTAATTGGTGAGGCCGCGCGCAACTTCACGCCCTTCGCTATCAACCACGGCCACCACTTCGCCGCGCTCGAATTCGCCGGTGACGCCCTTCACGCCGACCGGCAGCAGGCTCTTGCCCTCCTCGCGCAGGGCGCGCACCGCGCCGTCGTCGAGCACCACCCCACCGTGCAGTTGCAGATGGTCGGCCAACCACTGCCGCCGCGCGGCGAGCGGTGCGTGGCGCGCCACCAGCTGGCTGCCGATGGCCTCGCCTGCCGCCAGCCGCAGCAGCACGCTTTCCTCGCGGCCGCTGCAGATCACGGTGTGTGCGCCGCTTCTTGCCGCGCGTTTGGCGGCAAGAATCTTGGTCAGCATGCCGCCGGTGCCGACGCTGCTGCCCGCCCCGCCCGCCATGCGTTCGAGTTCGGGGTCGCCGGCGTGGGCATTCATCACCAGCGTGGCGTCGGTATGCTTGCGCGGATCAGCCGTGTAGAGGCCCGTCTGATCGGTCAGGATAATCAGGCAGTCGGCCTCGATCAGATTGGTCACCAGCGCGCCCAGCGTGTCGTTGTCGCCGAGGCGGATCTCGTCGGTGGCGACCGTGTCGTTCTCGTTGATGATCGGCACCACGCGCAGTTCAAGCAGCGTGCGCAGGGTGGTGCGCGCATTCAGGTAGCGGGTGCGGTCGGCCAGATCCTCGTGGGTGAGCAGCACCTGCGCGGCATGCAGACCATGGGTGCGGAAAATCGATTCGTACGCCTGCACCAGGCCCATCTGCCCCACCGCGGCGGCGGCCTGCAGTTCGTTGACCGCTTTCGGGCGCTTTTTCCAGCCCAGCCGCGCGATGCCTTCTGCAATCGCGCCGGAGGACACCAGCACCACTTCCTTGCCCTGCGCCGTCAACGCGGCGATCTGCTCCGCCCAGCGCGACAGCGCAGCGTGGTCGAGTCCGCGCCCTTCGGCGGTGACCAGGCTAGAGCCGACTTTAACGACGATGCGCCGCGCGTACTTGACGACCGAAGCGCTCATCGTGCCGCTCGCCGCAGGTTCTGCACCGCCGCCTTGCCGTCCTTGACGCGGATGCCGTCGGGGCAGAAATGATCCTCGAACAGGGCCTTGTGATACGACAGCAGCGAGCGGAACTTGATGCCTTCCCAGCCGGCGTTGCGCGCCTTCGACCAGGTGCCGTCGGGATGGCCGTAGGCATACAGCCGGCGCTCGCCCGATTCGCAGCGCAGGCCCTCGAACGACACGCTCTTCGCGCCGCCCGCGGCCTCGATCACCACGGTGTAGCGGACCACGTTGTCGGCACCGACGCTGATCGACTCGGCATCGACAAAATGCCGGTTGCGCGTGGCAGATGACACGTTGAACTCGACCAGATTTTCAGCCTTGGGGTACGGCGGCAACTGGGCCGCCACCTCCATCCAGGGTTTGTCCTGATCAAATTCGAATTCGAATTTCCCCCATTCGGTTTCGGCGTAGGCAGTCAGGGGCAGTATCAGCAGCAAGGCGGGCAGGATTTTCATCCCGCCATTTTATGGCTTCGGGTGGGCGATGTCTGCAGGAATATGGGGGGCTGGCGTCGCTTTCTTCGCCCTACTTGCGCGCCGAATAAGTGGGCAGGGTTAACCGGAACGCCATGGCGGCCAGGCGAACACCCAGAACGCTCGCCATCCCTGCCCACGCCGCAATCACCGGCGACACCGCCAGGGCCTGCAGGCCGACCAGCACCAAGGCCCCCATCCAGGCAGCCGATGCATACAGCTCGCCACGCACGAATATCAGGGGGACTTCGTTGCACAGCACGTCGCGCAGCACGCCGCCGACGACGCCGGTGATCACGCCGAGCAGGCTGGCCACCAGCCAGGGCGCGTGCCACTCCAGGGCAATCTGGGTGCCGACGATGGTGAACAGGGCGAGGCCGATGGCATCGGGAATGAGGAACAGGCGCGGCGGCAGGCGCAGGCCGCGCACCGCGAAGAAGACAACCAGCGTCGTCGCCAGGGCGACGATCAGGTAAACCTGGTCGCTGATCCAGAACACCGGGCGCTGCAACAGCGCGTCGCGCACGGTGCCGCCGCCCAGCGCGGTGGCGGCACCCACCATCACCACGCCGATCAGGTCCATTTTCTTGCGGCCGGCGTCGAGTACGCCGGTCAGCGCATTCACCGCGACGGCCAACATCCCGGCCCAGTACAACAGGTTTTCCATGTGGTGTTGTCCAGGAAGGCGGCGGGTTGGTCGCGCCGGGGTTGTCGATGCGCGAGTATCTCAAGAATCCGTGCAGCGAGCACCCGGCGCACGCATTCAGGACCGCTTCATCCAGACGTTTCCAGCGGGAATTAAGCTGCCCTGTCATACAATCAAATTCCCTTCCTGGGCTCCTGCGAAGCATCGACATGTTGCCTGCCTCCCTCAAACGCTACGCCTGGCTCTCCATCGCGGCGGCCCTTGCCACCATCCTGCTCAAGGGCTGGGCGTGGTGGCTCACCGGCTCGGTCGGTCTGCTCTCCGACGCGCTCGAATCCTTCGTCAACCTGGCGGGAGCGATGATGGCGCTGGCCATGCTGACACTGGCGGCCATGCCGGCGGACGACAATCATGCGCACGGACACGGCAAGGCGGAGTATTTTTCCAGCGCATTCGAAGGCTTCCTCATCCTCGTCGCCGCGGTCGGCATCGCTTATGCAGCCATCGATCGCCTGCTCAATCCCCAGCCGCTCGGAGCTGTCTGGATCGGGCTAGGCGTGTCGGTGGTCGCTTCGGCAATCAATCTGGCCACGTCGCGCATCCTCATGGCGGTGGGCCGGAAATTCAAATCCATCACCCTGGAAGCCGACGCGCACCACCTGCTTACCGACGTCTGGACCTCCGTCGGGGTCATCGCCGGGGTCGGATTGGTGTGGGCGACCGGCTGGCTCTGGCTCGACCCGGTGATCGCCCTGCTGGTGGCGATGAATATTGTGTGGACCGGGTGGCAGCTGCTGCAGCGTTCCGCTTCGGGCCTGATGGATGTTTCCATCCCGCAGGAAGAACTCAGGGCGATCGAAGCGGTGCTGGATGGCTACCGCCGGCAAGGGCTGGCGTTCCACGCCCTGCGCACGCGCCAGGCCGGCGCCCGCGCCTTCGTCACCGTCCATGTCCTGGTGCCGGGCGCGTGGACGATCCAGCAGGGACATGACTGGTCGGAACGCATCGAAGCCGACATCCGCCAGGCCGTGCCGCACACTCACATCACCACCCACCTGGAACCGAAGGAAGACCCCATCTCGCTGGCGGACCAGGAGCTGGACCGTCGGGCGGATTGAGCCGGCTGGACGATGGGTTAAACCACTGTCAGGCGCTGGTTCCCGCCATTTTTCTCCCCTTCGCCCACTTGAACAACTCGAACCACGCGATCCCCGTCGCGCCTGCGGCAAGCGCCAGCAACACATCGTTCGCGTGCAGAGTAGTGAAGCCGAATAATTCGCGCAGGCCGGGCACATAGAGTACAAACGCAAGGAAGCCGAGCGTGCCGCCGACCACCCACCACAGCGCGGCGTTCGGCGTGCGCAGCGATGCCAGCAGGGTGCTCGACCAGGAGCGGTTGGCCAGAATCAACCACAGATTTCCGATCACCAGGGTGGCGAAGGTCAGCGCCCGCGCCTCGTCCGCGCCCTGCCCGCGCTGCAGCGAAATGGCATACACCGCAGCCACGGCAACAAACAGGGTCGCGCCCTGCAGCAGCGACAGCAGCAGGGTGCGCAGGCTGAACAAGGGCGCATCCTGTCGGCGCGGCGGCCGCTCCATGCTGTCGCGCTCTTCCGGCTCGGCTTCGAACACGATCGAGCAGGCGGGATCGATGATGAGTTCCAGAAACACGATATGCACCGGCGCGAGCACCAGCGGTAGGCCGAACAGCAGCGGCAGCAGTGCCATGCCGGCAATTGGCACATGCACCGCGAGAACATAGGCCAACGCCTTGTGCAGGTTGCTGAAGATGCGCCGGCCGAGGCGGATGGCATCGACGATGGTGGCAAAGTCGTCGTCCAGCAGAACGAGCGAGGACGCTTCGCGTGCGACATCGGTGCCGCGCGCGCCCATGGCGATACCGATGTGCGCGGCCTTGAGCGCTGGTGCGTCGTTGACGCCGTCGCCGGTCATCGCCACCACTTCGCCATTGGCCTTGAACGCCTGCACCAGGCGCAACTTCTGTTCCGGCGCCACGCGCGCGTATACGTGGGTGGTCTTGAGGCGTTGCCGCAGCGCCGCGTCGTCGAGCGCATCGATCTCCGGGCCGCTGAGGATGCCGCCGCCAAGATCGATTCCGGCTTCGCGTGCAACGGCCTCGGCGGTGCCGGGATAGTCGCCGGTAATCATCGCCACCCGCATGCCGGCGCGGCGCGCCACGCGGATCGCCTCCGGCACCCGCGGGCGCACAGGGTCGGCCAGCGCAATCATGCCGAGAAAGACGAAAGGAAAATCGTGCTGCTGCGGCGGCCAGGCGGTGCCCCTGAACGTTGCCCGGGCGATGGCGAGGACGCGCAAACCCTGCCCCGCCAGACGGTCAACCTGCGTGGCGATGGCCGCGGTTTCCGCTTCCGACAGGTGGCACAGATCGGCTATGGCTTCCGGCGCGCCCTTGGCGGCCACCACGTATTCGTCGCGCTGGGTCGCCTTCCAGCCATGCGACATGGCGAGCATGTCGCGGCTCAGGGGATAGTGCTGCGCCAGCGTCCAGTCGTCGTGCAGGTGCTCGGTCCCCGCGAGGGTGTGATCGGCGAGTCGGCGAAAGGCCTTTTCCATCGGGTCGAACGGATCGACCATGCTGGCCAGCACGCTGAATTCGACCAGTTCGTGAAAGGCTTCCGGGAGCGCATTCGCGTGCCCGTAGTCGACCGCATAGCGCGCATCGCGCGTCACCAGCTGCGTCACCGTCATTCGGTTCTCGGTGATGGTGCCGGTCTTGTCCGCGCACAGGATGGTGGCGGCGCCGAGCGTCTCCAGCGCCGGGATGCGCCGCGTCAGCACCCTGCTGCGCGAAATGCGCCACGCCCCGAGTGCCAGGAAGACCGTGAGTACCACCAGAAACTCCTGCGGCAGCAGGGAAATGGCGAGGGTGATGCCGGCGAGCAGGGCTTCGAGCCAGGCGTCGCGGGTGAGGCCATACAGCACCACGACCACACTGCACAAAGCCACACCCAGCAGCGCAAAGGCCCACATCATCCGCCGCACCTGCCACTGCACCGGACTCGGTTCGGGGCGTAAAGCTTGCAGTGACTTGCCGATCCTGCCGATCTCGGTGCGGGGTCCGGTGGCGGTCACCCGCGCAATGCCCTGGCCCTGCACCACCAGCGTGCCGGAATAGACCCACGGCAAGTCGTCGCCGCCGGGGCGCGCCGCAACCGGCTGCCCCTCGCCCGCCGCCTTGCGCACCGGCGCGGCTTCGCCAGTCAGCAGCGACTCGTCGACGTGCAGGCCATTGCTCATCAGCAGCAGCGCATCCGCCGGCACGCGGTCACCCTCGGCCAGCATCACGATGTCGTCGCGCACCACCTCGCGTCCGGCGATGCGCTGCTTCTCGCCATCGCGCAGCACCAGCGCGCGCGGGCTGGTCAAATCGCGCAGGGCCTGCAGCACGCGCTCGGTCTTGTGCGACTGATAGAGGGTGATGCCCATCACCACCCCCACGAAGAACAGGAGCATCAAGGCTTCGTGCAGGTCGCCCAGCACCAGGTAGATACCGGCCGCAGCGATGAGCAGCAGAAACATCGGCTCGCGGATCACTTCGAGCACCATCGCTGCCGTGCCGCGGGATCCGCTATCGGGTAATGTGTTCGCCCCCTCTGCCGCCAGGCGCTCGCGCGCAAGGGCACCCGTCAAACCCTGGAAGGCAAGAGGCTCACCGGAAGCAGGATCATTCATCGCGAATTCTTGTCCCATCACCTGGGCATCCTACGCCGCAGCCTGAATCGCCCCAGCTTTAGTAGACACTTCCGAGCCGGTTGAAATACTACTTGTTGAACGCTACCGGAGAGAGCCGGTTGGCAAACCACGCCCAACCTGCCAGCGCAGCGACTCACTCGCCGCGATAGATGAAATCCCGCTTGAACGGATAGTTCGGCTGACTGCCGTCGACGCCCTTGCCCGCCAGCACCTGCCACAGCTCCATCCAGCCGTGGTCGAAGGCATGGGCTGAACCCGCCATGTAGATGCGCCAGATGCGGTATTTCTGTTCGCCAATCAGGCGGCGGGCTTCGTCGGCATGCTGTTCCAGCCGGGTGACCCAGTGCCACAGGGTTTTCCCGTAATGGGGGCGCAGGTTTTCGGCATCGAGGCATTCGAGACCGCTGCCTGCGGCGGCGCGCAACACGTCGGAGGCGTGCACCAACTCGCCGCCGGGGAACACGTAATCCTCGATGAATTCGGCTATGCCGCTGCCGAGGCCGCTGGCCTCGGGCTCGGCCGTGGTGATGCCGTGGTTGAGCACCAGCCCGCCCGGCTTCAACAGCGCATTGATCTTGTCGAAATAGGTACGCAGATTGGAACGGCCGACGTGCTCGAACATGCCGACGCTGGCGATCTTGTCATAGCCGCCGAGCTCGGCTACGTCGCGGTAATCCATCCTGCGCACTTCGACCCGGCCGGTTAACCCGCGCGCATCGATTTGCTGGCTGACATATGCATGCTGGTCATCCGACAGGGTGATGCCGACCGCATGCACGCCGTAGCGTTCCGCCGCATGCAGGATCAAGCCGCCCCAGCCGCAGCCAATGTCGAGAAGCTGCTCGTCTGGCTTGAGGTCGAGCTTGCGGCAGATGTGGTCGATCTTGGCTTCCTGCGCGGCTTCCAGGCTCATGTCCGGGGTCTTGAAGTAGGCACAGGAATAGACCCGCTGCGCATCCAGCCACAAGCCGTAAAAATCGTTTGAAACGTCGTAGTGATACTGAATGTTGCGGCGATCCTTGGTGCGCGTATGGCGCCACCATTTCCAGCCGTCCGAGCCGGTTTTCGGCGCGCAGTCACTCCCGTTGCACAGGCGGTCGCCCAGCGCGAGGATGTCGCGGACGTCGCCTACGAGATCAAGGTCGCCCTCGACATAGGCCCGCGCCAGCGCGCCCAGACTGGGGTCGGCCATGGCCTTGAGGCTGCTCGCCTGGTGCAGTCGCACCCGCACCGCAGCGTCGGCGACTGTGCCGACCAGCTCGCCGTTCCACAATTCGACGATGAACGGGAGCCCCGAGGCTTCCACCCGTCGCCGCACCTGATGAACCAACAGCTTATCCAGCATCACCCCTCCTCAAAAGCAGGCGGCACGTTGTTGTGTTGCTTTTACCGCCTGAATATGACTTTAGGCCAAATCGAGCACCAGTGCGGCGCGGGTGTTTTCTGCCAGCGTCGTCGATCCCACCGTGTAAGCCTCGAGATCGATGCCCATGCGGATCGGGCTGCCGGCCTTGGCGGCCGCGACCGAGGTGGCATCAAGCTCGAAGCGCAGGAAATGCACCGCCGAGGTTTTCTCCTCGTTCTCGCGTTCCATATCTTCGTCGGCAATCGCAAAAACTTTCGCCTGGTCGGCCACCTGCACCCACACGCGTTCTTCGATACCCTTCAGCTTGGCCAGCGCGACCTTGCGTTCGTCCGGGTCGGAGTACTGGATCATCATGGTGGCTTTCCAGTTGGTGCCGTCCGGAACCAGCGGGTTGTAGGCGTTGAGCTCGTCCTGGATGCCGGATTCTTCAAACGTGCGCTCGGCACGCAACATTTCCTGGATCTGGTAGCGCATGGTTTTCTCGTCTTCGAAAATCAGCGTGATGTGGTCGCCCAGTTCGACCATCCGGTTCTTCTTGTGCGCCATGACTTCGGCGCGCATCGCGGGACGCGCCTTGGCGTAGCCCTCCAGGCTCATCAGGCTTTCACGGGTAATCTGCGGCATGTTTCTCTCCTTGCTGATAACGGTTTATTCCAGACCATAGGCGATGCGCAGCAGCGTGATCGGATGCTGTTTCTGCGCGGTGGATTCGCCCATGCCCTGCAGGATGTGACGCGCGGCAATCGCGCAGTCGGAACTGACGTAATCGGGTTGCGGCTCGGCCATCTGCCGGAACACCGGCTTGCCGATCTTCATCGACTTGTCGAAGAATTCGCTTTTCACGCCCCAGGTGCCGTCGTGACCTGAGCAGCGCTCGACCAGGGTCACCGTGGCGCCGGCCAGCTGCAGCGCGTCGCGCGTCTTGTTGCCGATGTTCTGCACCCGCTGGTGACACGGCACGTGATAGGCCACCTTGCCGAGCGGGCGATTGAAATCGGTCTTCAGGAGGCCGTCGACATTGCGCGCCATCAGGTATTCGAACGGGTCCCACATCGCGTCCTTCACCGCCTGCACGTCGGCATCGTGGGGAAACATCAGCGGCAGTTCCTGCTTGTACATCAGCGTGCACGAAGGGACCGCAGTGAGGATCGCGTAGCCTTCGCGCGCCAGTTTCGCCAGATGCGGAATGTTGATTTCCATGAGCCTTTCCACCGCGTCGAGGTCGCCCAGCTCCAGCTTCGGCATGCCGCAGCAGGCTTCCCTCTCCACCAGCACGGCGGGGATTTCGTTGTGCGCCAGGAGCTTCAGCAGGTCGTGGCCGATGCCGGGCTCGTTGTAGTTGACGTAGCAGGTGGCGTAGATCGCCACCTTGCCGGGCGTTTTGTCGCCGGCCTTCACTGCAAAATCGCTGCGCGGCCTGGCGGTGGAGCGGAATTTGGCGCTGTCGTATTCGGGCAACTGGCGGTCGGGATGGATGTGCAGCACGCTGTCGACCATCTTGCGGATCGGCTTGCTCTTCAGGCTGGCGTTCACCGCCTGCACCACCACCGGAATCGAGGCGAGCTTGCCCATTGCATCGGTGCTGGATAACAGCTTGTCGCGGAACGTGGTGCCGCCATTTTTGAACTTGATCGCCTTGGCGCGCAGCATGGTGTGCGGGAAGTCGAGGTTCCACGGATGCGGCGGCACGTAAGGACACTTGGTCATGTAGCAGAGGTCGCACAGGTAGCACTCGTCGACCACTTTCTTGTAGTCGGCCTTGGCGACGCCGTCCACTTCCATCGTCGAGGATTCGTCCACCAGGTCGAACAGGGTGGGAAACGCGGTACACAGCGACAGGCAGCGGCGGCAGCCGTGGCAGATGTCGAAAATGCGCTCCAGCTCATGGTTGAGCTTGTCTTCGTTGTAGAAATCCGGGTTTTTCCAGTCGAGCGGGTGGCGGGTGGGGGCTTCGAGGCTGCCTTCGCTTGTGCTCATGCGAACTCCAGTAATTTTGGTATCGGATAATTTTGTATAAAAAAAGCGGGCCGAACCCGACCCGCTTTTTGCCTGGGCAGAATTACGCGCCCAAGGTGTCCAGGGTCTTCTGGAACTTGTTGGCGTGCGAACGCTCGGCCTTGGCCAGCGTTTCAAACCAGTCGGCGATTTCGTCGAAGCCTTCGGAACGCGCATCCTTGGCCATGCCCGGGTACATGTCGGTGTACTCGTGGGTTTCGCCCGCGATGGCGGTCTTCAGGTTATCGGCGGTGGGGCCGAACGCCATGCCGGTGGCGGGGTCGCCGCACTTTTCCAGGTATTCCAGGTGGCCGTGCGCGTGGCCGGTTTCGCCTTCGGCAGTGGAGCGGAATACGGCAGCAACGTCGTTGTAGCCTTCCACGTCAGCTTTTGCTGCGAAGTAGAGGTAACGGCGGTTGGCCTGCGATTCGCCGGCGAAGGCGGCCTTCAGATGGTCTTCGGTTTTCGAACCTTTGAGTTGCATAACCTGATCTCCTTTGTTTACATTGACATGCTTTGCAGCACTGAAATTTTCATCCCTGTCCAACTCGCCCAACAATCTGTTATAGCAGGCCATCCAGTGGATGAAATCCGGTTTTTAGACTAAGTCTAATACCTGTACGAAGATTAAACCCGCTACGATGACGCTGTCAACCGTGTTGCGGACAACCCTTATGGCACAGGGGCAATAGGGCCGGCCTCGACCGGCAGCGGGTAAACTTACGGCAATCAGGAGAACCATCATGACTGCCGACAAAACCAGAACCGACGCCGAGTGGCGCGCCGAATTGCCCCCCGAGCAATACCGTATCCTGCGCGAGCACGGCACCGAGCAGGCGTTTACCGGACAATACTGGGACCATCACGAGGCCGGCGAATACCGCTGTGCCGCCTGCGGCGAGCCGCTGTTTTCCTCCGAGACCAAGTTCGATTCCGGCACCGGCTGGCCGAGCTTTTATCAGGCGCTGAACGCCGACGCGGTGGCGGAAAAGTCCGACATCAGCCACGGCATGGCGCGCGTCGAGGCGCTGTGCCACCGCTGCGGCTCGCATCTGGGCCACGTCTTCCCCGACGGCCCCGCCCCCACCGGGATGCGCTACTGCATCAACTCGGCCTCGCTGACTTTCCAGAAGAAACAGGACTAGCCTTGCATAGCTTCGATGCGCAGATTGCTGCGATCACCCCCGCCACGCCCAGCATCCACGCCCTGCGCCTTGCCATCCCCGATGCCAGCTTCCGATTTTTGCCGGGGCAGTGGGTGGACCTCAGCATCGAGGTCGACGGGGTGACGCACACCTCGGGTTATTCCATCACCTCTTCACCCATCCATCAGGGTGAGATCGAGCTGGCGATCAAGGTGAGCGCACGGCACCCGGTGGCGCGCTGGGTGCACGAGCGCGCCACCGTCGGCGACCGCGTGCGCGTGAGCCAGGGCCAGGGTCCCTTCGTCTATCTACCGGAGATGAGCGACAACGTGGTGCTGATCGGCGGCGGGGTTGGCATCACGCCGCTGTTGTCCATCTTCCGCCATGTGCGCGACGCCCTGCTTTCGACCCGCGTGCATCTGGTCTACAGCGTGTCGGACAGCCGTGAAATCCTGTTTCGAGACGAACTCGACGCTGCCGTCCACACGCACGACAACCTGCACGTGAGCATCACCGTCACCCAGCCCGACGTCCACTGGCACGGCCTCACCGGCCGCATCGATCCGGTCAAGCTGCATGCGCTCGACGTGCCGGACGATACGCTATATTACCTGTGCGGCCCCAAGGGCATGGTCGAGGACATGAGCACCCTGCTGCATGACCTGGGGGTGCCGATGAATCGCATCATTTTCGAGAAGTGGTGGTAGGTCGACGAGCATGAGACCCATCCCCGGGTCTGGGTATGTTGCCCTCTCAGCCTGAACGGAGAAACCCCATGCGCCTTGTTCCCCTGCTCGCAGATGAAGCCGCTCATCGCCGAAAAGCTCAAGGCCTACAAAAAACGGTCGGAGTGGGATTCCAGCCTAGGGCCGCAGATCAGCCTGGCCATTCTGGAAATCGAGTAGGGATGATAATCAAGGCGAGCGCTACACGCGATCGCAGTCAGGGCGTCAGTCCACCAACCGGGTGACGCTGGCGGCCCTGCCCGGCTGCCACTCGCCATCGAGGCTGATCCACTCGACACGGTTGCCGAGCATGCGGATGACCCCGGGGCGGCGGTTGTCGCCGGTGTCGGAAAACTCGAAGCGGTAATCGCGCAGGAACTGCAACTGGCCGCTGCTGTTGCGCGCAAAACGGGTTCTGCTCAAGGCGACACTGTCATCCAGGAACTGCAAGCCGGCGTCGGCACAGGCACGGCGGCCGACGGCGACGGCCTGTTCACGCACCTGCATGCCGGCGTACCAGTACCAGCCGAATGCGCCAAACAGCCCCAGCAGAAGGATTTCCCAGCTCACTGACCGGCGGAATCGGGTTTGACCGGGCTGCGGAACAGCGCCGCCATCTGCTTTTTGGGCGCCGGACGCACCAGTGCGGGCGTGCTCTCGAGGTTCGGCGCAGCGGTCGGCTCATAAGGGGAATCGAACAGCGTAGTGCGCGGCGTGGCCGGCCTGGCGCGCGGCGCCCGGTGTTCGGCTGAAGGACGCTCGGCCGAACGCTCGCCATGACGGTCAGTCCGTGGCGGGCGCGATTGGTACGCGGGCACGTCGGCCGCGCCCGGTTCGAAACCGGGAACGATCACTGTATCGATGGCGTTGCCGATGAGTTTTTCGATGTCCTTGAGGTAGCGCGTTTCCGATTCGCTCACCAGCGAAATGGCCTCACCCATGGCGCCGGCGCGGCCGGTGCGGCCGATGCGGTGCACGTAATCCTCGGCGTTGTGCGGCAGGTCGTAATTGACGACGAAGGGCAGCGCCTCGATGTCGATGCCGCGCGCGGCGACGTCGGTGGCGACCAGCACGCGCAGGGAGCCGGCCTTGAAGGCGTCAAGCGCCTTGATGCGTTCCTGCTGCGTCTTGTCGCCGTGAATCGCGTCGGCGTGCAGTCCCAGCTTGTTGAGTTCGTTGGCGAGCCGGTTGCAGCCCAGCTTGGTGCCGGTAAATACCAGTACCTGCCGCAAGTCGCGGCTCTTGATCAGATGCGCGAGCAGCTGCCGCTTGCGCTCGTGGTGCACCGGGTGCACCACCTGGGTGACCGTCACCGCGGCGGTGTTGCCCGCCACCTCGATGAAGGTCGGGCTGTTGAGAATGCTGTCGGCGAGCTTGCGGATTTCTTCCGGGAAGGTGGCCGAGAACATCATGTTCACCCGCTGCGCCGGCAGCAGGGCGACGATGCGCTTCAAGTCGGGCATGAAACCCATGTCGAGCATGCGGTCGGCTTCGTCGAGCACCAGGGTATTCACCTGGGTCAGCATCAGCGTCTTGTTCTGCACGTGATCGAGCAGGCGGCCGGGGGTGGCCACCAGGATTTCCACGCCGGCTTTCAGGATGGGAATCTGCGTGTTGATGCTGACCCCGCCATATACCACCAGCGAGCGCAGCGGCACATGCTTGGTGTAGGCCTGCACGGCCTCCTCGACCTGGATCGCGAGCTCGCGCGTGGGGGTGAGAATCAGCGCGCGGATCTGATGTTTGGCCGGCGACGTGCTGGTGTTGGCGAACGGCAGCAGGCGCTGGATCAGCGGCAGCGCGAAGGCAGCGGTTTTGCCGGTGCCCGTTTGCGCCGCACCGAGGATGTCGCCGCCCTGCAGCGCCAGCGGAATCACCTGCTCCTGAATCGGCGTCGGCGTGATGTAACCCATCTCGTCGAGGGCACGCAGGATGTCGGGGGCGAGCCCGAGTTCAGCAAAAGTCGTCAAAGTCTGTCCAGTTAAATCTCTGGTTCAATTAAATTCCTGGCCGGCTAAATCCGGATCCAGTCAAATCCCGCCGTCTGGCAGGCCACGCGCACGTCATCGTCCGCGCAGTTCAGCACCTGGGCCAGCGCGCGCTGCGCCAGGGCGGCCGTATTGTTTTTGCGCGAAACATGCGCCGCCATCACGCATTGCAGTTTGTCGTGCTTCAGCTTGTCCAGCAAGGTCGCCGACTGGCTGTTTTCCAGATGGCCGAAACGCCCGCCCACGCGGCGCTTGAGGCTGACCGGATACGGCCCGTTTTCCAGCATCGCCGCGTCGTGATTGCATTCCAGCACCAGCGCGTCGACGCCGGCCAGCATGGCCTCGATGTGCGACGTGCTGCATCCGGTGTCGGTCAGTACCCCAAGCCTGCGGTTGCCGTCGCCAAACACATACTGCACCGGCTCGCGCGCATCGTGCGGCACCGGAAACGGCTGGATTTCCAACCCGTCCACCGCAAAAGCCGCATGGCTGTCGATCACCTGCACCGCCACCCCATCGAGGTCCTGCGCCATCGCCAGCGTGCCGGCGGTCAGCCACACCGGCAGCTTGTGCTTGCGCGCCAGCCGCCCCACCCCGCCGATATGGTCGCTGTGTTCGTGGGTCACCACAATGCCGGCCAGATCGGCAGGCTGCAAACCCAGCCGCGCCAGTCGCGCCACGCTGTCGGCCAGACCAAAACCGCAGTCCATCAGCACCCGGCTACGTCCGGCCTCGACCACCAGGCCGTTGCCTTCGCTGCCACTGCCGAGGCTGGCAAATCTCATTGCAGCCGCATCCGCGTTACTTCAGTTCTTTGTGCAGCAGATTGAGGATGCGGTTCTGCGTATTGGCATCGGCCGGCTTGCCGTCGGCGCCCGTGACGCTGACCCGGCTCTTGTCGCCCGCCTCGCTCACCACGATCTGCAATTGCGGCGAGGTCTGATCCTTCTTGCTGCGCCAGAAGGCAAGCTTGGCCAGCACACCTTCGTCGCGCTTGCTGGCATTGTCGACGCCGGGATCGATGTAGCGCACGAAATACACACCCTTGGAGCGGTCGCGGTCTTCCACCGCAAAGCCGACGCGATCCAGCGCGAGGCCGACGCGGCGCCAGGCGCGGTCTAAATTCTCGTCCATTTCCAGCACCGGCGCCCCCGCTTCCCTGACGATGCGCGCCTGTTCCGGTGTCTGCTGCTTGGCCAGCAGGGTATGGGCACGATTCTCCTCGACGCCGAAGCGCAGCATCAAACGGCGCAGCATTTCGGCCTCGAGTTCGGGGTCGGCCGGGCGCGGCTGCCACACGGTCTTGTCCTTGCCCTCGGTGGCATACACTTCCATCATGCCGCGGTGACTGATATAGATTTCGGTGCCATCCTTGCCCGCTTCAATACGGGTGCGGAACTTGTCGCGCTCGGCGGTGGAGTACAGGCCGTCGAGCACCTTGCCGAGGGTGCGGCGAATCGCATCCTGCGGGATATTGGCGCGGTTTTCCGCCCAATCGGTTTCGATCACGCCGGTTTCGGGCGATTCCAGGTTGACGATGAAACCGGTCTCCTGCCAGAAATCCTTGATTAGCGGCCACACCTGCTGCGGCGTTGCCTGCACCACCAGCCAGCGCTGGGTGCCGGCACGCTCAATGCGCGTTTTGTCCTGCGCGGGCAGCAGCGTTTGCACGCCGCTCGGCGCGGTCTTGCGTTCCTCGCTGTAGGTCGACAGGGTGGCGGTGCCGCTGCCCTGGGTATCGGGAATCGCGTAGCGGTTGTCTCCCGTCGGCGCGGTGAGGTCAGGCGGTATTTCCAGTGTCGGCAGCTTGCCGGCCGATTTGTAGTCGATCTTTTTTGATTCGATTATGCCGCAACCCGACATGGCCAGGCTAAGCATCAAAAACAGGGGCAACAAACGCATAAAGGTGTCCTAAATAAAAACGTACATCAAACCGGCCTGGCGCATTGCACTAACATAGCCGCGGCGCGGCGCTAGATTAAATTGGCGTGGCGCATCGCGCCACGCAGAGTGTCATGCAGTTCGGCAGACAGCGGGGTCAGCGGCAGGCGCAGGCCGGACGGAATCAGTCCCATCTCGGCGCACGCCCATTTGACCGGAATCGGGTTGGCTTCGACAAACAGTTTGCTGTGCAGCGGCAGCAACGCATTGTTGAGTTCGCGCGCGCGCGCCAGGTTCCCTTCGAACGCCGCCACGCACATCTCGTGCATCAGCTTCGGCGCCACATTGGCGGTGACCGAAATCACCCCGTGCCCGCCCAGCAGCATGAAAGGCATCGCCGAAGCGTCGTCGCCGCTGTACAGCGCAAAGTCTTTCGGCGCGCGCCGTAGCAGATCGGCGGCGCGTTCCATGCTGCCGGTGGCATCCTTCAGCCCGACGATGCCGGGCACGTCGGCCAGACGCAGAGCCGTGTCGTTCGACAGATCGGCCACGGTGCGTCCCGGCACGTTGTACAGGATCAGCGGGAGGTCGACCGCTTCGGCGATTTTCCTATAGTGCTGGTACAGGCCTTCCTGGGTCGGTTTGTTGTAATACGGAACCACCGATAGCCCGGCCTGCGCGCCCGCTGCCTTGGCGCATTCGGTGAGCTCGATCGCTTCGGCGGTCGAGTTCGCGCCGGTTCCCGCAATCACCGGCACCCGCCCTGCGGCCTGTTCGACCGTGGTGCGGATCAGCAGGCAATGCTCGTCGTAGCTGACCGTCGGCGATTCGCCGGTGGTACCGACGATGACGATGCCGTCCGTCCCCTCAGCGATGTGCCAGTCGACCAGGCGGCGCAGCGCATCAAGGTCGAGCGCGCCGTCGTCCGACATGGGGGTGACTATCGCAACCAGGCTTCCTCTGGCCGTATTTATATCTGCCATGCTATTTCCGCCGCTCTTGTTTCAAACATGCGCCGTTGTTCCCGACGATGTAACGATAAACCCCGCATTCTAATCCATCTGGTCGCGCCGGGTTTTCTATAATTTTTGATTCTCGACACTAGCCCTGTGGCGGGCGTGGGTTATGCCAACGTCCGCCGGCAAGCAGCAGATCGGCCTCGGCCGGGCCCCACGTGCCGGGTTCATAGCCATAAGCAGGATCGCGACGCGAAAGCACAGGTTCCACCACGCGCCATGCCGCTTCCACCGCATCCTGGCGGGCGAACAGCATGGCCTCGCCGTCCATGGCGTCGCCAAGCAGACGCTCGTAGGCACTCATCTCTTCCGGATAATTGTTGCAGACGTAGAGTTCCACTGGCCGCCCGACCATGCGATCGCCCGCATTCTTGGTACGTGCGCCCAGCGCGATGGATACGGTGGGCGACAAGCGCATGCGCAGGTAATTGGGCGCCAAGGGTCCGGTCTCGGACAGCGCGAATACGCGCTGCGGCGGAACCTGAAACTCGGCGCGAATCTCGGTGGTGGTAAGCGGCAAGTGCTTGCCTGTGCGCACGATAAAGGGCACGCCCGCCCAGCGCCAGGTGTCCACGAAGAAACGCACGGCTGCAAAGGTTTCCGTATCCGAACCGTGCGCGACGCCTTCCTCATTCCGGTAGCCTTCGTACTGCCCCCGAACCAGGTCACCAGGCTCCAGTGGGCGGATGGCCTTGAGTAATTTGGCCTGTTCATCACGAACCGCTTCTGCACTGGTGCCGAGCGGCGGCTCCATGGCCAGCAGGGCGAGGATCTGCAGCAGGTGGTTCTGCAGCACGTCGCGGATTGCTCCGACCGAATCGTAAAAGCGCCCCCGCCCTGCCACGCCGAAGTTCTCCGACATGGTGATCTGGATCTGCCGGATATGATTGCGGTTCCAGATCGGTTCGAGAAAGGAATTGGCGAAACGGAAATACAGAATGTTCTGCACCGCTTCCTTGCCGAGATAGTGGTCGATACGGAAGATTCCCGATTCCGGCAGCGCCTCGTACAACGTTGCATTGAGCGATCGCGCCGATTCCAGGTCGCGCCCGAAGGGCTTTTCCACCACCACGCGCGCACCCTCGGTGCAACCGGCCGCAGCCAGTCCGCGCACCACCACGGGAAACATGGCCGGCGGAATGGCAAAGTAATGCAGCGGGCGCTGCCGGTTCTCAAGCGCACGGCGCAGCGCCACGTAAGTCGCCGGGTCCTCATAGTCACCGTTGATATAGGTCAGCAAACTGGCGAGGTTGTGGAACACCGCCTCATCCACACCCCCGCCAAATTCGGCGATGCCATCGTGGGCGTGGGCGCGCAAACGCTCAAGATCCCACCCCGGAGAGTGCGCCAAGCAGATAATGGGCGGCAGCGTGCGGCCATGCCGCAGCATGTCATGCAGCGCGGGAAATATCTTGCGTCGGGCAAGGTCTCCCGTGGCACCGAACAGGACCAGGGCATCTGAGATCGGTTTCTCGGTCACGGCATAAAGCTCCAGGTTTGTTTCAGGCTGACGCGATAACAGTAACGCATGGCGAGCCGGAGTCTTGCCATAGGACATCATGTTCCTGGCCCCGGCTCATCTGAGCCGGCCCAGCCAACCCGCCAGTTGTTCGAGGCCCAGCCCAACGCCGTGGGCGACCAGCGGCACCGCCCACACCCAGGCGGCCATCAGCCCCAGCGTTGCCACCCCCAGCCCGACCGAGAACATGTCCAGCCCCGGCGTGGTGCGCGCCACGATGCCGAAGGCCAGCTGGATCAGCAGCGCCAAGGCCAGCAGCGGCAAGGCCAGCTGCACGCCGGTGGCGAACAGCCAGCTGGCGGCTTCGGCCAGCTGGCGCAGGTCGCTGGCGGGGTGGCTGGCGGCAATGGCGTTTCTGGGTGCCAGCGGCCATCTGCTGGTCGTCGACGCGCTGCGTGACAGCTTTGCCGTGATGCCGGT